>NZ_AP024650.1:624386-936579 GCF_019977275.1 Arthrobacter sp. StoSoilB19 | reverse complement strand
TTGCCCGGTGCTGCCTCCACCAGAACTGCCCAGCGGCAGCCACCGACAGTGACCTCTATTTGTCAGGGGCGGGCAGTGGCGCGACGATCTCCGGGGACGGAACCAGCGCTGGTGGCCTTCAGGAGCATCACCATCATGAAAAACACCAAATTCCGTACTGCCGCACGCCGTGGAGTCACCCTGGCCGCCGTCTCCGCGGCAGGTTTGGCCCTCTCAGCCACGGCGGCCAACGCAGCCACCCCGACCTCCACCTGGGATGCACTCGCCCAGTGCGAGAGCGGCGGCAATTGGTCCATCAACACCGGTAACGGCTTCTCCGGCGGCCTGCAGTTTACCTCCAGCACCTGGGCCGCTTACGGCGGAACCGGCTCCCCCGCGGATGCCACCCGTGAACAGCAGATCGCGGTAGCGGAGCGGGTCCAGGCCTCCCAGGGTTGGGGTGCCTGGCCCTCCTGCGCGTCCCAGCTCGGCCTGAGCGGTGGCGGCGGAGCCCCGGTCCAGAGCGCGCCCGTCCAGGCTGCTCCCACGCAGAGCGTCCAGGTTCAAAGTGCCCCGGCTCAAAGTGCTCCGGTTAAGCAGGCACCGGCGCCGCGGCATGCTACGTCGGTTGCCCTTAGCGGCGAGACCTACACGCTTCAGGCCGGGGATACCTTGAGCATTGTTGCCGACAAGCTGGGCATCCAGGGCGGCTGGCAGCATCTTGCCGACGCCAACCTGGACACCATTTCGGATCCGAACCTCGTGTTCGAGGGACAGGTTATCCAGCTTCCCGCGTAACGCCTGAGGCGGCATCACCAGCGGCCCCCTGGCCGCCCGCCTTTTGGAAGGCGACACAGACAGGTCGGCGATAGACAAATTCCGTTGACCAAAAGACGACGCCGGCACACCCCCACAAGGGATGTGCCGGCGTCGTTCTTTTAATTCCCGGGCCGCTGCCGGAGTCGGCAGGGAACCGCCGGTCAGCTGGCCGGCAGTTCGCGGACGATCCGCACCTTCCAGGCGGAGTCGTCGCTGGTGTCCAGCAGGGCAACCGTGCCGTGCGCAAGGTTCAGGGCGACACGCTTGACGGCCAGCAACTCCAGGTAGAGGTGCTCGTTCATGCGGCTGGGGGTGTCGATCATGTATTTCACGGCGTCGCGCACCTTGCGGTAGTTGGCGCTGCGTTCGCGGTGCATGTGCAGTTCCAGGGCGGAGCGCTGCTTGAGCCGCGGTTCGTGCCGGTTGAGCAGCGTCACTGCTGCGTGGACCGCAACGACCAGGGCGAGTGAGACTCCGTAGATCCACACGCCGCTGGACAGCAGGAACAGGGGCAGGTTGCCAATGGCCACAAGCGCGATGACCACGCGAAGGGCGGCGATCCGCCGGACCGTCCTGGCCACGGTGGCCATGCCGTCGCGGAACCGGTGCTGGTCCTTGCGCGCGGCGGCGGGATCGATGGTGAACTCGTCGAGGACCAGGATTCCCTGGGCTTCCGGGGCCAGCATCTGCCCGAAACGGGGCAGGGCGGTGCGGGCGTGGGCGACTGCTTTGTCAGGTGTAGATGTCATGAGAGAGCTTCCGAAACGCGGTTGGGGTTGCGGTGATCTTAGTGGTTTAACCTGAACGTCGTATGCATGCGTCCACTATTTGGACATTAACCTCTCCGCGATGTGGCCGTTGGCACAGCAATTGGCACTTCCGCCGGGGACCGTCAGACTGAATGGATGCAAACCTTCCTCCCGTACCCTGACTTCCGCCAAAGCGCCAAAGCCCTGGACACTGCACGGCTGGGCAAGCAGCGGGTTGAAGCGCTGCAGACCCTCCGCGCCCTGGTGATTCCCGGGTACGGTTGGCAGACCCACCCCGCGATCCGCATGTGGATGGGCCACGTGCCGGCCCTCACCATGTATGGGCTGGCGATGGTGGACGAATGGATCGAACGTGGCCACCCGGACAACACCCGGGCGAACATCGCCGAGTTTGCGCCGCAGGCTGCCCATCCGGACTACGCCGCCAAGATCATCCTGCCGCCCTGGCTCGGGGACCCCGACTTCCACCTGAGCCACCGTTCCAAGCTGGTGCACAAGGAACCGAAGTTCTACACGTCCGTTTTCCCGGACGCCATTCCGGACATGGACTACGTCTGGCCCGAACCCCGGCACGAATTCCTGCCGCAGGAACCGGAGGGGGACATTCTCTGGATCCTGCGGGAGCCGCATGACGACGTCGACCCCCAGTCGCTCAGGACCGTTGCGCTTCCGCCGGTGAACCGGAGCGCTGCTGCCGCGGCCGCGATGTCGGCCGGAGATGACGGTTACTCCCCTGTCTACGTGGACGACGGGTCCCGCCGGCCGTCACGGGCGCCCAGGAAGGCGCCCCCGAAGCCTCAGGAGAAGAAGCCCACCCGCAAGCGCGCGGCGCAGGAGGAGGCGTTCCGGACCCTCCCGGGGAAGACGCCGGTTGCGGTTCCGTTCGAGAACGGAGCCAGGTTCGCCGTGGGACAGGTCGTGGGGCGCCCCATCACCCTCGATGACGGCCGCTTTGGCAGGAATTTCGAGGTCATGGAGATCATTGACCGCTCCGCGTTCGCGTACCCGGCGCTGTTGCAGGATCCGCGCGTGTTCTTCCCGGTTGAGGCGCCGTAGGCCGTGACGATTCTTTTGGCAGGGTGCGGCGACCTGGGTACCGAAGCGGGGCTCAGGTTCGCTGCGTCGGGGCACAGGGTTGTGGGCTGGCGCCGGTCCCCTGCGAAGCTTCCGGCAGCCATTGAAGGTGCTGCGGCGGACCTGGGCTCGCCCAAACTGCCGCCAGTCCCTGCGGACACCACCGCCGTCGTCATTGCCGTCGCTGCCGATTCCCCCTCGGAAGAGGCATACCGGACGGCGTATGTACGTGGTGTGGCACATGTCCTGGATGCGCTCGAACGTGACGGCGTGCACCCGGACCGGGTGTTATTTGTTTCCTCCACGGCCGTCTACGGCGATGCGGGTGGCGGCTGGGTGGACGAATCCACGGCGCCGGATCCGGGCGGCTTCTCCGGACGGGTGCTGGTGGAAGCCGAGGATCTCCTGCACAACAGGCTTGCGGGAACCGGGACCACCGGTATTGCGCTCAGGCTGGGAGGCATCTACGGGCCGGACCGGACGCGGCTGATTGACCAGGTGAAGACAGGCTCGGCCGTGGTTCCCGAGGACGTGCGCTACACCAACCGGATCCACCGTGACGATGCAGCGGCCGCCATTGTGCACCTTGCCACCATGGAGGCTGCGCCCGCGCCGGCATATATCGGCGTGGATGATGAGCCGGCCGAGCTGGGTTCCGTGTTGCGGTTCCTTGCAGCCGAACTTGGGCTTCCAGAACCCCGGGTGGGTGACGCCGGTCCCGCTCGTGGAGGCAACAAGCGTTGCCGTAACCACCTGCTCCGAAGCACCGGGTTCACCTTCACGTTTCCCACGTTCCGGGAAGGGTACAGGGACGTCATAGCAGGGAACGGCATCCGCCATCCGTGACGAAGGCCGCCGTCCAATGGGTTACAGCCAGGTTGGCCGCGGGATGCCTGGCCCGAGCTAAGGCGGGGCATGGAATTTCGGCAGGTCATTGAGGCAGTTGGGCAGCTTGTCGACTTTGCGGGAGTCGCGGTGATGGTGATCGGGGCCGTGGTGTCCCTCCCGCTGGCGATCCGTGGCCATCAGCCGCACCAGCTTCCACCGGGGGCGGGGAAGCTGGGTTTCTACCGGTCCTACCGCCAGTTGCTGGGCCGGTCCATCCTGCTGGGCCTTGAACTGCTCGTCGCCGCCGACATCATCCGCACCGTTGCCGTCACACCCACGTTCGCCAGCGTTGGGGTGCTGGCCATCATCGTGCTGATCAGGACGTTCCTCAGCTTCTCCCTGGAATTGGAAATCACGGGGCGCTGGCCCTGGCAAAAGGAGCCGGCCGCGGCCCGTACCGGCTCCGCCGCCGCCCCACGCTGAGCACCCGGGGTTGGGTTTTCCACATAGGGGTTTTGGGGGCTCTTGAGTGTCGGTGGTGGCTGGCAGAGTTGGGTTATGGAGGCCATTGGGGAGCAGCTGGATGAGTCGTTCGGCGGGTTGTTCGGCGGGAACGCTGACGACGCCGGCAGCCGGCGGACGAGTCCGGCCCGCCTTCGCGCCGTCCCCGGCGGGGAGGGATCCGGCCCTGACATCCTCGGGGCACTTGCCGAAGAACTCGCCACCGCCGCCCTGGCCGCCCCGGGCGTGCTGGCCACCGCCACCTACATCGAGGCCGCCGATTACGCCGCCCGGGTCGAGAACCTTGCCCGCACCGTGGAGTATCTGCAACTCATCTCAGCCCTGACTGTGGACCGGACCCGCACCCAAGCCATCACCCAGGCCGCGGCCAGGACCACAGCAGCCCGCAGACCCCTGGCCCCGCCCTCCCCTGCCGATGACGGCTGCCGCAACACCGCAGAGTTCCTCCGCCTCAGGCTCCGCATCCCCATCCGCGAAGCACGCCGCCGCCTCACCCTCGCCCAGCACACCCTGCCCCGCACCAGCCTCACCGGCCAACCACTCCCACCAACCCGGCCCCACCTCGCCACCGCCCTAACCCCCCACCCCGCCACTGACGGGACCACCACGCAACCGCCCACCGGGAGCCTCCAGGCACCGGCCGTGTCCTCCCACGCCGCGACCCTCATCAACTCCACCCTGGACCGGCTCCAACACCACACCACCCCCCACACCCTGTACCGGATCGAAAAGCACCTCACCACCGCAGCCACCACCACCGACCCCGACTTCCTCACCCGCCTGGCCCAACGCTGGACCGACACCATCGACGCCGACGGCACCGAACCCACCGAAGAAGCCCTCCGCCACACCCAAGGCGCCTTCATCCGCAAACCACGCCACGGCCTGCACCACCTCGAAATCTTCGCCACCACCGACCAATACGAACACCTCCTCACCGTCATGAACACCGCCACCAACCCCCGCACCACCACCCCAAACACCAGCACCGGCACCGGCACCGAACACCACGGACGAACAGCCGAAACAGCAGCCGTGCCCGACCTGCCTGCCCAGCCGGCCCCGCCCGACCTGCCGGACCTGGACCGGCGCACCCGCGCCCAAAAACAACTCGACGGCATCATCACCGCCACCAAAACCGCACTCGCCACCAACACCCTGCCCACCACCGGCGGCAACAAACCCCAAATCATCGCCACCATCCACTACCGGGACCTCTTCCCCACCCACACCACAGCAACAGCGACAGGAGAACGGCCTGGAATACCCGCACCACCAGGGACACAGACAGGCACAGGGACAGGGAAAGGGGCTTTCGCGTTCACCGGCCCCGTCGCCGCCACCACCCTGCGCAAAATCGCCTGCGACGCCGACATCATCCCCGCGCTCCTGGGCACCAACGGCGAAATCCTCGACCTCGGCCGCAAAACCCGCCTCTTCACCCCAGCCCAACGCACCGCCCTCACCACCCGAGACCAAGGCTGCGCCTTCCCCAACTGCACCATCCCCGCACCCTGGTGCGAAGCCCACCACATCACCTACTGGTCACACGGCGGACCCACCACCACCAACAACGGCGTCCTGCTCTGCAGTCACCACCACCACCTCATCCACAAAGAACAATGGACCATCACCACCACCAACCACACCCCAACCTTCATCCCCCCACCCCACCTCGACCCCACCCAAAAACCCCAACAAAACCACTACTTCAAACCCCCACCACCACCCCACCAATACGAATGAACCAGACGGCCTTGCCACTACGGTTGCCCAGAAGTCCCGGCCGGGACCCCCCCTTGCCATCAGGCTCTTCCGGCCCGGCCCGGCCCTTCCTTCGACAACACCACCCGGGGACCGGCAGCCTCAGTTAGGCTTCAAGCATGACGGGCACATCAGTGCGAACGTTGCTGAATTTCTCTGCCTAGATCAGTCCAGCGAGCCTATTCAGCCGGGCCAATCGAAGGAGCACATGGGCCTTGACCGGAAACTTGGGTGCCCCGGCAGTGTGGCCGCGGCCACCGGAACTTCCTGCGCCGGTATTCTCCGACCAGCGGTGGCTCGACGCAGTCTTCCTCCACTGGCGCATCACGGAGGAAGAGGCAGCAACTTTCATGCCCGATGGCGTCCGGCCGGACGTGTTCGACGGCAGTTCGTGGGTGGGCCTGATCGGTTTCCGCATGGAACAGGCGGGACTTGGACGCGGGCCGGGCATTCCCTATCTGGGGAGCTTCAACGAGGTCAACGTTCGGCTGTATTCGCGGGAACCAAATGGGACCCGCGGCGTAGTGTTCCTGAGCCTGGATGCGAACCGGCTGCCCGTCGTTCTGGCAACGCGAGCGGTGGGAATTCCCTACGTGTGGTCCCGTATCCGGCAAAGGCCGCCTTTTCCCGGCAGTAGCGTCGTCCGGCGCCAGCATGGCCACAGCGAGGTCGAGGCCGCCGCGATCACTGATGAATTTCCTGTGGGCTACTCCGTGCGCCGGTTCGGCAGCGCGGCGGCACGCAGCGACTTCACGGTGGTTCCCAGACTCCGCGCCGCCGCCGGCGATCCCCTGTCAGTCTTTCTGACCGCCAGGTTCGGCATGCATGGGCACTTCTTCGGAAGGACGGCCTTCATACCGAACACGCACCAAGCGTGGCCACTGTTCGGAGCTAATGTCCACCAGCTCAGCGACGGACTCATCAAAGCTGCCGGCATCAGTGCGGGCGGGCCGCCCGAGTCTGTCCTCTACTCGCCTGGAGTCCGGACCAGATTCGGCAGGCCACGCCTGGTCTGCGCCAGCGCCACCGGCTAAACCTCACGATCCGGCTGATGCAAACCTTTAGACGTCCTGCCAGCCCTGGCCTTCGCTGAAAGTACTCACCAGCGTGCCCACCCCCGCCTGCAGGGAGTTCGACGGGTCGAAGTACAAGGATGCCTCCGAGGCGCGGCTGTGGGTGATCAGCTGCTCAGCCTCGAGCTTCGCCTCGGGCACGGTAGCTCCGATAATTGCCGTACGGGCCGGGAGCTCGGGCGTGTGCACCACGTCGGCGCCGGTCTGGGTCAGCGGAACCGTGGTGCCGGTGTTGATCTCGTCGTGCGGGAACTCGAACTCGGCATCACCGGGAGCGGCAGGAACTGTGTACTCCAGGAAATAGGTCATACTCCACCCTTGCAGAAAAGCCGCCACTGCCAAAAGCCCTGATGGACTACTTGCCCAGGCCGGCCTTCCTGAGCGCCTCCGCCATTGCCGTGTTGACGGGCTGGGCTACAGGAGTGGGACGGCCACCACCCGCGGTCCTGCCTGACGGCTGCTTCCCTGGCTGTTGCCGGTCCGGGCGTCCGCTGCGCTCACCCTTGCCGCCGCCCGCTCCCCGGCGGTTGTCGTTCCCGCCCGGTCTCCCTGCCCCGGGCTTCGCCGAGCCGCTCCGCCCGGAACCTGCACCGCCGCTGGCCGGTTCGTCGTCGAGCCTTAGGGTCAACGAAATCCGCTTCCGCTCAGGATCAGCTTCCAGGACCTTGACCCTGACCACCTGACCGGACTTCACCACCTCGCGCGGATCGGACACAAAGCGGTTGGCCAGGGCGGAGACGTGGACCAGGCCGTCCTGGTGGACTCCGATGTCCACGAAGGCACCAAACGCCGCAACGTTGGTCACGGTTCCTTCGAGAATCATGCCCGGCAACAGATCAGCGATCTTTTCGATCCCCTCCGAGAAGGTGGCGGCGGCAAAGGCGGGCCGGGGGTCGCGCCCCGGTTTGTCCAGCTCAGCCAGGATGTCCCTGACCGTCGGCAGACCGAAGGTATCGTCAACGAACTTCTGTGGGTCCAGGGACGACGCCGGGGCCGCGCCGGCGGCCTTCAAAACCTTGCGCGCGACGGCGTATGCCTCCGGGTGCACGCTCGACGCGTCCAACGGCTCGGCTCCTCCGGAGATCCTCAGGAAGCCGGCACACTGTTCGAAGGCCTTCGCGCCCAGCCGCGGTACCTTCTTGAGGTCGGTGCGCTTGTTGAAGGGTCCGTGCTCGTTCCGGTAGGCCACAATGTTTTCGCTCAGCAAAGGACCGACGCCGGCCACCCGGCTCAGCAGCGCGGGCGAGGCGGTGTTGACGTCAACACCCACGGCGTTGACGCAGTCCTCCACGACGGCGTCCAGGCTGCGGTCCAGCTTCGACGCCGTCACGTCGTGCTGGTACTGGCCCACGCCGATGGATTTGGGGTCGATCTTCACGAGTTCGGCCAGCGGATCCTGCAGCCGCCGGGCAATGGAAACGGCGCCCCGGAGCGAAACGTCCATTCCCGGCAGTTCCGCGGCGGCGAGCGCGGAAGCAGAGTAGACGGACGCGCCAGCCTCGGACACCACGAGTTTCTGCGGTTTCCGGTCCACGTCCGGGAGGAGCTTGATCAGTTCGGCAGCCAATTTGTCCGTCTCGCGGGACGCCGTGCCGTTGCCGATGGCTACGAGTTCGACGGCGTGCTGCCGCGCCAACCGCACCAGGGTGGCCAGGGCGTCGTCCCACCTGCGTGCCGGGGCGTGCGGGTAGACCGTGTCTGTGGCCACCACCTTGCCGGTGCCGTCCACCACTGCGACCTTGACGCCCGTGCGCAGTCCGGGATCCAGCCCCAGCGTGGCGCGGTTTCCAGCAGGGGCGGCCAGCAGGACGTCGCGGAGGTTTGCTGCGAACACCCTGACCGCTTCGTCTTCCGCCGCCGCGAATAATCTTGCCCGGAGATCAGAGGTGAGGCGGGACAGCACGCGCGAGCGCCATGCCACCTGCGCGGTCTGCAGCAGCCAGGCGTCGGCGGGGCGGCCGCGGTCGGCGACCCCGAGGAACCTGGCCACGGCGGACTCGTAGCGGGCGCGGGCGGCGGTGAGGGCGGCGTCGTCCGATGGATCGGCTTCGGCGAGGTCCAGCTCAAGGATGCCGTCCTTCTCCCCGCGGAACAGCGCGAGGACCCGGTGGGACGGCATCCTGTCCGGCGCCTGGGCGAACTCAAAGTAGTCCGCAAATTTCTGGCCTTCTGCCTCTTTGCCCTTCTTGACGCGGGACACCATCCGGCCCTGGACCCACAGCCGGTCCCGCAAATTTGCTGCGAGGTCGGGATCCTGGGCCACCCTTTCCACCAGGATGGAGCGTGCACCTGCGAGCGCGGCGGCGGCGTCATCAACGGAATGCGCGCTGTTGAGGTACTTCGCGGCCTCGCGGTCGGGATCCAGGTCCGGCCGCTTCAAGAGTGTGTCCGCGAGCGGCTGCAGGCCTGCTTCCCGGGCGATCTGGGCCTTCGTCCGCCGTTTGGACTTGAACGGCAGGTAGATGTCCTCAAGCCGCGACTTGGTGTCCGCCGCCAGGATTGCCTTGCGCAGTTCCGGCGTCAGCTGGCCTTGCGCTTCGATCGCGTCGAGGACGGCACGACGGCGGTCCGCCAGCTCCCGGAGGTAGCGGAGCCGTTCGTCGAGGTCGCGGAGTTGGGTGTCGTCCAGCGTCCCGGTGGCTTCCTTGCGGTACCGGGCGATGAACGGAACTGTCGAGCCGCCGTCGAGCAATTCAACTGCAGCCTTCACTTGCCAGGCCTTGACCCCCAGCTCAGCAGCGATCTGGGCAAAGAGTTCGTCCTCCCCTGATGCGCTGGGGCGGACGGAAGCGGCGGAAGGTCCTGGCATTTGGGTCACCAGAACATCTTGCCTTACCGGCCTGCGGGGCTTCACCGCCGCCGTACTCGCTGAGGCGCCATAGGGAAAAGCAGGTATTCCCCTGGGACGCGCAAAGTGCTGTAGTGGACTAGCCATCACTGGCACCCATGCTCGAGGAAGAGGCCACCATGCGGGAATTGCTGGTTGTGTTTCAGGACGGGTTCGACGAAGCGAACGTCACCGTGACCGTGAACGGGAAGGCTGTGCGCAGGGATGTGGGGATTTCCACGAATCCGCTTCTCGGCATCGCGTCAGAGGTCTCGGTAGAGCTGCCGGCCAAGGGTGCCCAGGTGGGCGTTGAGGTCACCAACCGTGGGCTGAAAGCCATCACCAAGGTCAGCGGCAGGCCCAAGAGTGTGCTGGTGTCCATCGAGGACGGGCGCTTGGTGATGAAGGAAGGGACCGGCCGGGAAGCCGTGCTCTAGCGCTTTTTCCTTGCGGCAAAACTGGCTCTGGTAAGAGTCCATTCGTTGGAGTAGCATCTGATCACCGCCGGCATCCGATGGAGTCCGGCGGGCCACATAATTCTTCAGCCGTGAGGTCGTCGGATGACCTTCCGGTGTTGCTGCCCGGGACCAGCACCCCAGACAGCCAACGACGGCGGCACCCATGATGGGTGCCGCCGTCGTCGTTTTGTTCGACTCGGCCGATCCGCCGCTCAGCCCTGGTAAGCCGCTCAGCCCTGGTAGGCCGGGTAATCCGTGTAACCGGTGGCGCCTTCGGCGTAGAAGGTGGAGGCGTCGGGCTCGTTCAGCGGAAGGCTTTCCTTCCAGCGGCGGGCAAGGTCCGGGTTAGCGATCGCGGGGCGGCCCACCACCACGGCGTCCGCATGGCCCTCAGCCACCAGGCTCACGGCTTCTTCCCGGGTGGTGACCACGCCGAAGCCTGTGTTCACCAGGAAGGTGCCGCCGAAGCGTACGCGAAGGTCCTGGACAAGTTCGCCGGCAGGTTCGTGGTGCAGGATGCTCAGGTAGGCGAGGTTGAGCGGCGCAATGCTGTCCACGAGGACTTCGTACGTAGCACGAACATCCGCGGCGTCGGTCTCGGCAATGCCCTGGACGTTGTGCTCCGGGGAAATGCGCAGGCCCACCCGGTTCGCGCCGAGGGCGGCAACCACTGCGTTGACCGTTTCGATCACAAAACGGGCGCGGTTCTCGGGTGATCCGCCGTAGCTGTCGGTCCGGATGTTGGAATTCGGCGCTAGGAACTCGTGCAGGAGGTAACCGTTGGCCGAGTGCAGTTCCACACCGTCGAACCCTGCCTCAATTGCGTTCAGGGAGGCGTTGACGATCTCCTGGATGACGACGGGGAGTTCGTCGGTGGTCAGTGCCTGCGGCACCGGGTAGGGCTTCTTGCCGGCCGGCGTCCGGACGTCGCCGTCAATCGCTACGGCACTGGGGGCGACGATGTGCAGACCGCCGGTGATGTCAGGGTGCGAAACCCGGCCGCCGTGCATGATCTGGGCGAACATGCGCCCGCCTTCGGCGTGGACGGCATCCGTAACCTTTTTCCACCCTGCAACCTGCTCCTGGGTGACGATGCCCGGCTGGCCGGGATAGGCCTGTCCTGCGGGGGTGGGGTAGGTGCCCTCGCTGACGATGAGGCCAAGGGACGCGCGCTGGCGGTAGTGCTCGACGACGAGCGGGCCCGGGATGCCTTCCTGACCGGCGCGGAGGCGGGTCAGGGGTGCCATCACCAGCCGGTTGGGAAGTTCAAGTTCGCCGAGGGTGAGTGGGGAAAACAGCATGCGCAGTTCCTTTCGAAGGCTGAAGACGTACTGCCTTTGCCAACTGTGGGGCGCGTGCAACTATTCCGGACTTTCGCTGGTGCGATGGGGATCACAGCCAGTTCTGCCCTGCTTTTGAACCTACCGTGGCGCTCCGGCACCCGGACAGCCCTGCCCCTGGGGATTGGCGTTGCAGTCGTCGGCGTAGTTGCGGGTGAGCGAGCGCCAGACGCTGATCCCTTGCGGGGGCGCGCTGAACTGGCCCTGGCCGGGTATCGGAAGGGGTGGACCGGAGTTCACCGAATAGGTGCCTTGGAACGAGGTTGTCAGCACCACCTGGAAATCGCCGGTGGATGCGTAGGCGTGGCTGGTCCGGGTCTTCTCGCCCCACCTGTCCTGCGGCAAGGCGCCGCCCATTGACGGCTGGGGGCCGAAAACCGTGCCGTCCCCGTAGTTCCAGGTGTATTGGACGGGTGTCGCCACCACGTGTACCTGTTGGCCGAACATGGTGATGTCGAACTGCTGTTCAATCGCTTCCGCGTAAAAGTTCGTCTCCGCGCCCCGGAGGGTATTGGGGCTGGGCTGCGCCACAACCTTCCCGGCGTTGACCGGCAGGTTCTGGAACTGGCGCTGGATATCGGCGGCGATCCGGGGCAGGAGGTCCTCGGGCTTCGGGTCGTAAAGGCAGGTGGGTCCTGAGTGATGCGCCCAAACCGCGCCGGGCACGCCCCGCGGCCGCGACAACCACACGACCGGAATGCCCTTGGCACCGTCCTCCCGGTCCTTGCAGTCGAGCTGGCGGGCAAGGCAAGGGGTGTCAAAGTCTCCTCCGCCGAGGTGGCATTGGAGCTCGTACTTGTACTCGTTGGGGTCGGTGCTTACAGTCCCAGGTTCAGCACGACTAAATTCGCCAGTACCGGGGTCAGGCACCCAATTATCAGCCCCTACGCGAACTCCGGTGTTCACAAAGCCCCCGCCGATCCGTGGCTTCGAGTCCGAAGTGTCTTCTGCATAGGCAGTCAAAAAAGACGTAATCAAAAGCACCACACAGCAGGCGAGGACTGCGAGGGCCTTGCCTAGGTAGGCCATGGCTATCGGGTCAGCCCAAGGTCGTTGACCACCCATGCTGCGTCGGCGAACTTCACCATCGCGACGCTTCCCGCATTTGTTGCGGCTGTCTTCTCTTGATAGAGGCTTCCGTCGTGGTTATGGATAGCCAGTTCTTTCTGAAGTACTTGTAGAACCACCTGCATAGAGCCGTTGGTGGAAGGCTTGGCGGTAGCAACCGGAACTTCTATTTGGCCGCCAGAAATCCACTTACCTTCAGCCCAAGCAGCTTCGATATCGTCAACGAGACCCCGACAGAAGGTGCATTCAGCTTTGGAAAGCTTCGATAGAGCAACAGTGTCACCCGTCTCATATGCATAGCTCAGGACGGAGAACCAATACTTAGTAAATGCCTCTGCCCCTTCTTTCGTTTCCGTCTTGGCTACTTCCGGCAACACGGGGACGGGAACGTTTTGGGCGGGCCCGGACGCGTCGGCTGGCTTATAGACGGCGCTGGGTGTGGGGGTGGGAGTCGGCGTGGTGCTGGCTGTGGGCGTCTCGGCCGCCACGGGCGACGAAGTGCCGCCCGGCCCCGGAGAGCCCCCGGAATTGCAGCCGGACAGAGCCAGTGAAAGACCAATAACAAGGGCTGCTGCCCCGGACCGCACAGCGCGGGACGTAAAGAAGTTCTGTGATGTCATGGGCCGCTGTACCCCCAGTAAATTTCAAGACGGCTTGCTCCGGACAGTGAGTTAAGGGTAGCCCACGTCACAATTCGGCGACCGAACTTATCCACAGGCGGACCCGGTTCCGTTTCTACCATCCGGAATGCGACAGAAGAAGTCATAAAGGAAGCCGGCACACCACGTGCACCGGCTTCCTTTTTGTAATGACCGCCAGAACTAAAGCGCCTATTTTCCGGCTGGGAGCACCAACTCCCCTGTCTTGTCCGTCGACAAGGCGAGCGAAGAAACGTACTGGATACCGCCGTCGGGAGCGTCCTGCGCGGAACGCACCATGTCCGGCCGCTCGAATTCCAACCCCGTCACGTGGCACAGGAGCTTGGCGTCGCTCGGGTTCCCATCGGCGTCGAACATGGGCAGATCAATGCCGTCTTCGGTGCGGCGAAGATAAAACCTGCCGCGGGTCAGCACAGCGAGAACCGGCGGCAGGACCAGCGCCAGGCCAACCGCGAAAGTGGGCGAGTACGGCTGGATTGCGGCACCGAACGCACCAAAGAACACGGCAATGGAAATTCCTGCGGACACCAGCATGGACACGAATCCCACCGGGTTCACGGCGTACAGCATGCCGCGGCGGAACTCCGGCACCTTCGGCGAGATCTTCAGCAGGTACTTGTTGATGGCGATATCGGACGCCACCGTGACCACCCAGGCCATGGCGCAGTTGGCGTAGAAGCCGAGGATGGTATTGAGGAAATCGAACATGTTCGCTTCCATCAGAACCAGCGCAATCAGCAGGTTCACCACGACGAACACCATCCGGCCCGGGTACGTCTTAGTGATGCGCGTGAACGAGTTGGTCCACGCCAGGGAGCCCGAATAAGCGTTCGTGACGTTGATCTTAATCTGCGAGATGACCACCAGCACCACGGCCAGCGTCATGGCCAGCCAGGCCGGCATCATCTCCTGGTAGACGCCCAGGAACTGGTGCACGGGCTCATTGGCCGTGGCAGAGGCGGCGGGGTCCAGTGTGGCGATCAGGTAGATGGCGATAAACAGTCCCACAATCTGCTTGATCGCCCCAAAGATCACCCAGCCCGGACCGGCAAGGATCACCGCACGCCACCAGGCTCCCTTGTTGGCCTCGGTACGCGGCGGCATGAACCGGAGGTAGTCGATCTGCTCGGCGATCTGCGCCATCAGGGACAGGCACACTCCGGCTGCGAGCATCACGGACGCCAGGTTCGGTCCGCCATCGCCGGACGCACCCGTGTACGCGAAGAAGCTGTCGATGCTCTCCGGATGGGACATCAGCAGGTAGCCCACGGGAACCACCATCAGCAGCAGCCACAGCGGAGTGGTCCACACTTGAAGTTTGGCCAGGGTGTTCATCCCATAAATCACCAGCGGGATGATGATCACGGTGGAGGCGGCATACCCCAGCCACTGCGGGACGCCGAGCCCCAGCTCCAGGCCCTGCGCCATGATGGAGCCCTCCAGCGCAAAGAAGATGAAAGTGAAGGTCGCAAAAATAACGTTCGTGACCACCGATCCGTAGTAGCCAAAGCCGGAACCGCGGGTGATCAGGTCCAGGTCGATGTTGTACCGGGCCGCGTAGTAGGCCAAGGGGAATCCGGTGGCGAAGATGACGACGGCTGCCACCAGGATCCCCAGGATCGCGTTGACAGTGCCGTACGAGATCCCGATGTTCGCGCCGATCGAGAAGTCCGCCAGGTAGGCGATGCCGCCCAGCGCGCTCGTTGCCACCACTCCTGCACTCCACTTGCGGTAGGAGCGCGGCGCGAACCGCAGCGTGTAGTCCTCCAGGCTTTCCTTGGTGGCGTTCAGCGCCGCAGTGTTGCCTGCCGTCGGGGTTGCCGGGGAATGTCCGACGACGGCGGCACCGGATGGTGCCGCCGGTTCCAGTAATTGCGTTGTATCTGTGTCGTTGCCCATTAGGTGCGTCGCTTTCGTTTGCGTTTAGCCATCACGGCCCTGCGTGCGACGCTATCCAGCAGGAAAGACAGTCCGGTCACAAGCCTGTTTCGGAAGTGTTAAGCCTTGACGGACCTGTCACAAACAGGCGGAGATGGGTACAAAGCCTCTGGCGCATTTCTACTGCGAGTAGAACAATGGCCGCATGATGTTTGAACACGCGGACGGCAATCCCGTCCTGGAACTCGATGACGAGCAGTCCTGGCGCCTGCTGGCGGCAACGCAGCACGGGCGGCTGGTGGTTTCTGTTGCGGGGGAACCGGACATTTTCCCGGTGAATTACGTGACCTCAAACCGGAAGGTCTACCTGCGCACGGCGCCGGGAAACAAACTCGCGCAACTGACCATCAACGCCCAGGTGCTGTTCGAGACCGACGGCATCCTCTCGCAGGAGGCCTGGTCGGTTGTCCTGAGGGGCACAGCGCGTGTGCTCAGCAATTCGGATGAGCTCGCAGCCATTGAGGAGCTTGGCCTGAAGACCTGGGTTCCAACACTCAAGGACTTCTACGTGGAGATCGAACCGAAGTCCGTCAGTGGCCGGCACTTCGTGTTCGGCGAACAGCCGGAACGGGAGATCTAACCGCTCCTAGACTGGAAGGATGGCGGACAGGTCCACTGCAGACAAGCTCACCCCCGAGCAGCGCAGCTGGAACATGTCCCGGATCCGCGGCAAGAACACCAAACCCGAGCTTCTCGTCCGCAGGTTGCTGCACGCCAAGGGCTATCGGTACCGCCTGCACGGCAGGTCCGGCGGCACCAAACTGCCGGGAAATCCGGATCTCGTCTTCGCCGCCCGGCACAAGGTGATCTTCGTCAACGGCTGCTTCTGGCATTTCCATGACTGCAGGGTGGGCCTGCACGCTCCGAAAGCCAACGCCGAGTTCTGGGCCGCCAAACGCACCCGGACGCGAGAGCGCGACGAAGGTCAGCGCCGGCAGTTGGAAGACGCCGGCTGGGAAGTGCTGACAGTCTGGGAGTGCGAGCTGAAGGACCGTTCAGCCCTCGAAACCCAGTTGGTGAACTTCCTGGACGCCGGCGGCTGACGCAGGAATTCTTGAGGAAATCTTTAGCCGCTGCCGGCACTGTCCTTGATCCTGGCGGGGCAGGATGAACGGGTTGCCGCGATCAGGCAGCACGCCACTGGCAGTTTCGGAGCGGCTATTCCCTATCCCCTAGCTTCTCCGGGCCAACAGGGCGGACTTGAAGGCGGATGCGGACGAGTCACTGCTGTTGATGCGCCAGTCCGTTTCCTTCTGCAGATGGAACCAGACGAAGCCCATCACGTCCGGCTGCGCGGCCAGATAAGACACCAGGTCCGTGTTCCAGGCGGCTTTGGAACCACCCAACTCACTGGACGCTGTCTCCGCGATCAGGACGGGTTTTCCGGGTGCCAGGGTGCGGAGCTGGGAGATGCCGGGGCCAAGGAGATCCATCGGGGAAACCCAGCTGCTCCAGGTTTGGGACGTGCCCCAGTTGTAGCCGTCCAGCGCCACGATGTCCACGTAGCCTGCCCCCGGGTACAGGCCGGCCAGGTCGGTCGAGCCCCAGTAGGGCACGTTCGGGGACCAAACCCACTGGACATTGGCGGCACCCGTCGCGGCGACAACGTCGTGCACATGACGCCAAGCGGCCACATAGTCTCCGGGCTGGTTGCCGTTGACGCCCTCGGCCCACGGATACCAATTGCCGTTCATCTCGTGCGCAAAGCGCAGCATGACCGGCTTGCCCCAGGCCGCCAGCGACTGGCCCCACTGGGTGATATGTGCGTCGAAGTCACCGGCAGCCACCCGGTCAAGCGAATAGGCCGGCTGTTCCACCCCGCCGCCCCAAGCCCACGGCTCCCAGGTCACCAGGGGCGTGGCACCCCGCGAGCGCACCGCATCCATCTCGGTGATTGGCGGAGACTGCAGGAAATCCTTGTAGATCATGACCATCGAGGGACTTTCCCCGGCCAGGGTGGCCACCTCGTCAAGCTCGGTGCCGGCCAGCGCTCCCCCGGCGGTTGCCACTCCGAAGCGCAAGGGAGCCGTGCTGACTGTGGGCGGCTGCGGGGCGGGCGCTGGTGCTGGAGCCGGGGCAGCCTGAACCACGAAAATCGCGGAAGCCTTGATGGACGAGGTCTTGGCAGTGATGGTGAGGTTTCCGGTTGACGCCGCTGGAATGGTGATCCCCGTACTGAAAGCACCCGTCGATGTGGTCTGGAACGCGAAGGTCGTGGAACCCACAATCACTGTCCCGGTAGTGGAGACCTTGAACCCTGTTCCGGTAACGGTCACCGCGGAACCGGCCGGACCGGAAGCCGGGTTGAGCATAACTTGAGGTGAAGTGGCTGCGCTGGCCGGCTGGATTATGGACACGGCCAAACCAGCCACGATTAAGAGCGCGGCAAATAAGGTCCTGAGCGTTCGGAACACGGCAATCTATCCCCAGATTGAAGGCGGTTTTGGGCCGCTGTTGACGTCAATGCGGAAAGCACTGGCCTTGATCCTATGGGCAGCAAACCGCACTCCCATCAAGAAAACCACAATTCTTGCCGAGTCTTCTGCAAGGTAAAGGGAACGGTCCTAACCTGAAAAAAGACGAAGCACCTCCGCATTACCACCCTGTTTTCCGAGTCAGCAATTCCAGCAGAAAGGAGTGTCATGAGCACTTCAGATGATGCGCCCAGGCCGCTGGTAGACCAGTCCGTCCTGGACCGGCTGCGGGAAGAGCTTGAGGAGGAAGAAGGCTACAGCAGGGTCTTCGTGGGGAACTTCATCGAGTACCTGCCACAACGGCTGGCCCGTTTGCGGCTTGCCCTGACCACCGGAGACCTCGACGGATCGATGGATGCCGTCCTCAGCTTGAAGACCTCAAGCCAGATGGTTGGAGCCGAGCGGCTGGCGGGGCTTGCCCTGGAACTGGAGAACGAGATCCGGGCCGAGGCGCGACACGCTGACATGACGGTGGCATTGCCCAGGCTGGCAGCCGCGTACCTGCGGCCCATCACCCAGTGCAGCAGGCAAACCACGCACCGGCTGCAGGCTCAGTGCTGCCCGGGCGCCAAGCGGTAACCCACTCCGCGGACTGTTTGCAGCCACCGCGGCTGCTGCGGCGAGTCGCCCAGCTTTTTGCGCAGGTTTCCCATGTGGACCTCGACGGAACGTTCGTCGGCCTCGCTGATGTAACTGCCGACGTCGTAATCCTCATCCCGAAGCCTGCGCACCAGGTCGGACTTGGTCCGGACCGTCCGGCCGGCTTCCAGGAGCGCGTACAGGAGTTCGAACTCCGTGCGGGTCAGGTTCATCTCTTTGCCGTCGACGGCCACCGTGCGGGACGCGTAGCTGAGCTCCAGCCCGTTGTGGCTGAAGTTTCCACGCTCGGGGTGGGCAGTTCCGTCTTGGGAAGCATCCACCGTTACCTCGCCGGGGTCGGGAACGGAGCGTGGCCGCCGCATCATGGCCGCGACGCGGGCGCGCAATTCGCGAGGCCGGAACGGTTTGGTGAGGTAGTCGTCCGCACCCGACTCGAGCCCGATCAGGGTGTCCAGTTCCTCGGTGCGGGCCGTGAGCATCACGATGTAGGCATCCGAAAACTCGCGGATCTGCCGCGACACCTCGAATCCGTCGATGTCCGGCAACCCCAGGTCCAGGGTGATGACGTCAGGATTCAGGCTCTTTGCCATCAGGACGCCCTCCGCGCCGCCGCTGGCGACCGAGACGTCGAATCCAGCCTGGGTCAGCACAGTGCGAACCAGTTCCCGAATGTCGTGGTCATCCTCGATGACCAGACCCACACGTGCCTCACTCATAGAGCCCCCTCAGTGCCAACGTCAGAAGTATAGCTGGCTGCGGATATCCTGCTGGTATGGCCCTGCAAACCCCCACATCCGCGTCTTCCACCCCATGAGCGACCCCACAGCCTGGTCCTCCGGACGGCTGCGGTTTTTCAAGCGGCCCTTTCACGAGTACCGGCTGACGGACCGGGTGGCCATGAGCCAGATGCCGTTGTTCGTGACCACCATCCTGACGGCCCTGCTGGTCTGGGCGTTCTTCCCGGACACCATGGACAACCCCCTTTTCGTCACGTTCCTCATCTCCCAGCTGGCGATCATGGCGCTGTGCTACCTCATCCCCTGGGAGCGGCTGCCCTACACCAGCTTCCTGGCCATCCCGCTGCTGGACTTCATCTCGATCGCCGCCGGCCGGGAGGGCGGACAGGAAAGCCTCGCGGGTATCAGCCTGCTGGCCGTGTTCCCGGTCATCTGGCTCTGCGCGTCGGGCTACTACCCGCGGGCCGCCTTGTGGCTCTCCTTCCTGGGACCGCTGGCCATTATCTGGGTGCCGTTGCTCGTGAAGGGAAACTACACGCCACAGGACTTTGCCCGGTCGCTCCTGCTGCCGGTCATGATGCTGGGCATTGGCGTCTCAGTGAGCGTCCTGACCCTGAGCATGATGCGCCAGCAGACGCAGCTGGAGGAAAAAGACGAGCAGCTGAGGGCCAACCTGCGCATCAGCAAGCGCCAGGAGGCCCTGTTAAACACCGTGCTGGAAACCGTGCACCTGGGCGTCCTTGCCGTCGACGCCGACGGCCACGACGTCCTGATGAACCGGAAACAGCGCGCCAACCATGAACTGGCCAGGCCAAAGAATATCGCGGACCCCAACGAGTCACAGCTGCTGGTCTTCGGCCCTGACCGCAAGACGCTGGTCGCCGTGGAGGAGCGGCCGGTCCGCCGGGCTGTCCTGGGGGAAACCTTCACCGATTACCTCGTCTGGCTGGGCGAGGGGAAAGAACAGCGGGCCTTTGTCACGACGGCACGCGCCATGAAGGATTCCGATGGCAACCTCGGCGGCTCCGTCATCGTCTTCAGCGACGTCACGGACCTGGTGAACGCGCTCACCGCCAAGGACGACTTCGTCTCCAGCGTCTCCCACGAATTCCGCACGCCATTGACCTCCATCCTCGGGTACGTGGAGATCCTTCTGGCCGATGAGCTGGAAGGGCCGCAGCGCGAGATGCTGGAGATCATCCGCCGGAACTCCGAGCGGCTCCTGACCCTGGTGTCGGACCTGCTGTCCAGCAGGAACGGCCAGTTGATCGTCACGCCCCACGCCGTGGATGTGGCCGAACTCGTGCGCAGCAGCGTCTCCTCCGCGATGCCGCGGGCCGCCGCCGCCGGCGTCGAACTGCGGGCCGAAACCCCGGAGCGCCTGGAAGCTCACGTGGACAGCGCCCGGATCTCCCAGGTCCTGGACAACCTGGTGTCCAATGCCATCAAGTACTCACCGGACGGCGGCGAGGTGGTGGTGTCGCTCGCGCAGGAGGACGGCCACGTGGCCTGCCGCGTCACCGACACCGGCATGGGGATGAGCCCGGAGGACGCCTCCGAAGTGTTCGCCAAGTTCTTCCGCACCAGCAGCGTCCGCCGCACCGCCATCCCCGGCGTGGGCCTGGGCCTGCCCATCAGCAAGGCGATCGTCGAGGCACATGGCGGCACCATCGGCGTCGACAGCACGCTGGGCGAAGGGACCACCTTCATGTTCCGGGTACCGGTGTAGCGGCCCCGCGCCCGCGGGGTTACCTGGCCGGGCCTGCAGGGGCAGGACGCGGGTGGAAAACCACCTCGCCCCAGGACTGGCGGGCGAGGTCCCTGACGGAGGCAAGGATGGCCGACGGCGGCTGGCTGAGATCCAGCGGGAACTCCACGATGTCGATATCGGTGTTAAGGATGCGGCGGAGTTTCATTTCGCCCTTGCCGGCATAGACGAGCCAGGCGGTGGGTACGGCCAGCGCCGTGCAGTGCGCCAGCATCTGGTAATGGTCTGCGGTGAGGGACGCACCGGCGTCCGACGCGGCCCGGTACTTGGCGTTATACGCCACCACCGGCCGCCCACCCAGCAGGTGGACAGCATCCGGGCGCACGGACAGGCGGTCCGAGTCGCGCACCGCCTCGCTGAGGAGGGCGTTGTACCGCAGCCGAAGCTCCCCCGGATACGCGGCCATCGCCGCCCGCAGTGCGGTTCCCACGAAGTCCCCGAACACCTGGGCCATGTCCACCACGAACGAGGCCGTCCGCTGCCTGCCCTCCCCCGCTTCCGCGGACGCGTTGCGCAGGATCAGCTCCGCCAGGCGCAGCACGGCGTGGTAGCGCAGGTTCATCCTGGTGGGCTTCCACGGCGGCACCGGCGCCCCGGACGGAAGGCGCGTGACGGCGTCGAGCTTTCCCTTCAGCTGCCGCAGCCTGCCCAGCACCTCCGGCCGTACCCCCGGCACCTGCCCCATCCGCTCCAGCGCAGCGCGCAGGATCCGGTTTTCCGCGATGTCCTCGGTGAACTCGTCGTAGGAGACCTCCAGGGGAACCAGCATCCCGGGACGGCGGGAGATCTGGTCCGAAATCCGGATGCGTCCCTTGACCGTCCGCAGCGACTCGTCCACGGTGAGGTAGCCCTGCAGGACACCACGGCCCAGGGCCCCTTCGGCCAGCTGCGCCAGCGACTCGGCCAGGGCGCTCCACAGGTCCCGGTCCTCGTCAGCGGCCACCAGGTCCGGCCGGAAGCCCTGATCCCCCGCATAACTGAGGAGGAAGAGGAGCCGGCTGAGCCCCAGCCTGTCCTTGGGCCGGACGTCCAGCTGGAGCGTGGGGGTCCGGACGGAACCCACCTTGCCCACCGGTTCAATCCGGTACAGCCCCATGCCCATGGGAGATGCCTTGGCCAGCCCGCTGGAGTTCAGGAAGGAAGCACTTGGCGCGTCCAGCCGTTCCACCAGGCCGCCTGACAGCTCGTCCAGGACCAGGTGCCGCACGGACGCCCGGGGATCAGCGCGCTGCAACGCGTCCCAGCAGCTGGTCCAGCCCGAAGCGCTCCTCCAGCTGCGCCCGCGTGAGCTGGCCGTGGTAGTGCTCCTCCAGCAGCGGCATCAGCTCATACTTCCAGATCCGGCGGAGCCCGGCCGGGGTTTGGGCCGCCGGCTTCATGAAGTAGGACGGCCCGATCATCAGGTCCCGATCCCACTCGTCGATGGCACCGTTCAGCGCATCCAGCAGCAGCGCCGGGGTGGTGTCCAGCTGCCGGGCCTGCAGGAACCGGAGCAGGGAGCCCTTGACCGGCTCGGTCTGCGGGTGCAGCTCAATGAAGGAGAACCGGCGGCGGATGGCTGCGTCCATCATGGCGATGGAGCGGTCCGCAGTGTTCATGGTGCCGATGATGTAGAGGTTGTCCGGCAGCGTGAACGGTTCGTTGGGGCTGTACTGCAGGTAGATCCGGTCGTCGCGGTATTCCAGCAGGAAGTACAGCTCGCCGAACACCTTGGCCAGGTTGGCGCGGTTCATCTCATCGATGATCAGGAAGTACGGCTTCTTCTCGTTCCCGGGCTTGGCGGCTTCCTCGGCCAGGCGGCGCAGCGGGCCAGCCACCAGCTTGAAGGACACCTGGCCCTCGTCCGTCTTGTCCGGCCGGTAGCCCTCGAAGAAGTCCTCGTAGGCATAGGACGGGTGGAACTGGACCAGCTTGACGCGCTCGTCGGTGGTGTCGTCAGCCAGCTCGGCGGCGAGGTGCTTGGCCAGGTAGGTCTTGCCGGTGCCCGGAGGGCCGTAGAGGACCAGCTGGCGGTTCTCCTCCAGCAGGTCCGCGATCTCCTGGAGCGGTTCCAGCTCCATGTGCAGCGACGCCGCGAATTCCTGCGTTAGCGGGCGGAAGCCCTCCTGGACAGGCTGGACGACGGCGGCACCGTCAGCGTCGCCGTCGGGCTCGGTTTCCGCCTCGGCAGGCAGCAGCGCCTGCAGCGCCTGGACCACCCGGGTCACGTCCACCACGATGCCGGGGGTGGCGAGCTGGCGCTGGACGTGCCGGGGAAGGCTGGTGGTGGTGTGCCCGTCGTCGAACCAGCGCACCTTGCGCCGCAGCCGGCGGTTGTCGTCGTTGTACTCGGGCTCCCCCAGCACGCCGCCCAGCCGGACAGTTCCGGCGTGCTGGTAGAGCACCAAATCACCCGGTTTCATGACGGTCAGGAAGGCAAACACCGCAGTCTTGGTGTCCTCGCGTTCCACGTAGCCAAGGTGTTTGTAGTCCTCGTCCACGGCGTGCTGGACCAGGCCGGCGGTGACGCCGGGGTCCAGGTGCCGGAGATGTTCGACGTCGAGGGTCACCTTTTCCTCGCCGTGCCAGGCCGTGAGCAGCTCGGCGTGGTCGCTGTGCGTGCGGAGCAGCCAGGCCCGCCGGCCGGGGTCGCCCACTTTGCGCCACTGGCTGACCAGCTGGCGGGAGTACCAGTCCGTGCGCTGGCCCGCCTGCTCGTCCAGGTGCAGCCGGATGCGGTGGATGTCCGCCGTGATGTCCTCTTCGCTGTCGCCGTTGGCCCCGCCCACCAGCGACGCGAACGCGTCCCGGATTTCCTGCCGCTCCACGTCCGCCACCACCGGCTCGAAGTAGCTGGGCCAGGCCAGGAACTCAATGCTGCGGCGGATGGCGGGCTGATCGTCGGGAGTTGATGCAGCGAGGCGGTGGAACTGCACGGGGTCCTTGATGGCCGCCTGCACCACGCTTGCCGGCCGCTGCGCCACGTTCTGCACAAACCGGCACAGCCACTTCAGGTGCTCCCAGATGGTCCAGTTGAATTCGGCGGTCCGGTCGCGGATCACGCCGTGGTCCGTCATGCCGGCGTACAGCTCCTCGGGAAGCTCCAGCGGCGACTCAAGCCAGCCCGCGGCCTCGGCCACGCGGGCGCGCTTGACCTTCAACGACTTCACTTCGTGGGCCAGCGGAAGCGACTGCAGGAACAGCAGCTCCACGGCCAACTGCTTGGCCCCGCGGGTGGCGCCCTCCAGGTTCTCGCGGAGGTTGGTCATCATCGGGGCCTTGGAATCGGCGATGCCCCGGTCCAGGCGGTCGAGCAACTCCGCGGCCGCCGGAACCGACCAGGTCCGGGTGCGGCCGTCCAGGGGTGAAGCCTTGCCTTGGAGACCGGGCCCCAGCACGAACCACGCCGCATCCTCGATCTCCTTGGAGATGCCGAGGGCGCGGGTCATGGCAACAGTGGCAGTGGGGGTCATGCCTCCAAATTTACAGGGTCAAGCTGGGCGGCCGCTCCAAACCGTCCGGCCGCCCATCCGCCATGCCGGGCTAAATGCCGGTGGCGGGCCGCTTCCTGCCGAAGACGAAGTACCCCATGGGGCCGATGAAATTGATGAAGGAGGCCGCCCGCCAAACAGCCTTTGGGCCGTTAATCAGCTCGGCGGGCCTGCGCGAGATGTCCCGTTGGGCGGCAACCAGCAGGGACACCTGCATGATCGCGGTAAGGATGATGCCCGCCCTGCCGGATGGGGACATTTCCTTCCATGTCTTCTTGTTCCGGCGGCCATGGGTCTTGTTCTTGGCCATCTTGTTTTTAGCCATCTTGTTTTTAGCCTTTTTAGCCATCTTGTTTTTAGCCATCGGGGCTTCCTTTCACCGCTGGTTGTTCCAGTCCAGTGTGTCCAGACCGGCCCTGTCCAGAGGCTTACTGCCTGTAGGGGGCCATCCGTTCCTTTTGTTCCTGGCTGAGTCTCTGCACCCGGCCGGTCGTTTCGTCCACGAACGCCAGGTGGCTGCTCGCCTTCACGCAGTCCTCGCGGGTGACGGGGTCCTGGAGCAGGTAGTGGATATCGAAGCTGGCTCCCTTGACGGCGCCGATCCAGAGCTGCACCACCGCCGGAATGTTGCGGTACTCCAGCGTCCGGACGTAGCGGATCTTGTGATCCACCACCAGCGCCATGGTTCCGGCCGGAACGTCGTTGAACAGCGATACCGGCGGCTCCACACCGGGCAGACCCGCGCCCCGGGGCGGCCCGAAGGCGGCGATCCTCGCCTCCTCCAGCATCCTGACGATCTGGACATTGTTGATATGGCCGTAGGCGTCCATGTCTCCCCAGCGCATCGGCACCAGGACCTCAATGCGCTTACCGCCGTCCGGCCCGGCCCCTTCCGCGGCCTCCCGTCCGTCTTCATGCCGCTGCAGCCGCTGGGCTGCCTCGGCCTGCTGGGCGCTCAGCTGCGCACCGCCGTCGAATCGTCCACCGGTACTTCTCCGGCATCTGCACCCGCGAACTGTGACATGTAGAGGCGGTGGTAGGCGCCCCGGGCATCGAGCAGCACCTGATGGTTGCCCTGTTCCACGATTTGTCCGTTTTCCATGACCAGGATGGTATCGGCATCGCGGATGGTGGAGAGCCGGTGGGCGATGACGAAGCTCGTGCGGTCCGAGCGCAACGCGGCCATGGCCTTCTGCACCAGGAGTTCGGTGCGGGTGTCCACGGAACTGGTGGCCTCGTCCAGGATCAGCAGCGAGGGGTTCGCCACGAAAGCACGGGCGATGGTGATGAGCTGTTTCTCGCCGGCGCTGACGTTGTTGCCCTCCTCATCAATCACGGTGTTGTAGCCCTCGGGCAGCGCCCGCACGAAGCGGTCCACGAAGGTGGCCTTCGCGGCGGCCATCACCTGCTCGTGCGTGGCGTTGAGGTTGCCGTAGCGGATGTTGTCGTAGATGGAGCCGCCGAACAGCCACGCGTCCTGGAGGACCATACCCACTTTGGAGCGCAGCTCGGAGCGGCTGAGGTGCGTAATGTCCACGCCGTCGAGCATGATGGAGCCGGCGTTGAGCTCGTAGAACCGCATCACCAGGTTCACCAGCGTGGTCTTGCCGGCGCCCGTGGGCCCCACGATCGCCACTGTGTTGCCGGGCTCTGCCGTGAAGGACAGGTTCTCGATGAGCGGCTTGTCCGGGGTGTAGCTGAAGGTGACGTTCCGGAAGTCCACATGCCCGTCGGTCTTCGGCGGCAGGTGTTCGGTGGCGGTCTCGGCGTCCTGTTCGTCGGCGTCCAGGAATTCGAAGACGCGCTCGGAGGATGCCACGCCGGACTGCAGCATGTTGGCCATGCCCGCCATCTGGCCCAGGGGCTGGGTGAACTCACGGGAGTACTGGATGAACGCGGTGGCATCACCCAGGGACATGGCGCCGGATGCCACCCGCAGGCCGCCCACCACTGCGATGCCCACGTAGCTCAAGTAGGAGACGAACTGCATGACGGGGAAGATGATTCCGGACACGAACTGCGCCCCAAAGCTTGCCTTGTAAAGGGCCTCGTTGCGTTCCTCGAACCGGGCCAGCATGTCCGCATCGCGGCCGAAGACGCGGACCAGGTCGTGCCCGGAAAAGGACTCCTCGATCTGGCCGTTCAATGACCCGGTGTTCTTCCACTGGGCAGCAAAGAGCTTCTGGCTCCGGACTCCGATCAGGCCAGCGGCCACTCCGGACAGCGGAAGCGCGATCAGGGCAATCAGGGCCAGCTGCCAGGAGACGATGAACATCATGATCACGATGCCCACCACGCTCAGCACGGAATTGACCAGTTGGGCGAAGGCCTGCTGGAGTGCCTGCTGGATGTTGTCGACGTCGTTGGTCACCCGGGACAGCACGTCGCCGCGCTGCCGGGTGTCGAAGTAGTTCAGGGGAAGCCGGTTCAGCTTGGCCTCGGTGTCATCGCGCAGCCGCCGGATGACCTTCATGACGATCCGGTTCAGCACGTACCCCTGCAGCCACATGAAGATGTTCGCCACGAAGTACATGAGCAGCACGATGGCGATGAGCATGGTGAGCTTGTCGAAGTTGATGCCGGTGCCGGGCACAAGTTCCATGCGGGCCACCATGTCCGCAAAGTTGTCCTGCCCCTGCTGCCGGAGGCCGGCAACGAACTGCTCCTTGCTGGCCCCGGCGGGAAGTTGTTTGCCAACCACCCCGGCGAAGATCACGTCCATGGCCTGGCCCAGGATCTTGGGGGCGATGACGTTGAGGACCACGGAGATGACCACCAGGCCCACCACGGCATAGATGCCCAGCGCTTCGGGCTTCAGCAGCCCCATGAGACGTTTGGCAGCCGGCCAGAAATGCTCGGCTTTCTTGGCCGGCATGGCACCGAACATGCCGCCGTCGGCTTCGGTGGGCTGGAACTCCTCTTCGACGTAGTCGTCATCCTCCGGCTGCCCTGCGCCCGGTTGTGCCTCCCCCGCGGGCGGCTGGACGGACATTGGCGTCTCTTCCACGGGACTGGAGTCCTTCTTGCGCGGGCTCATGCCACTTCCTCCACACTCAGCTGGGATTCGACGATTTCCTGGTAGGTGGGTGAGGTTTCCAACAGTTCCTCATGGGTTCCACGGTCAACGATCCGCCCGTTGTCCAGGACCAGGATCTGGTCAGCCTCGGTAATGGTGGAGATCCGCTGGGCCACGATGATCACCGTGGCGTCCGAGGTGGTGCGTTTGAGGGCGGCACGGAGCCGGGCGTCGGTGGCAACGTCCAGGGCGGAGAAGGAGTCGTCAAACAGGTAGACGCGCGGTTTGGTCACCAGCGCGCGGGCGATGCACAGGCGCTGGCGCTGGCCGCCGGAGACGTTGGTGCCGCCCTGCGAGATCCGGGAATCGAGTCCGTTCTTCTTTTCCCGGACAAATGATTCACCCTGGGCTGTCCGGAGCGCATCCCACAGTTCCTCGTCGGTCGCCTCGGTCTTGCCGAACCGGAGGTTGTGCCCGATGGTGCCGGAGAACAAGTAGGGACGCTGCGGCACCAGGGCGACGCGTTTGGTGATCTCCGCGCGGTCCAGCCTGTCCACCGGGACGCCGTCAAGCAGCACCTGGCCTTCTGCGGCGTCGTACAACCGCGGCAGGAGGGAAAGGAGGGACGTTTTGCCGGCACCGGTTGACCCAATGATGGCGATGGTCTGGCCGGGGCGTGCAGTGAAGCTGATGTTGCTGAGCACCGGGGACTCGGCTCCCGGGTAGGCGAACGTGACGTTGCGGTACTCAACCACGCCTTGCAGGGAGGCCGGGGCTTCGGGACGCTCGGGGTCGTGGATGGAAGGTTCGACGCCGAGCACCTCGCCGATGCGGTCAGCACAGACTGAGGCGCGCGGGATCATCATTGCCATGAACGTGCCCATCATGACGGCCATCAGGATCTGCAGCAGGTACTGCAGGAATGCGGTCAGCGACCCCACCTGCATGGCACCGGCGTCCACCCGCTGCCCGCCAAACCACAGCACAGCGGCAGTGGACAGATGCAGGATCATGCTGATGGCCGGGAACATCAGGACGAACAGGGCGCCGATGCGGAGGGAGACGTCCGTGAGTTCCTTGTTGGCGCCACCGAACCGGTCCGTCTCATACGGTTCGCGGACGAAGGCCCGGACCACGCGGATACCGATGATCTGTTCGCGCAGGACGGCGTTGATCCGGTCGATCTTCCGCTGCATGGAGCGGAACAGCGGCATGAGGCGGACCACCAGGTACCCCACCACCACGGCCAGCAGCGGGACGGACACCCACACCAGCCAGGAGAGGTTGATGTCCTCACGCAGCGCCATGATGATGCCGCCGATGCACATGATGGGGGTGGCGACCATGAAGTTCAGCGCCATCAGCAGGAGCATCTGCACCTGCTGGACATCGTTGGTGCCGCGGGTGATGAGCGTGGGAGCGCCGAACGCGTTGACGTCCTTGGCGGAGAAGCTGGTGACTTTGCGGAACACTGCGCGGCGCAGGTCGCGGCCCACCGCCATGGCCGTCCTGGAGCCGAAGTAGACGCCGGCAATGGCCGCAGCTATCTGGGCGAAGGCCACCAGGAGCATCACTGCACCGGTGCGCCAGATGAAATCGGTGTCTCCGCGGGCCACCCCTTCGTCAATGATCTGCGCATTCAGGCTGGGCAGATACAGGGCGGCAATGGTGGACGCGAGCTGGAAAACGAGGACAGCCAGGATGTACGGCAAATACGGTTTGGAGTAGCGCCGTATAAGGGTGAGGAGCATGGACTCAACTCTAGTGATGCCCACCGACATTGGGTCCCCTTGGAAGCAGGTTTTCCGGCCGGAGCCACTGGTGGAGGGCCAGTCTACGGGGGCACCATGGGCAGCGGCATTCCCCGCAGTCCGCAGTAGAAGCCGCAGCCCGCACCGGGAAGTGTCTTCCCAGTGCGGGCTGCGGCGTTGGTGTTGCCGGTGCGGGGGGCCGCGCCCTGCTGTCGATCGCCTGCCAGGCGCTGCTAGGAGCCGGCCCCGGCGGACGGAGCCTCGGCTGACAGGGCATCGGCTGACGGTGCGTCAGGCGCTGCGGCACTGTGCTTCCCGCGCCCTGCCAGGTACAGCGCGGCCGCTGCCTGGATCTTGCGCTCCTTCAGGAGCTTGCGCTGCATCCTGCTGAGCTCTGCCGCGGTGGCCGCCTGCCTGGCCGCCACGTCCTGCTGGGAGCGCAGCTGTTCCTGGATGTCCAGCACCAGGCCGCCCAGTTCCGCCTGCTGGCGGGCCAGCAGGTGCTGGGTGTCCTGCAGTTTCTGCAGGGTGGCGGCGGCGCTGGCCACCGCGTCGGCAGCCTTGTCCATCGTGTCGGCAGAGCGCAGGTCCAGCCCTTCGGAACGGAAGCTCCTGGCGAAGACTTCCTCGAAGTCCTCCGTGGCCACCCGCCCGGACGCCGCCGCAGCAGCGGCAGCACCGCCGTCGTACATCCTGGCCGGCGCTGAACCCAGCCCTGCAGGTGTGGCACTCCTTGCGGGCAGTCCGTTCCCGGGGGCGTTCCCGACCGGCGGGACCACGGGCAGCTGGCCGGTCATGGCGGTCATTCCGGCTTCGCCGGCGGCGTTGGCCTGCAGTGTGGCCTCGGGGGTGATGTCCACGGTCCTGCGCAGCGGCACCTCCTTGATGAAGATCACGGCGATGAGGGCAACCGCGCTCACGACCGCGGAAATCATGAAGATGCCGGCAGTCGCGTCACCGTAGGCCGCCCGCATGATGTCCGCGACCGGTGCGGGCAGGTCCTTGAGGTCCATGCTGGCGCCGCTGTTGCCGGAAGCCTGGATGCCCAGCTTCGACAGTCCATCGGTGGCCAGGTTCTTGACGTGGTTGGCCATGACGGCGCCCAGGACGGACACGCCGATGGCGCCGCCCACCGAGCGGAAGAACGCGACGGAGGCACTCGCGGAACCGATGTCCTTGGCCTGGACCGTGTTCTGCACGGCGAGGACCAGGTTCTGCATCAGCATGCCCAGGCCGATGCCGAAGATGCCGGTATAAAGGCCGGTCAGCCAGAGTTCGGTGGTGTGGTCCATGGTTCCGGCTAGCGCCAAGCCGCCGATCAGCAGGACGGTGCCGCCGATCAGGAAGCGCTTCCACTTGCCGTAGCGGCTGATCAGCTGGCCGGACAGGACGGAACCGACCAGGTTGCCGGCGATCATGGGCAGGGTCAGCAGGCCCGCCTCGGTGGGCGTGGCGCCGCGGGCCACCTGGTAGTACTGGCCCAGGAAGGTGGAGGAGCCGAACATGGCCACGCCCACGGCAACGGATGCCACGATGGCCAGCGCGGTGGTGCGTTCGGAGATGATCTTCAGCGGGATGATCGGCTGCGAGACCTTGGATTCAACCAGGACCAGCAGTGCGAGCAGGAGGACGCCGCCGCCCACCATTACCGCGGTCTGCCAGGACCACCAGTCGTAGTAGTCGGCTTTGCCTGCGAAGGAGACCCAGACCAGGAGCAGGCTGACGCCGGAGGTGAGCAGGATGGCACCGAGCCAGTCGATCTTGGCCGGGCGCTTGATGTGCGGAACCTTGAGCGTGACCTGGAGCAGGATCAGGGCGACGACGGCGAGCGGCACGCAGACGAAGAACGTCCAGCGCCAGCCAAGCGAGCTGTCCACGATGAAGCCGCCCAGCAGCGGTCCGCCGGCGGTACCGACGGCCATGACGGCACCCATGTAGCCGGAGTACTTGCCGCGTTCACGCGGCGGAATGATGGAGCCGATGATCGCCTGGGCCAGGGCAGTCAGCCCACCCATGGCGATGCCCTGGATCACGCGGGCGGTGAGCAGGAACGGGATGTTTTCGGAGAAGCCTGCCATCACCGAGCCGGCCACGAAAATCACGATGCTGAGCTGGACCAGGACCTTTTTGTCGAAGAGGTCGGCGAGCTTGCCCCAGATGGGGGTGGTTGCTGCGTTGGCCAGCAGCGCGGCTGTGATGACCCACGCGAAGTCCGTCTGGGTGCCCTTGAGCTCGGACATGATGGTGGGCAGCGCGTTGGCCACGATGGTGCTGCTGAGGATTGCGGTAAAGAAGGCAGCGAGGAGACCGGTCAGGGCCTCCATGATCTGCCGGTGGTTCATGGGTGCGCCGGGTTCGTGGCGCTTGGATTGCCGCGACTCCTGTTTGGCGCTGCGTTGGCGCTGGCGCTCCTGTTCCTGGTCCGCGGCGGCGGTGACGTTAGCCATTAATGGACTCCTGCGTTTCGTGTTCAATGGTGGTTCCGGCCGCCCTTGCCCGGATGGAATTCTTCAGGGATGTGGTGAGCTTGCTCAGCATCGCGGCTGTTGCCACGGCGTCGTCCTCGTTCCAGTCGGCGAGGTAGGCCTGCAGGGTCTCCGCCCGGTGCCGCACCAACTCCGCAAGCTTTTCCTTGCCGCGCGGGGAGAGTGCCAGCAGCTGGGCCCGGCCGTCGTCCGGATCCGGGGTGCGGACCACCAGGCCCGCGTCCGCCAGCTCCGCCACATGCCGGCTCAGCACCGGAGGGCTGACCCCCAGCCGCTCAGCCAGGTGCGCGGCACGGGTCTCCCCTTCGCCGATGAACTTGAGCACGCCCTGGAGGGCGATGCCCGTGTCCTGGCCCTTGATGTTGATCATGGTGACGCAGCGCAATGCGCGCTGGAGGTCATAGATGTTGCTGACGAGGTCGGCTGCAGTGGCCGGTGCGACAGACATGATCCTCCCTAAAGAATTAGTTGCTGCAAGCAACTGTATCAGGAAAAGGTTGCTTAGGGAAACGAAGTTGTTGCCGCTGGCCCTTAAACACACACGCTCCCCCACTTCAGCCGTTGTGGCAGAAGTGGGGGAGCGTGTGAGCGTTATTGGCTACATCAGTCGCCCAGGTGGGTGGGCCCGAACATCTTTAAAAGCGTCTCAACCACGACGACGTTGGGCCCGTCCCCGGCGAAGCCCGCCTTCAGCGCGTCCCCCACATCCTCCGGGGCAACCCGGGTGGCGGGAATGCCGAAGGACTCGGCAAGCCTGACGAAGTCCGGGCGGGCCAGTTCGGTAGCGGTTGCCTTGCCGAAGGCACCCACCATGTATTCACGCAGGATGCCGTAGCCGCCGTCGTCTACGATCAGCCAGGTGACCGGCACGTTGTGCTGTTTCGCCGTAGCCAGTTCGGCGATGGAATACATCGAGGAGCCATCGCCGGACACGGCGAGTACCCGGCCCGGCCTCCCCTGGGTTTCCAATCCCACGGCCGCTCCAATGGCGCCGGGAAACGCGAAGCCCAGGCCGCCGGCGCCCTGGGCTGAGTGGAACTGCCCCTGCCGCGCGTCCCAGCAGGACCAGCCCCAGTAGGCGGCAATGGTCATGTCCCAGAAGGTCTGCATGTCCGCCGGCACGGCCTCGCGGATGTCGGCCATGAACTTCAGTTCCTTGCCCAGGTCCTGGGATTCCAGCCGGGCGCGGACCTTGGCGAGCGATTCCTGCACCAGCGACTCCGGGGTGGCACCATGCCAGTCCGGGGCCGCGGCCCTGCCGGGCTGCAGTGCTTCATCAAGGGCCGCGAGCGCCTGCCCGGCGTCGGCACGGATGCCAAGGCCAGGCCGGTTGGATTCCAGCACCCGCGGTTCGGCGTCGATCTGGATGATCCGCCCGCGTGGTTCGAACGTGAAGTAGTTGGACGTCACCTCGCCCAGCGAGGAGCCGATCACCACCAGGACGTCGGCGTCCTCCAGGACGTCGGTCATGTAGCGGTCCTCGATCCAGGCCTGGAGGGACAACTCGTGGTTCCAGGGGAACGCGCCATTGCCGCCCGGCGTGCAAATCACGGGAGCGCGGAGTTTCTCCGCGATGGACAGGAGGGACTTCTCCGCCTTGCCGCGGCGGGTGCCGCCTCCTGCAATGATTGCCGGGCGCCTGGCTGCTTCCAGCCACTTCACGGCCTCCCGCACCAGTTCGATCCGCGGCGGGTTGTCCGCTGCCTCCGCCAAGGCATCCTCCACTGGAGGCACCATAATGGGATCCAGCAGCACGTTTTGCGGAATCTCCAGCCAGACCGGGCCCTGCGGCGAGGAGATGGCCTCGGTCCAGGCGTCCTGGATGGCGGACGGGATGCCCGAGGCATGCTGGATCAAGCGCTGGCTCTTGGTCACGTTCGCCGCCGACGCCTTCTGGTCATCAAGCTGGTGCAGCATGCCCTTGCGTCGGGCACCCAGCCCCTCCAGGGGAATCTGGCTGGCCACCACCACCATGGGCACACCCGTGGCGTAAGCCTCCTGCAGGCCGGCCAGGGACGTCAGCGCGCCGGGGCCGGTGGACAGGAACAGCACACCCACTTCCCCGGTGGCGCGGGAGTAGCCGTCCGCGGCAAAGGCGCTGTTGTTCTCGATCCGGGAGGAAACGAAGTGCAGGTTGCCGCGTCCCATCGCGTCGAACAGTCCCAGGGCATGCTGCCCCGGGATGCCGAACACCGTCTTGGCACCCAACGCTTCGAGGGTCTCGACGACGAGGTCCCCGCCATTGCGGGCACCCCTTACCTCTGCGGGGGCGGGTGCCGCCAGTTCGGTCACCGCCCTACTCCTTGGTGGCCGCGGCGAAACCGGCGGGACGGCGGGCCTCCTGGCCCAGGGCCTGCGCCTGGTAGCCCGTTTCGGCTCCGAAGCGGCTCCCGGGAACGGCATTGTCCGCCATGAGGGTCACCAGTTCGTACGCCACGTGGCTGGCGGCAACACCGGTAATTTCGGCATGGTCGTAGGCGGGCGCTACTTCAACGACGTCGGCCCCCACCAGGTTCATGCCGCGGAAGCCGCGGATGATCTCCAGGAGTTCGCGGCTGGTGATGCCGCCTGCTTCCGGCGTGCCGGTGCCCGGTGCGTGTGCCGGATCCAGGACGTCAATGTCCACCGAGATGTAGAGCGGGCGGTTGCCGATCCGGTCGCGGACCTTGGCGACGGTTTCCAGCACGCCCTGGTAGTAGACGTCCGCTGAAGTGACAATGCCGAACCCAAAGCGGTGGTCGTCGTCGAGATCCTTCTTGCCGTAGAGCGGGCCGCGGGTGCCGATGTGGCTAATGGCTTCGGTGTCCAGGATGCCTTCCTCCACCGCGCGGCGGAAGGGCGTGCCATGGGTGTATTCGGCGCCGAAGTAGGTGTCCCAAGTGTCCAGGTGGGCATCGAAGTGGAGCATGGCGATGGGCCCGCCGGCGCGCTCGGCAGCGGCCCGCAGCAGCGGCAGCGCGATGGTGTGGTCCCCGCCCAGGGTCAGCAGCTTGCTCCCGGCGGCGGTGAGGTCCAGCGCGTTCTGCTGGATGGTTTCGATGGCTTCGTTGATGTGGAACGGGTTGACGGCCATGTCGCCGGCGTCGGCCACCTGGATGTTCTCGAACGGGCTGACATCCCAGGCGGGATTGTAGGGACGCAGCAGCCGGCTGGCCTCGCGGACATGGTTGGCGCCGAAACGGGCCCCGGGGCGGTAGGAAACACCTGAATCGAACGGCACCCCCACCACGGTCACGTCAGCCTTGGCCACCTGGTCCAGGCGGGGAAGACGGGCATAGGTGGCAGCTCCGGCATAGCGGGGAATCCGGGATGAATCGATGGGGCCAAGGTTGCCGTTGGCTTCAATGCGCAGCTCTTCCAATGGAGGCCTCTCCTTCGAGGAGGTAAGGGACAGGTGTGACTGCAATCATACACTCCTGTTTCCCCTAGAGCATCAGGTGTTTACCAAACCTACCCCCGAACCCCGAGGACAAGTCAGCGGCTGGCGGCGGGCACCAGGACCCAGAGCACCTCTACGGGCTTGTCCGTGGGGTTGACCCAGGTATGGGGTTCGCGGCCGGGAAAGGTTACGGTGTCGCCGGTGCTCAGGTCGTATTCCTCGTTGGTGAGGATCAGCTTGATGGACCCCTTGATCACATGCAGCACATCCACGTCGCAGTCCACCGCATAGAGCTCGGACTCGCCGCGGCCGTGCGGCTCGATCACGGCCTGGATGATCTGGACCCTGCGCTCCGAGCGCGCCGTCAGGAGCCGCTCCACGATGCCCTGGCCGCCGAGCGAAATCCGGGGGCCGTCGTTCCGCTTGGTCAAGTGGGTCTCGGGTGCCGCAAAAAGGTCGCCAATGGAAATGGACAGGACCTGGCAGAGCGTCACCAGTGAGGCCACCGACGGTGAGGTCAGGTCCCGCTCCACCCTGCTGAGGAAACCCTTTGTCAGGCCGGTGGCATCGGCAACCTGCTCGATGGTGAGCCGCTGGGACTGCCGGGCGGCCCGGATCCTTGAGCCGATGGCAACAGGGACGTTACTGGGCTCAACTGGCAGTGCCTTCATCTACGAACCTTTCATGGCCGGCAGTCCGGCTCCACTCTCGAGCCATACTAATCTGCGGCGCTTTTGTGACACGCGCATGCCACACGGGAGCGGCACCGGCGTTCCGATCCTTGACTGTTGCAGCCGTCACACTCTAGTCTTTGGAAACTCCTGTTGCCTATAAGGCAATACCAGGAACCCCTCTCCGTTCGTCCGCGGCGGTGCCGGGCGCCGTCGCCCCCGGCACCACACCCGGCCCACAGCTCCAAGGAGCCAACTATGGATGCAAGTGCCATCAACATCGCCATCGTGGTGGTGTATCTGCTCGCAATGCTGGCCTTCGGCTGGTGGGGCAAATCCCGCACCAGGAACAACAGCGACTTCCTCGTTGCCGGCCGTCGCCTGGGACCGTTCCTGTACACCGGGACCATGGCCGCCGTCGTCCTCGGCGGGGCGTCCACGGTGGGCGGCGTGGGCCTTGGCTACAAGTTCGGCATCTCCGGCATGTGGCTGGTGGTGGCCATTGGCGCCGGCGTCCTGCTGCTGAGCCTTCTCTTCGCCGGGACCATCCAGAAACTGAAGATCTACACCGTGTCCCAGATGCTCACCCTCCGCTACGGGAGCAAGGCCACCCAAGCCTCCGGCATCGTCATGCTCGCGTACACGTTGATGCTCTGCGCCACGTCAACCGGCGCCTATGCCACCATCTTCGTCGTGCTGTTCAACCTGGACCGGGCGCTGGCCATCGCCATCGGCGGCGCGATCGTCCTGGTGTACTCCACCATCGGCGGCATGTGGTCCATCACCCTTGCGGACCAGGTCCAGTTCGTGATCAAGACGGTGGGCATCTTCTTCCTCATGCTCCCCTTCACCCTGAACGCCGCGGGCGGCCTCGACGGGATCCGCAGCCGCGTGGATGCCAGCTTCTTCCAGATGGACGGCATCGGCGTCCAGACGATCATCACCTACTTCGTCGTCTACACCCTGGGCCTGCTGATCGGCCAGGACATCTGGCAGCGCGTGTTCACCGCCAAGACCCCAAGGGTGGCCCGTTGGGGCGGCGCCACCGCCGGCATCTACTGCATCCTCTACGGCGTGGCCGGTGCGCTGATCGGCATGGCCGCCAACGTGGCCCTGGCCAACGTCAAGATCGCGGCGAAGGACGACGTCTACGCCGAGGTGGCCCAGAACCTGCTCCCCGTCGGCATCGGCGGACTGGTCCTGGCCGCCGCCGTGGCTGCCATGATGTCCACCGCGTCCGGCGCCCTCATCGCCGCCGCCACCGTTGCCCGTGCCGACGTCCTGCCGTTCGTTGCCGGCTGGTTCGGCAAGGACGTCAACACCGGCGACACCGAAAACCCGGAGCACGACGTCAAGGCCAACCGCATCTGGGTCCTGGCGCTGGGCATTGTGGCCATCGTCATCGCCATCATCACCAAGGACGTGGTAGCGGCCCTGACCATTGCCTACGACATCCTGGTGGGCGGCCTGCTGGTGGCCATCCTGGGCGGCCTGGTGTGGAAGCGGGGCACCGGCGTGGCAGCCGCCGCGTCCATGGCTGTCGGTTCGGTCATCACCCTCGGCACCATGATCATCCTGGAAGTGAACGCCAAGGCCCCGCTGGACGGGATATACGCCAACGAGCCCATCTACTACGGCCTGATCGCCTCCGCGGTTGTCTACATCACGGCTTCGCTGCTTACCCGCCCCACGGACCCCGCCGTCATGCGTGCCTGGCAGCTTCGTGTTGCCGGCCAGGAGCCGGAAGAAGCGCCCGAGGAAGTCCTCGCCGGCCGCTGACTTGACTAAGCATTAAGCACGACGGCGGCGCCTCCTTTCGCATTCACGCGCAAGGAGGCGCCGCCGTCGTAAGTCCTACCCTCCTGGGTCCCTACCCCTCAGTGTCGCGGGGCTCGTCGTCATCCAGCGGGACCTCGCGGTCTTCGGCGTCGATGACTATCGGTGGCGGCTGGACCACCGGTTCCCCTTCATCAAGGACCCCGTCCTCCGCGTCCGCATCGTCTACCGGCGCATCCTCGGCGTAATCGTAGGCGGGGTCCGCTTCCACGGCGTCCAGGTGCGGCATGTCCGGGTGCTGTCCGGTGGTGCTCATGATTCAACCTCCGTTATTCGCCTGACGTGCTCTTTAGGGTAGGGCGCAGGATGCGCCACACCTTCATCACAGCACCCGCCGGGCGGACGGGTCAATAGTCGTGGCGGCGCCCGGAAGAGTGGCCAACGGGGGCGGTATCGGCCCCGCTTTTAAGGCATACCGAAAGTTCCCAGCGAGGTTGGCCAGCCAAAAAACCGCGGAAATACGCAGTACGCTGGCAAGGCAAAGGCGCGATAAACATGCCCTTTCCAGCCCAGGAGTTACCAGTGTCGCAGCACGCCCAGTCCAACAACGTCGGGTCCAATTCCCGGACCCCGCACCCGGAGGCCGCCGGCACCCCGCAAAGCCAGCCCTCGCCGTCGAACATCAAACGGTGGCGCCAATACCTGGCGGACGAGCGCGCGGAAGCAGCCGTCTACCGGGACCTCGCCCAGAACCGCGAGGGGGAGGAACGGGACATCCTCCTGGCCCTGGCCGAGGCCGAAGGCCGGCACGAGGCCCACTGGCTGGCCCTGCTGGGAGACCACGCGGGCAAACCAAAGAGGGCCTCGGCGCGGAGCCGTTTCCTGGGGTTCCTGGCCCGGCACTTTGGCTCCGTGTTCGTGCTGGCCCTCGCCCAGCGCGCCGAGGGCCGCTCCCCCTACGCCAAGGACCCCAACGCCACTCCGGCCATGGCCGCCGATGAGCAGATCCATGAGGAAGTGGTGCGGGGCCTGGCAACGCGCGGCCGCAACCGCCTGGCCGGTACGTTCCGCGCAGCGGTCTTCGGCGCGAACGACGGCCTGGTCAGCAACCTCTCCCTGGTGATGGGCATGGCGGCGTCCGGCGTGGCCAGCACCGTGGTGCTGCTGAGCGGCATCGCCGGGCTGCTGGCCGGTGCCATGTCCATGGGCGCCGGGGAATTCATCTCCGTGCGTTCCCAGCGCGAGCTGCTGGCGGCCACCCGCCCCACGCAGATCACGCTGGCGGCCGCGCCCCAGCTGGACCTTGAACACAACGAACTCCTCCTGGTGTACCTGGCCCGCGGGATGTCCCGCGAGGCGGCGGAACACCGGGTGGCCGAGCGCATGGGGCTGCTGTCCTGCGACTGCGACCCCAGCCTGTCCCTGCAGCCGGATCTGCCGGAGGAAGAGGACCAGCACGAGGCCGTGGGGACGGCCTGGGGTGCGGCGCTGTCCAGCTTCTGCTTCTTCGCCTCCGGCGCCATCGTGCCCATCCTGCCGTTCCTGTTCGGCCTGACCGGGGTCGCCGCATTGGTGGTGGCCGGGGTGCTGGTGGGCATCGCCCTGCTGGCCACCGGTGCCGCCGTCGGCCTGCTGTCCGGCACCTCCCCGCTGACCCGCGGCCTGCGCCAGCTCGCCATCGGCCTCGGCGCCGCCGGCATCACCTACCTGCTGGGCCTGCTCTTCGGCACGGCGGTCGGATAGGGCTCAGCCCCGGAGGACCTCCACGGCCTGATCCACCGTATCCACCAGGTGAATGTAGTCCGCCATGGGCCGCCCGGCGGCCAGGCTGCGCAGCATGGGCCAGGCCGGGTACTCCTGCTCCCAGTGGCGCCGCCCCACCAGCACCATGGGCGCCACTTTCTCGCGGGCGCCATAGTAGTTTTCGCAGGCGTCCTGGAAGATCTCCTGGACGGTCCCGGCTGCTCCGGGCAGGAAGACGATTCCGCCGTGGCACAGTTCCAGCAGGATGGCCTCCCGGATGGCGTTGGCGAAGTATTTGGCGATGTGCGTGGCAAAGTAGTTGGGCGGTTCGTGCCCGTAGAACCAGGTGGGGATCCCCAGGGATGCAGTCCCGCCCGGATGACGTTCGACGACGGCCGCCGCCGCGCGTGCCCACGCCGACACCGAGGGACGGAACCCGGGGACCGCGGCAAGCGTGCCTAGCGCTGCGTCCAGGTCGCCGTCGGACGCCTGGCTCAGGTAAGCGCCCAGGTTGGCCGCCTCCATGGCGCCGGGCCCGCCGCCGGTAGCCACCGAATACCCCTGGAGGGCCAGGAGCCTGCCCAGCCGTGCCGCCTCCGCGAACTCCAGGCTGCCGCGCGGCGCTGCATGGCCGCCCATGACCCCGACGATGGAGCGGCGGGTCCAGGCCGCCGACCCCGTCAGCTCTTCCAGCGCGTCCCCGATGGCATGGTCGTGCAGGGCAGAGGCCAGGGTCGCATCCACGCGGCGCCGCTGGCCGGACTGGATGCTCCAGTGGTAGATGCGGGCGTCCGGCAGTTCCTCGTAGGGAGACGATGCCAGTCCGGCATACAGTTCAGCCGGGGAGTACAGCGATGCCCGGTAGGGGTCGAAGGGGACGCCTTCCAGCCGGGGAAAAATCAGGGCACCGCGGCTGCGCAGGTTGCCTTCCATGCCGTCGTCGAACAGGCAGCCGAGGAACATGGCACCTTCGACGGTGACGCTCTTCAGGGCGGCCGACCGGCCCCGCAGGTCCAGCGACTGCGCGTGCCAGCCATGCAGGTTAACTGCGCCGCCGGCCACCAGGCGGTCGAAGCTGGCCAGATCCTGGACCTCGAGGTTGCGGGGACGGGGACCAAGGCTTCCGGCGAAATTCACGGCTGCCGCCTTCCAGTCCACATCATGGAGCCAGCCTAGGCCACGCAAGGCAACGCTGGCCGGACCTTGTTGCCTCTCAAATTCTCCCGGGGACCGGAAGCCTGCCACCCCGCCTGATTCTGCCTGCCTCCCTTGACCCGGGAGTAGCGCCTGTTACGATCGTGGAAGAAGAGTATGTCCTATCAAGCGAACATATGGTGGCAGTGCGCCACTGGCGCAGGCGCCGGTCGGGCGGACGCGCAGACATGAACATGAGGGAACGCACCGTGGCGAACAATCTGGGACTCAGCATCGACCGCTCTTCTCCCGTGCCCCTGTACCACCAGGTGGTCCAGGGCATCGAAGCGGCCATCTACAGCGGGGTGCTGGAACCCGGAAGCCGGCTGGAGAACGAAATCGACCTGGCCGCCCAGCTCAACCTGTCCCGGCCCACCATGCGCAAGGCCATGGACGAGCTGGTCCGCTCCGGACTCCTGGTCCGTAAACGCGGCGTGGGAACCCAGGTGGTCTCCAGCCAGGTGCGCCGTCCGCTCGAGCTTTCCAGCCTTTACGACGACCTCACCAACGACGGCAAGAAACCCACCACCGAAGTCCTGAGCTTCTCCCACATTGAAGCCGACGACGCCACCCGGGCAACACTGCAGCTTCCGGCAGGCTCAAAGGTCTATCACTTCACCCGGCTCCGGAAGGTAGGCGGCAATCCGCTGGCCCTCATGGAGAACTGGGTTCGGGACGACATCGCGGAAATGGATGAGGCCATGCTCGCCGCTGAAGGCCTGTACTCGATCCTCCGGCGCGGCGGGGTCAACTTCCGCCTGGCCAACCAGCGCATCGGCGCCGTCAATGCCAACGACTACCAGGCCTCCATGCTGGACACGACGCCGGGATCCGCGCTGGTCACCATGGAACGTACTGCCGTCGACGACACCGGGCGGCGCGTGGAAACGGGCCACCACGTGTACCGCGCCGATTCCTACAGTTTTGAAATGACTCTCGTACAGCGATAATCCAAGGAGCCAACTCCATGACCAACTGGGTTTACCCCCTGGGCACCGCCGCTGACGGCAAATGGGACATCTCGATCGGAACCTCCGACTCCTCCCTCGCCGTGGACGGCTGGGCGCACACCGGCCTGAAGGTGGCCACGGTGCCGGCCGGTGCCGCCGTCGAACTCTCCGCCGCGGACGAGGAACGGATCGTGGTGCCCCTCAACGGGGCCTTCACCGTGACGGTTGACGGCACCGACTATCCCCTGGCGGGCCGGCCCTCGGTCTTCTCCGGGCCCAGCGACGTCCTTTATTCCGGCGCCGGACGCGCCGTGAGGATCAAATCCGCCGACGGCGGCAGGGTGGCAGTGGCCACGGCCCCCGCGAAAGCCTCCTACCCCACCCGGCTGGTCCATGCCGCGGAGACCCCCGTGGAACTACGCGGCGCCGGCAACTGCTCGCGCCAGGTCCACAACTTCGGCACCCCGGCAGCGCTGGAGGCCGACCGGTTCATCGTCTGCGAGGTCCTCACCCCCGCAGGGAACTGGTCTTCCTACCCTCCCCACAAGCATGACGAGGAAAAGGACGGCGAGACCCAGCTCGAAGAGATCTACTACTTCGAAACCCAGGTGGCGTCCGGCTCCGCAGCACCACCCGACGCCGACGCCATCGGGTACCAGCGCGTCTACGCCTCCGATGAGCGGCCCATCGATGTGTCGGCCGAGGTGCGCACCGGCGACGTGGTCCTGGTCCCCTACGGCTGGCACGGCCCGGCGATGGCCGCGCCCGGCTACGACCTCTACTACCTCAACGTCATGGCAGGTCCGGGCCCGGTGCGGGAATGGCTGATCAGCGACGATCCCCACCATGGCTGGGTGCGTCAGACCTGGGAGACCCAAAACATCGACCCGCGGCTTCCGTTCGGTGCCTAAGGAACCCCGCCGCCTAGCGGCTGGCCAGCTCCTCGACAGGCACCGGCACCTGGCCTTCAAGCTGCCGTTCCCGCTTGGCCGCGGCGGCGGCGAACGCCATGACGGCCAGGCCCGCAACGGTGATCACGGCGCCCGCCCAGATGGGTGAGGTGTAGCCGAGGCCGGCGGTGATGGTGACCCCTCCCAGCCAGGCGCCCAGGGCGTTGCCCACATTGAAGGCACCGATGTTGGCGCCGGAGGCCAGGGTGGGAGCCCCGGAGGCATACTTCATCACGCGCATTTGCAGGCCCGGCACGGTGGCGAAGCCGAAGCCGCCCATCAGGACCAGCGACATGACCGTCAGGACAGGGCTGGCGGCCGTCAGAGCGAACACCACCATGACCACGGCCAGCGCGGCGAGCACCACCAGGAGCGTCCGGTCCACGTTGCGGTCTGCGGCTTTGCCGCCAAGGGTGTTGCCGGCGAAGAGGCCCGCCCCGAAGACAATGAGCAGCCATGGCACGGTGGAGGCCGCAAATCCGGACACCTCGGTGAGGGTGTACGCAATGTAGGTGAATGCGCCGAACATGCCGCCGAAGCCGAGGATGGTCACCAGGATGGAAAGCCACACCTGGCCGGAGCGGAAGGCCCGAAGCTCGGAGCGGAGGCTTCCCGCCTGCCCCGCTTCACGGGCCGGCTTGGGAACCAGGGCCAGGATGCCAGCGAGCGCAGCCACGCCAATGACCGTGATGGCCCAGAAGGTGGCACGCCAGCCGGCCGCCTGGCCCAGCAACGTCCCGAACGGCACGCCAAGGACGTTGGCCGCGGTCAGTCCCGTGAACATGAGCGCGATGGCGCCTGCCTTCTTGCTGGGCGGGACCATGCCGGCCGCCACCACTGCCCCGATGCCAAAGAAGGCGCCGTGCGAGAGGGCGGCAACAACGCGGCCCAGCATCATTGGCCAGTAACCGTCAGCAGTGGCGGAAAGCAGGTTTCCGGCAATGAACAGGACCAGCAGTGCGGCCAGTACGGGCTTGCGCTGGAATCGCGTCACGGCTGCCGTCAGGCCCAGCGCGCCCACCACCACGGAGAGTGCGTAGCCGGAGATGAACCAGCCGGCCTCCGCTTCGGTGACGCCAAAGTCGGTTGCCACCTGCGGGAGGAGGCCGGCGATGACGAATTCCGTGAGTCCTATGCCAAACCCGCCCAGGGCGAGTGCTATCAGGCCAACAGGCATGCGAATGCTCCTTTGAGCTGTACGTGTGGTTGTTCCGTGAAGTGGAAGGCGCCTAAGATAGTTGCAGGCGCGGTATTTATTGTTGCACATGCAAATATGCCGCGCAAGCAACTATCTCTACCCGCGGCTGCCGGAGGGCTCTCCCGCCGGGACAATTCGTAAAGGAGCAACCATGGGCATCAAGGACGACGCCGTCGAGGTCCGCGCCCAGGGCTGGCGCACCCTGGCGGCCCTGCATGGGCTGATCGAAGGCGAGCTGGAGCGCTCCCTCCAGGCAGAGTCGAAGCTCTCCGTGGTGGAGTACACAGTGCTGGACGCCCTCAGCCGGCAGGACGGCTGGCACATGCGGATGCAGCAGTTGGCGCGTGCCACGGCGCTCAGCCCCAGCGCCACCACCCGGCTGGTGAACCGGCTTGAGGACCGCGGCCTCCTGACCAGGATCCTGTGCGACGACGACCGCCGTGGAATTTATACGGAACTGACGCCCACCGGCCTGCGCCTCCTTGAGGAAGCACGGCCCGTCCACGATGCCACGCTTGAGCGGGCCCTCGGCCAGGCGATGACCATGCCGGAACTCGCACCGCTGGTTGACGCACTGCCCGGGCTGCATGCGCGCGCATAAGACAGCAACGCCCCTTTGAGGATCCTCATAGGGGCTTTGCAAGGAGCAGCGGGGCGCTGGTCCGGTCAGGGAACCTTCGCCGCGGCGGCCCCGGCCTTGCTGCCGGCCACATTCTTGAAGTAGTGCTCCAGGTCCTCCAGGCTTTTGTCCTTGGTCTCGGGCACGTATTTGGCGGCAAAGGTGATGGCGCCAACACCCAGCACGGCGAACACGAAGAACGTGTTGGAGATCCCGATGGCCGCAAGCAGCTGCGGGAAGCCGAAGCCGATCAGGAAGTTCACGATCCACAGCAGGAAGGCCGACGCGCCCATGCTCAGCCCACGGATCTTCAACGGGGTCGAGGCCAGCCAGCGTGGACTCTCGGGCATGACGTTCATCCCGATCCACAGCGCGATGGCCGGCAGGGTGGCGATGACCAGCATCCAGCGCCAGATGCCGTGCGATTCGCCGAAGGAGTTGCCCACGTAGGCGTTGAAAATGAAGGCCAGCAACTGCCCGGTGACGATCATGAGTTCGTTCTGGGTGACGATCCGGCCGCGCCGGTCGCGCGGCGATATCTCGGCCAGGTAGACCGGAACGGTAACGGATGCCCCGCCCACGGCAAGCCCCGGGATAAACCGCGCGGCGAATAACACTTCGGTGTTCGGCGCGAAGGTGCCGCCCAGGGTGCCCAGCAGGAAGACAACTGCCAGGACCATGATCATCCCGCGCCTGCCGTTGCGGTCTGCCAGGCGGCCGCCGAACAGGGCGCCAAACGCGGCGCCGAACAACAGGGACGAGGCCACCAGGCCCTCGGTCAGCGGGGTGAGGCCCAGATCCTGCTGCATATAGGGCAGCGCGCCGTTGATTACGCCGGTGTCGTAGCCAAACAGCAGGCCGCCAAAGGTGGAGATGATCGTGGCGGTCCGCAGGGCGCGCTGGTGGTTGCCGGGCTGCCGTATGGTCGTTTTCCCCTCCGTCCCCTTCTCCTGTCCTACTTGTAGAGGTCGGGCTTCGCAGCCAGCTTCACGGCGACCTTTTCGCCGTTCTTCTGCGCCTCGACGCCTGCCTCGCAGCATGCCGCGGTGGCGTACCCGTCCCAGGCGGAGGGGCCACCGATTTCGCCCCTCAGTGCAGCGTCCACCCATGACTGGATTTCGACGTCGTATGCGGCGCCGAAACGCTCTTCGAAGCCTGGGGTGACGCTGCCGCCCCAGCGGCCGGAACTGCGGGTGTAGGGACCCTTGTCGCCGCCGATGCTGACGATGCCGTCCTCGAAGGAGGCCTGGGTGGCCACCTCGTAACCGAATTTGGCGTTGACGTAGATCTCGACGTCCGCCAGGACGCCGGACTCGGTCTCGATCAGGACGTGCTGGGGGTCGTGCTGGCCGTTGGGAGCATTGCGGGTGGGCTTGCCCAGCCGGACCTGGATGCTGGTGATTTCCTCGCCGGTGAAGAACCGGATGGCGTCGAATTCGTGGACCACGGAGTCATTGATGAGCATCTCGTTGGTGAAGCCCTCAGGGGTGTTGGGGTTGCGGTGCTGGTGGTGCAGCATCAGCAGTTCGCCCAGCTCATGGTTGCGGATGATGGAGCGGAGCGCTGCGTATTCGGCGTCGAAGCGGCGCATGAAGCCCACTTGGATGCGCTGGTGGCCCAGCGCCACTTCGGCTTCGACAATCTTCCAGGAGGATTCGGCGTCCGGGGTCAGCGGCTTTTCGCAGAGGATCGGAATGTCCCTGGCGATGGCCTTGAGCAGGATGTCCTGATGCAGGAAGCCCGGGGTGGCGATGAGAACGGCGTTGACGTCGCCGTTGTTGAGGGCTTCGTCAGCGTCGGCCAGGGCGACTGCGCCGGGGATGTCTTCGACGGCGGCCTCGGCGCGGGCGAGGTCGACGTCGACGACGGCGGCCACTTCGGCGCCATGGATCCGCTTGTTGAGGCGCTGGATGTGGTCGGCGCCCATGCGGCCGGCGCCGATGACGGCGACGCGGAGGGTTTCAGTCATTGTTTGGTCCTTTTGGCGTTGGCGGGAAGAGGTCAGTTGACGGCGGTGCGGGAGCCGCAGGTCAGCAGGTAGTTGCGGGTGCGCTTGGCGATCGGCATCGGGACGTCGAAGGCAACCGGGTACATGTCCTGTTCCACGATCCCGAAGATGGGGCGGTTCAGGGCTTCCACGGCCTCGATGACAGCGCGGAGGTCGGGCAGCCCGCTCGGCGGTTCGGTCATGACGCCGGCGAGGTTGGCCGCGGCCCAGGTCATGTTTTCCTCGTTGACTCGCCTGAGGATGTCCGGATTGATCTGCTTCAAATGCAGGTAGCCGATGCGGTCCGGGTAGTTCTTGATGAGCTCCAGGCTGGAGGCACCGCAGTATTCCGCGTGGCCGGTGTCCAGGCAGAGGTTCAGGTACTGCGGATCGGTAGCTGCCAGCAGCGTTTCGATGTCCTCCTGCGCGCCAACGTGGGAGTCAGCGTGGGAGTGGAACTGCTGCTTCAGGCCGAAGTCCTCCAGCAGGGTCTTGCCCAGGCGGTTGTGGCCGGTGAACAGGTCGCTCCAGGCCTTGTCGCTCAAGGTGCCGCTCTCCACGGCCTCGCCGGTGACGTCGTCGCGCCACATGGCCGGAATGACCACGATGTGCCCGCCGCCCATTGCCGCGGTGAGTTCGGCGACCTTGCGGGCCGGCTCCCAGGCGGTCTCCCACTGGTCCACGCCGCGGTGGAAGGCGGTGAACACGGTGCCGGCGGTGACTTTCAGGTCGCGCTGCTTGAGTTCCTCCGCCAGGCGGGCTGGGTCGGTGGGAAGGTAGCCGTACGGGCCAAGTTCGATCCACTTGTAGCCGGACTCGGCCACTTCGTCGAGGAAGCGTTCCCACGGGGTCTGCTTCGGATCGTCCGCAAACCAGACGCCCCAGGAGTCCGGCGCCGTGCCGATGATCAGCTTGTTCTCAGTCATGACAGCGTTGTCTCTCTGGGTGTTAGTTGGACGGGAAGTTGTAGGAGGCTTCGGAGGCGTGGTGGGTTTCGGGCCAGCGGGAGGTGACGACTTTGCCGCGGGTGTAGAAGGAGACGCCTTCGGGGCCGTAGATGTGTTTGTCGCCGAAGAGGGATGCTTTCCAGCCGCCGAAGGAGTGGTAGGCCACGGGGACCGGGAGGGGCACGTTGATGCCGATCATGCCGACGGTGACGGAGCGCTGGAACTTGCGGGCGGCGGCGCCGGAGGAGGTGAAGATGGCGGTGCCGTTGCCGTAGGGGTTGGCGTTGATCAGCTTGATGCCGTCTTCGAGGGTGTCAACGCGGACCACCACGAGGACCGGCCCGAAGATCTCTTCCGTGTAAGCCGTCATTTCGGTCTTGACGTGGTCGATCACGGTAGGCCCCACCCAGAAGCCGTTCTCGTGGCCGGGGACCACCAGGTCGCGGCCGTCCACCACCATGGCCGCGCCGGCAGTTTCCGCCTCAGTGACAATCTTGACGATGCGTTCCTTGGAGGCCGGGGTGATGACCGGCCCCATTTCGGCGTCGGGGGCGGTGCCGTTGTTGACCTTCACGGCCAGGGCGCGTTCTTCGACTTTCTTGACCAGAAGGTCGGCGGCGTCCCCGACGGCGACGGCGACGGAGATGGCCATGCAGCGTTCGCCGGCGGAGCCGAAGGCGGCGGCGGCGAGGTGGTCGGCGGCGTTGTCCAGGTCGGCGTCGGGCAGGATGATGGCGTGGTTCTTCGCCCCGCCCAGGGCCTGGACGCGCTTGCCGTGTTTGGTGGCGGTTTCGTGGACGTACTGGGCGATCGGGGTGGACCCGACGAAGGAGATGCCGTCCACGTCCGGGTGGGTGAGCAGCCCGTCGACGGTTTCCTTGTCGCCGTGCAAGACCTGGAACACGCCGTCGGGCAGGCCGGCTTCCTTCCAGAGCTTGGCCAGCAGCAGGGACGCGGAGGGGTCGCGCTCGGAGGGCTTGAGGATGAAGGCGTTGCCGGTGGCGATCGCCATCGGGGCCATCCACAGCGGCACCATGACCGGGAAGTTGAACGGGGTGATGCCGGCGACCACGCCGAGGGGCTCGCGGAAGTTGAACACGTCGATACCGGTGGAGACCTGGTCCGAGTAGTCGCCCTTGAGCAGGGTGGGGATGCCGCAGGCGTACTCGATGACTTCCAGGCCGCGGCCGATTTCGCCCTTGGCGTCGGAGAGGACCTTGCCGTGCTCGGCCGTGATTAGTTCAGCGAGGTCGTCCACGTGGGCGGCGACGAGTTCGCGGAACTTGAACAAAACGGCGGTGCGCTTGGCCAGGGAGATGTCACCCCAGCTGTCGGCAGCCTTCCGGGCGGCGGCGACGGCGGCGTCAAGGTCGGCGCGGTTGGCCAGGCGCAGCTCGCCGGTCACGGCCCCAGTGGCCGGGTTGTACACAAGGGTGGTGCGGTCGCCAGCGCCGGCGGTTTCGGCGCCGTTGATGAAGTGGTTGATCACGGTGGTCTGGGTATCGGTGGTCTGGGTGGTGGCAGTCATGGGGACTCTTCCTTGAGGGGGGGTGTCTGGAGGAGGGTTAGCCGAGCAATTTGCGCTGGCGGGACTTGTGGTCGACGTAGGTATGGAAGGCCTGCTTGGTGGAATCCAGTTCGGAAACCTGCGCGACCGGAACGTCCCACCAGGACTCGGAGGATGGTGCGTCCAGGAGCGGATCGGACTCGACATGGATGAGGATGGGCCCGCTGCCCTCGGGGGCGGCCTTGGCGTCGCGGATGGCCTGCTCCAGTTCGGCGATCACCTTCTCCCCGGGTTCGATCCGGATGACCTTCACGCCCAGGGACTCGGCGTTCAGGGCCAGGTCCACCGGCAGGGTGTCCCCTTCGTCGAAGCTGTGCTGTTCTTCGTCCAGGGCCCGGTAGCGGGTGCCGAAGCGCTGCGAGCCCAGGGATTCGGACAGGGAGCCGATGGAGGCGTATCCATGGTTCTGGATCAGGACCACGATCAGTTTGATGCGTTCGGCGACGGCGGTGACCAGTTCGGTGTGCATCATCAGGTAGGAGCCATCCCCCACCATCACCACGACGTCCCGCTGCTCGCCGCCGCGCGCGGCTTCGGCCAGGGCTGCGCGCTTGACCCCGAGGCCGCCGGGGATTTCGTAGCCCATGCAGGAGTAGGCATATTCGACGTGGTAGCCGAACGGGTCCCGGACACGCCACATCTTGTGCAGGTCCCCGGGCAGGGACCCGGCCGCGCAAATCACCACATCCGCAGCGTCCATGGCCCGGTTGGCGGCGCCGATGATTTCGTTCTGTGCCGGCAGCGGGGTGTAGCGGGTGTCAAAGGCCTCGTCCACAGTGGCGTTCCAGCGCTTTTTCTCGGCGGCGACCTTCTGCTCCAGGTCGGCGCCTACCCGGTAGCCGCCCAGTGCTGCGTTGAGCTTGACCAGTGCCTTGCGGGCATCGGCGACGATCGGCAGCGTGGTGCCGTGCTTGTACGCGTCGATCGGGGCAACGTTGATGTTGATGAAGCGCACCCCGGGGTTCTGGAACGCTGTGCGTGACGCGGTGGTGAAGTCCTCGTAGCGGGTGCCGATGCCGATGATCAGGTCGGCGTCGGCAGCGATGGCGTTGGCCGCCGTCGTACCGGTGGAGCCGATGGCACCCAGGCTGAACTGGTGGTCCCACGGCAGGACGCCGACGCCGGCCTGCGTGTTGCCTACCGGGATGCCCGTCAGCTGGGCGAGCTTTGCGAGCTCGTCGTTGGCGTAGGCGTAGAGGACGCCGCCGCCGGCGATGATCAGCGGGCGCTTCGCGGCACGGATGGCCGCGGCGGCACGGGCGATGTCGTCGTCGTCCGCGTCGGGGCGGCGGATCCGCCACTCCCGCTCGGCCAGGAACTCCTCGGGGACATCGAACGCCTCGGCCTGGACATCCTGAGGCAGCGAGATGGTTACGGCGCCGGTCTCCGCCGGATCCGTCAGGACACGCAGGCCGTGGTGGAACGCGGAGAACAGCTGTTCCGGGCGGGTGACGCGGTCGAAGAACTTGGACAGTGGCCGGAAGGCGTCATTAACGGTGATGTCGTAGGCGTAGGGCTGTTCGAGCTGCTGCAGCACGGGGTCTGCCGCGCGGGTGGCGAACGTGTCGCTGGGCAGCAGCAGCACCGGCAGCCGGTTCGTCGTGGCCAAAGCGGCACCGGTCAGCAGGTTGGAGGACCCCGGGCCGATCGAGGTGCTGATGGCGAAGGTCTGGCGGCGGCGGGTATGCCGGGCATACCCCACGGCCTGGTGCGCCTGGGCCTGTTCGTTCCGGCCCTGGTAGTACGGCATGATGGCCGGGTCCAGCTGCTGGTACTGCTTCAGGGCCTGCCCCACACCGGCAACGTTACCGTGCCCGAAAATACCGAACGTGCCGGGGATCAGCCGCTCCCGGTAGTCCACACCGCCCACCTTGTCGACGGTGTATTGCTTGGACAGGTATTCGACGACGGCCTGGGCCACCGTCATCCTGCGCGTTCCTGTTGTGTCCATGGGGAGGCTACTCCGATACTTCCGTGGTGTGGTTCAGGAGCGAAGCGGCGCTGGCGACGGCGCCGGCGACGTCTCCGTCGGCCGGGTACAGGAGCGTCCGGCCAACAGTGAGGCCCTGGACGCCCGGGAGCGCCAGTGCCGCCTGCCAGGACGCAAAGACCTCGTCCTGGGACCCATCCGGGTCTCCACCCAGAAGGACGGTGGGCATGGTGGTGGCCGCCATGACGCGTTCCATCTCCGCCACGACGGGAAGCTTCATCCAGGTGTAGGCACTGGTGGAGCCCAGCCCCTCTGCGATGGCGATGGACTTGATCACGGCGTTGGTGGACAGATCGTTGCGGACGCGGCCGTTTTCCCGGACCGACAGGAACGGTTCCACCATGGCAATCAGCTTGCGCTCCGCCAGCGAATCGATGGCCTTGGCGGTCGCTTCCAGGGTGGCCACGGTGTCGGGGTCGCCCAGGCAGATGCGGGTGAGCATCTTGCCGCCGTCAGCACCCAGGGCCTCCAGAGCGGCGGCGGTGTGGCCGGTGAAGCGGTCATCGAACTCGTTGACCAGCCCGGAGAGGCCGCCGCGGTTCATGGAACCGAAGACCAGCTTGCCGTCCAGGGCGCCCAGCAGCAGCAGGTCGTCCATGATGTCCGGGGACGCCAGGACACCGTCGACGGCGGGGTTGGCCAGGGCGATCTGCAGCCGGTCCAGCAGCTGACGCCGGTCAGCCATGGCCACGGGGTCGCTGCCGACGGCAAGGGCGCCGCGGGCGGGGTGGTCGGCGGCGACGATGAAGTTCTGCCGCCCCGACTTCAGGCCGGGGTGGCGCCGGCGGGACTTGGCCGCCCGGGCCACGGCACCAGGGTCTTCCAGCCGTATAGTGCTCAGGTGCTCATAGCGGCGCGGATCGTCGTCCACAGCGTTGTTGGAAGCAAGAGAGGTGAGGGTCACAGTGCTGCTCCTTCGGGAATCGAGGCGCCCGGAACCGCGCGGCCGCGTTCGGCCAGCAGCGAGGTGACCTCCTCCGGCGTCGGCATGGCGTCGGCGCAGGAAAGGCGTGAGGCGACGATGGCGCCGGCGGCGTTGGCGTAGTCCAGGACCTGTGCCAGCGGCCAGCCGGAGAGGAGTCCGTGGCAGAAGGCGCCGCCAAAGGAGTCGCCGGCACCCAAGCCGTTGAGGGTTTCCACCGGGACGGGCGCGGAGACCACGCGTTCGGTGCGGGTCTTGGCCATCACGCCTTCGGGGCCGAGCTTGACGACGGCGATTTCCACGCCGGCAGCGAGCAGGCGGTCCGCCTGCTCATCGGGAGTCCCCTCGCCGACTGCCACGGCACATTCCTTGTCGTTGCCGATCGCGACCGTGACGTGCGGCAGGACCTTGGCAACCTCGGCCCGGGCCTCCTCCTCGGAAGCCCAGAACATCGGCCGGTAATCCAGGTCCAGGATGGTGAACTGGCCCTCAGCCAGCCCGGTCCGCGGCCGCGCCTCATGCGCGGCAATGTGCGCTGATCGCGAGGGCTCCTGGCACAGGCCGGTCACCGTGGACCAAAAGATCCCGGCCTCACGGATGGCGTCCAGGTCCAGCTCTTCAGCCTTGATCTGCAGGTCCGGAGCGGTGGGGAACCGGCCGTAGAAGTACAGCGGGAACTCGTCCGTGGCCGGCTTGATCGCGCAGAAGGTCACCGCCGTGGGCCAGTCCTTCACCGGGGTAACAAAGGCGTCATCGACGTTGAACTTACGCAGCTCGCGGTGCAGGTAGGCGCCGAACGGATCATCCCCGGTCCGGGTAATGACCCCGGTGCGGCGTCCGTGGCGGGCGGCGGCAACAGCGACGTTGGAGGGCGAACCGCCAAGGTATTTGCCGAAGGAATTAACGTCCTCCAGGCCAACCCCGATGTCGTTCGGGTAGATATCAACGCTGATGCGCCCGATCGTAAGAAGCTCGTGGGTCACGGGAATCGTGGACCTTTCTGGTGTGGAACGCGGATCCTTCGCGGGGCAGGAGTTCCGGGACTGGCAGGCCGTGGCGCGGGCCACAGGCACTACTTTGCCTTAGATCCAATGTCCTGTCAAAAGTTTGTACTGACATACTTACAAGTAAAGTTGCCGGGCGCCCCTGTCCCAATATTGCGGGTGCTGGAACTACTTTTTAGCGACGGCCAACTCTCCCGTGCGTACTGCGCGCAGCCGAAGCCGAAGGACCAGCCACCGGGCACTGTTTTCCACGTAGCCGGAATCCCTGAAGACGCGGGTCTTGAATCGTCACCCTGGGACCCTTATGCTTAAACAACCTAAAGGTTGATAAACCTGGAGGTTGATTAGAAACGGGCAGGCAATGAACCCTGAAAGTGCGGCATTGGACTCGGCCTTCATGGCCCTGGCAGATCCCGTGCGGAGAAGCATCATCGCCCGGCTCAGCCGGGGCCCGGCAACAGTGAACGAACTGGCAGAACCGTTCGAAATCTCCAAACAAGCGGTTTCGAAACACATCCAGGTGCTCGAGCAGGCAGCGCTGGTGACCCGAAGCAGGGATGCACAGCGCAGGCCCGTCCACCTGAACACGGCGCGGCTTGAGGAGCTGACCGCCTGGATTGACCGGTACCGGTTGGTCCGCGAAGGCCAGTTCCGCAACCTCGACGCCATTCTTAGGTCAAACGCTGCGGACAGCGGCGACAAATCCTCCAAGGAGTCATGATGAGCAATTCCCTGAAACTCAGCGTTCCTGAGGGCGTCCCCTTCATCGATTACGAGCGCGAGTTTGATTTCCCGGTGGCGGACGTGTTCCGCGCCCACAAAGAACCGGACCTGATTGTCCAGTGGCTGGGCCCGCGGGGCTTGAAAATGGAGATCGACCACTACGATTTCCGCACCGGCGGCAGCTACCGCTACCTGCACACAGGACCGGACGGTGTGGCCTACGAGTTCAAGGGCATCTTCCACACCGTCCGGGACAACGAATTCGCCATCCAGACCTTTGAGTTCGGCGGATACCCGGATGTGGTCAGCCTGGACTTCATGACGTTTGAGGACCTGGGCAACGGAAGGACCCGGTTGCGGGGCCACTCCGTCTACCCAAGCCAGGAGGCGCGCGACGGCATGGCCCAGTCCGGGATGGAGGGCGGCCTGAGCGAGGGCTACGAGCGGCTGGAGGAATTGCTGGCCGGGGCGCGGGTCTGAGCCAGGGCGAGGGCTTCGTCCAGCACGCGGCCAAGGTTGGCGGCGTCGTGCGCAAAACGGCCCAGGAAGAGTCCGTTCGCTGCGGGAAGCTGCGGCAGCAGCCCTGGCCCGGCACTGCCGCCATAGATCAGGGGGCAGCCCGGGCCCAGTGCGGCCCGGAGCAGGGTCAACACGGAGTTGATGTGCTGCGGCGGGGCGGGTGCCGGAGCACCGATAGCCCATACAGGTTCGTAGGCCAGGACCAGGCAGCTTAGGAGGCTGGGGTCGCCGCCAGTAGCGGCGTGGACCTGCCGCACGCAAAAGTCGGCGGCAGCACCGGCGTCGAGCCTGTCCGGCTCACCGATGCAAAGCAGCGGGGTTAGGGAACTGTCGACGGCGGCACGCACCTTGCGTGCCACCACGGCGTCGTCCTCGGCGAACAGGCTGCGGCGTTCCGCGTGGCCGATCTCGACGAGCTGGACGCCCAGTTCGGCCAGCATGCCGGGGCTGACTTCCCCGGTGAGGGGCCCGTCCCCCCAGGCGCAGTTCTGGGCGCCGAGCAGGACGGGTGAGCCGGCCAGGATCCGTGTGGCCGGCTCCAGGACGGGGAAGGAAGGGATGACGAAGACCCGGACCGGTGCGTCCTGGGCGGAATGCGCACCCAGCCCGGGCCTTTCGTCCACAACGGAGCGCACCTCCGACAGCCAGCGCAGGCTTGCCTGGTAACCCAGGTACATTTTGGTGCTGACGCCGATGTGGACGGTGCCGTTGCCTGTGCTGCTGCCGGAGGTGGGCATTGGGTTTCCTCTTACTTGTGGTGCTCAGTCGAGCAGGTCGTCGGCCTTGTTCTTGAACCGCTTGGTGGCGTACATCATTGCGGCGGCCACGAAGGGCAGGACGCCCAGGGCGTACACACCCATGGATCCCGTGGGCGAGTGCGTGGCCTCGTTGACGGCGGTCCGCAGGATCGGGGCCACAAAGCCGCCCAGGTTGCCCAGCGAGTTGATCAGGCCGATGCCGGCCGCTGCTGCGGATCCGGCGAGGAACGCGGTTGGGTAGGACCAGACCACCGGACCGACGGCGAGGAAGCTGCAGACTGCCAGGGTTATGAAGATCATGCCCAGGACCGGCTGGTGGTTGGTTCCCGCCCAGGCCGAGCCGAAGATGCACAGGCCGGTGGAGAGAAACAGGATGGTGCCGAACTTCCGCCGCTTGGCAACGGTGTTAGCCGCCCGGCCGATGAAGTAGCAGGAGAAGATGCCGAAGAACCACGGGACCGCGATCAGCAGGCCGACGGCGAGGCCCACTTTCTGCCCGGTCAGGGACGACACCTGCTGCGGCAGGAAGAACGTCACGCCGTAGACGGCGATCTGCAGGCAGAAGTAGATGGCGGTGAAGTACCAGACCCGGCCGTTGCGCATGGCGGCGAGGATGCCGCGGGGGCCGGTCTGGTCCTTGATGTTGTCTTCCAGTGCCATGACTTCCTTGAGCGCGTACTTCTCCTCCCGGCTGAGGAACTTGGCCTTTTCAGGACCGTTGATCAGGAAGAAGAAGGCGGCGATGCCGGCCAGGACTGCGAGCAGGCCCTCGACGAAGAACATGACCTGCCAGCCGCGCAGGCCCGGCACCTGGTCGCCGATGTTGATCAGCCAGCCGGAGAGGGGGTTGCCGATCATCTGGGAGAACGGCTGGGCCAGGTAGAAGATGGCGAACATCTGGACGCGCACCTTGTTGGGGAACCATTCGGCCAGGTACATGATCACGCCGGGGAACAGGCCGGCCTCGGTCACGCCGAGGAGGAAACGCAGGATCACGAACGAGGTCTCGCCCTGGACGAAGGCGAAGCACGCCGAAACGATGCCCCAGGTGATGGCGATGCGCGCCAGCCAGATCTTGGCGCCGACCTTCTTGAGCAGCAGGTTGCTGGGGATCTCGAAGATCGCATAGCCAATGAAGAAGATGCCGGCGCCCAGGGCGAAGGCTGCGGCGGACACTCCTTTGTCCGCCCCGAGGGCCGCCTCGGCAAAGCCGACGTTGGTGCGGTCCAGGAACGAAACGACGTACAGGATGACCAGCATCGGCATGAGCCGGCGGGCCGCCTTAAAGATCGCGGACTTCAGGACCGGACGGGCCAGAAGTTCCTTGGATGTTGCGGTGGTTTCGGACACAACACTCTCCTTCGAGTGGTGACGTGGTGGTTTCCGCGGGCCGGCGGCCCGCATGTTGGTGGTGGCTCCGGTCTTCGTGATGCGAAGGGAAACGGAGCCCGTCAGTGCATGTACAGTCCGCCGTCGACGTTCAGCGTCTGGCCGGAGATATACCCGGCGTCCTCGCCAATCAGGAAATGGATGGCGGCAGCGATGTCGCGCGTGTTGCCCACGCGGTTCACCACCAGGTCCTTGACCAGCTCGTCCTTGCGTTCCTCGCTCAGGGTGCCGCCCATGATGTCGGTGTCGATCGGCCCGGGCGAGATGGCGTTGACAGTGATGTCGTACTCCCCCAGTTCACGGGCGGTGGCGCGGGTCAGGCCGATGACGCCGGCCTTGGCCACGGAGTACGGGGTCTTGCTGAAGGTTCCGCCACCGCGCTGGGCGGAGACGGAGGAAATGTTCACAATCCGGCCCAGCTGGTTCTTGACCATCGATTCGGCGGCACGGCGGGTGGCGTAGTGGACGCCGTTCAAGTTGATGCTGAGTACCCGGTCCCATTCGGCGGCGTCCAGTTCCAGGTACGGCACCGGGGAGCTGACGCCCGCGATGTTGGCCAGGGCCACCAGCTGCGGAAGTTCGGCCTCGATCTCGTCGATGGCCGCCCGGACCGACGCTTCGTTGCTGACGTCTGCGCCTGCTCCGTGGGCCTTGATTCCGTACTTTTCGGCCAGCTCCTTGGCCACGGCCTTGGTGGCGGCGTCATCGATGTCGATCACGCCGATGTTCCAGCCGCGCTCTGCCAGGTAGTCTGCGGTGGCCCGGCCGATGCCGCGTTCGGAGACAGCGCCGGTAACGATCACCGTGCGGTCTGTGGGAAATGCTGTCATGGAGGTGTTCCTTCGGATCAGGAAAGCGGGGCAGGGCCCAGCTCTTCGATGAGCTTCTGCATGGCGACGTACGCCTTGTTCCGGTAGGCAACCAGGGCTGCGGTCCGGTCTGCGGGGACGTCAAGGAAGCCGGAACCGGTCTTGGTGCCCAGCTGGCCGGCGTCGACCTTTTCCTGCAGGATCTTGGGGGTGGCGAACCGCTCCGGGAACCCGGTCTGGAGGGACTTGTAGCAGAACGCATATACGTCCAGGCCCGCCATGTCGGCGATCGCAAACGGCCCGAAGAACGGCAGCCGGAAGCCGAAGGTGGTGCGCACCAGGGTGTCCACGTCCTCCGCGGTGGCGATGCCTTCCTCCACCACTTGGGCTGCCTCGTGGAACAGGGCGTACTGGAGCCGGTTGAGCACGAAGCCGGTCACGTCCTTGACGGTGGCTGTTTCCTTGCCGGTCTCCCCCACGATGCTGCGGGCCGCCTGGATGGTGGCCTCGGAGGTGCCCTCGTGCGGGATGACTTCCACGCCGGGAATGAATGGTGCCGGGTTGGAGAAGTGGACGCCCAGGAAGCGCTCCGGGTTGTCCACCACCTCGGCCAGCTTGGCGATGGAAATGGTGGAGGTGTTGGAACCAATGATGGCCTCGGGGCGGGCGGCGGCGCTGATCCTGCCCAGGGTGGCGTGCTTGATCTCCAGGATTTCCGGCACTGCCTCCTCGATGTACTCGGCGCCGGCCACGGCTTCTTCGATGTCCTTGGCTGCCCAGAGGTTTTCCTTGAGCAGGTCGGTGGCGTTGTCCGGGAACAGGCCGGCGGCGACGAACTCGTCGGACTCCTTCAGGAGCCGCTCGTAGTTGTTTTGCGCGATTTCAGCGGAGACGTCGGCGAGTGCCACGCGGGCTCCTGCGAGTGCCAGGACCTGGGCGATCCCGCCGCCCATATAGCCTGAGCCGACGACGGCGATGTTGCGGTTGCTCATTTGTCTTCAAGTCCTTCCGACGCGTCCTCGTAGGAGGAGATTGCGTCTACTTTGGCCGCGGATGCGGAGTTTTCATCGAAGCGGTGGTCAAGCCACTCGCCCACCAGTTTCTTGGCCAGTTCCAGGCCGATGACGCGCTGGCCCATGGTCAGCACCTGGGCGTTGTTGGACAGCACGGAACGCTCCACGGAGTAGCTGTCGTGTGCGGTGACGGCCCGGATGCCGGGAACCTTGTTGGCCGAGATGGCCACGCCGAGGCCGGTTCCGCAGATCAGCAGGGCACGGTCCGCCTCTCCGGCTGCGACCTTGCGGGCTGCGGCGACGGCAAGGTGCGGATAGGCAGTAGCGTCGTCGGCGCCCACGCCCACGTCCTCCACCGAGGCGACCCGGGGGTCTGCCTCCAGCATCTCGCGCAGCGCGTTCTTGTATTCGACGCCGGCTTCGTCATTGCCGACGACGATGCGCCAGCCTTGCTGGGTGTGTTCGGTCATGCGATTCTCCTTAGTGGCTTTCGATGGTGGCGGCGTACTCGGCCACCCTGCGGGCAATGAGGCCGAACGAAACGGCGCCGGGATCCGGGTGGCCCAGGCTCTTCTCGGCCAACGGGCGCGCCCGGCCTTTCCTGGGGCTGAGTCCGGCAGTCGCGTCAGCGGCCTCGGCGGCGGCCTCCGCTGCCGCACGAAGGCTGCCGGCCAGGCTGCCGCCGTCGTCAATTGCTTTGGTGAAGGTCTCGGCGAACGGAAGGAGCGCGTCCACCATGGTCTTGTCTCCCGCCTCGGCCTTGCCCAAGGTGACAATGGCGTCGCGGAGGGCATTGACGGCCGCCGCTGCGTCGGCCGCGGTGTAGGCGTCCTTGCTGCCCAGGGTCCTGCCGACGGCGGTGACCGCCGCGCCCCAAAGGGCCCCGGAGGTACCGCCGGCACGCTCGGCCCACTGCTCCCCCGCCGCCGCGAGCACTTCCTCCAGGCCGGCACCGCCGGCATGGGACTTCTCCGCGGCGGCAACGGCAGCATCCACTCCGCGGCGCATTCCGATGCCGTGGTCGCCGTCCCCGGCGATGGCATCCAGCTTCCCGAGTGCCTCCTCGTGTTCGACGACGACGGACCGGGCTTCCTTCAACACTCCCACCGCCGTGGCAGCCAGCGCGGTGGACGCCCGCGTGGCGGCCAGCCCCGGCGTCGTGGCCGCCTCGGCCAGGGACTCGACGGCCCGGGCCCGGCGCGGGGCCAGGTTGCCCTTGCGGAAGGCGGGGGTGTCAGCCGGCGCGGCCCAGAACTTCTCCAGTTCCGCATCCAGCCAGAACAGCGTCAATGACAGGCCGGACATGTCCAGGCTGGTCACCAGTTCACCGCACTCCGGCTCAACGATCTCGAGTCCGGCAGCGGTGAGCAGGGCCTCGATCTTGCCGAACAACAGGAAGAGTTCGTCGTACTTGACTGTTCCCAGTCCGTTGAGGATGGGCACTACCCGGTGGCCTGCGGTTTCCGGCTTGTCCTTCAAAAGCCCGTCCACCAGCAGCTTGGCCAGTTCACTGGCACTGGGCAGGGGCAGGTCTGAAATCCCCGGTTCGCCGTGAATGCCCAGTCCCACGGACATCATGCCTTCCGGCACGGTGAAGAGGGGCTCGGATGCTCCGGGGAGGGTGCAGCCGGCGAACGCCACGCCCAGCGAACGGGTGTGGTGGTTGGCCTTAATGGCAAGCCGCTCCACCTCATCCAGGTCCAGCCCGGCCTCTGCCGCCGCGCCGGCAACCTTGAAGACCGTCAGGTCGCCGGCGATGCCGCGGCGCTTGCCGATCTCCTCGAGGGGCGCGCTGGCGATGTCGTCAGTCACCAGGACGGTGCGGGTTTCGATGCCCTCAGCGTTCAGCTTCTCCTGGGCCTGGCCGAAGTGGAGCACATCGCCGGCGTAGTTGCCGTAGTTCAGGAGGACGCCGCCGCCGGTCTGGGATGCCTTGGCCACGCGGTACACCTGCCCGGCGGAGGGGGAAGCGAACATGTTGCCGCAGGCGCTTCCGGCGGCGAGCCCTGCCCCCACCAGGCCGGCGAAGGCGGGGTAATGGCCGGAACCGCCGCCAATGACCACTGCCACCTGGCCCTCTGGTGTTTCGGTGGAACGGACAACGCCGCCGTCGACTCGCGCCACATACTTGCGGTTGGCGGCCACGAAACCGTCGAGGGCGTCGTCTGCGAACTGCGCTGGATCGTCAAATATCTTTGTCATGATTCCTCGTTGAACCGGTTGGATCGGTTGGGAAGCCTGCCGTGGCTTAGCGTGCGGGGACAGCCGCCGGGGCCTGCCGGCCCTGCGCTACCATGCTGGTGCCCAGGGTGTAGCCATCGCGCTTGGGCAGGACCTGGCGGCGCAGGTAGTCCTGGTTGGCGGCGGTGACGCTCAGGCCGTCGCCGCCGTAGTGCTCGGTGCAGATGATGCCCTGGAAGCCCACCGAGATGGCGAACTGGAAGGCCTCGCGGTAGCTGATGAGGCCGGATTCCATGGGCGCCGGCATGGCGACGTAGTGGTTCCGGGCCTGGTCCTCGTCACGGATGTAGTTCTTGACGTGCCAGTAGTTGGAGTAGGGCAGCGTCTTGTGCACCAGTTCGCGCCAGTCTTCGATGGGGCGGTGCAGGCGGATCAGGTTGCCCAGGTCGGGGTTCAGTCCAACGTTGGGCAGGTCGACGTCCTGGACGAGCTGCACGGAGGAGTCAGCAGTGCCGAGGTACGTGTCCTCGTACATCTCCAGGGACACCAGGAGGCCGAGTTCAGCGGCGTGCTTGCCGACCTCCCGGATGCGGGTGACGGCGTTGTTCCAGGTTTCCTTGTCCGCTACCGGGTCCTTGTGGCCTTCAACGGTCCAGAACCAGAGCTGTTTCTGCTGCTCCGGGGTGATGGCCTGGTGCAGGCCGATGGAGACGACCTCGCAACCGAGCTGCGCAGCGGCGTCGATGGTCCGGTGGGTGTAGGCCAGGTTTTCCTCCCACTTGCCTTCCTCAATCACGCTGCGGCGGATGGCGGAGATGGAGGGAAGCCCGAGGCCGGCGGCACTGGCCGCGGCCTTCAGTTCGTCCAGACGGGCGCTTGAGAGATCGCCCGGGCGCACCCAGCTGTCGGTGAGGTCGGCGTTGCTGAAGCCGGCGTCTGCGACTTCTTCAAAGACCTGCTGCCAGTCGCTGGCGGGGGCCTCCTGGGCGGTGGTCCCGTCCGGCCTTGTTCCCGGGAACTGCAGCAGGGCAGCAGCGATGGGCCAGTTTTCAGCGGTGTACGGCATTGTCACTCCAAATTTAGAATCGCATTTCCTATAGGATCTACGCTATTCGAGGCCCTGTCAAGGGCCTCTCTGTTCCTCCCGGGCGGAGGTTGGTGAAAAAGTCGGGCCATATTGGGCCCATGGGCGTGCGTGCTAGCTGCGCACTTCGCTGTCGTGCTGCGAGCGCTGCTTGACGCCTTCGATGTGGTCGATCATTTTCTGCCGGGCAAGATCGGCGTCGCCGGTCTCGAAGGCTTTGAGGATCTCGGTGTGCTCGGCAATGGCGTAGTCGGCATCGGTCACGCCCAGGCCGCCAAAGAAGCGGAAGCGCTGCACCTGCCCGCCCAGGGCGTTATATGCGGACAGCAGGAACTGGTTGTCAGCGGACTCGGCGATGAGCCGGTGGAACCGTTCATCGGCTTCCCAGTAGGCGCGGAACTCCGTGAAGGATGGACCGCGCGGGGCTGCCTTGAGGTCCTCGATGGCCTGCTCCAGCTGCCCGGTCAGTTCCGGGTCAGCATGCTTGCAGGCCATGAAGGCATTGGCCGGTTCGATCACCAGGCGGGCGTCCATCAGGTCGGCCAGTTCTTCCGGGGAGAACAGCGGTGCCACGCGGTAGCCGCGCAGGGCCATCCTCCGCACCATCCCGGTCGCTTCCAGCCGGGCGAGCGCTTCGCGCACCGGCGTCGGGGAAACGTCCAGCTCCCTGGCCATCCCGTCGATGCTGACCGGGGTTCCCGCCTCCAGCCGGCCGTCCATCAGGGCAACAAGAAGCGCTTCGTAAACGTGGTCGGCGAGGACCTGCCTGCTCACGCCGCCGGAGGCCTGGTTCTTGGTTGCCATGTAGAAATCCTATAGCCGGAAAATGTGCGGGAGCGCGTGGGATGGGGTGTCCCCGGACACGTCCCGCTGGTGCCGTACGGCCGGCAGGCAGCACTGCACCAGCGGAAACCGGTGGTCAGGAAACCTGCAGGCCGCCGTTGATGTCGTAGGTGGCGGCAGTAATGTAGCCGGCGTCCTCGCTGAGCAGGAATGCGATCAGCGCCGCCACTTCCTCCCGGGTTCCCACCCGACCCATCATGATGCCCTCGGACATCTGGGCCTTGCGCTCGTCCGTCAACGTTCCGCCCATGATGTCAGTGTCGATCGGACCGGGGGCGATGGCGTTCACGGTGATGTTGTGTTCACCCACTTCACGGGCCAGCGCACGGGTGAAACCGAGGATGCCGGCTTTCGAGGCGCTGTAGGCCACCTTGGAGTAGGTGCCGCCGCCACGCTGGGCCGAGATGGAGGAGATACTGACGATCCTCCCGAGTTCGCGCTCGATCATGCCCCTGAGGACCCGCTGGGAAACAAGGAAGGTGCCGCGCATGTTGATGGCGAAGACCTTGTCCCATTCCGCCACCGTGGTCTCCATGAAGGGGGTGGGTGAGCTGATTCCGGCCAGGTTGACCAGTCCGACGATGGGCGGAAGCGCCTCCTCAATTTCCGTGATGGCGCGGTCAACCGATGCCTCGTCGGAGACGTCGGCGCCCACGCCGATGGCCTTGACGGCACGGCTGGAGCCGATTTCGGCAGCCGCGGCCTTCGCGTCTTCGGCATTGATGTCCAGGATGGCGATGGACCAGCCCTCGCTGGCCAGCCGGTCAGCGGTTGCCCGGCCAATGCCGCGGGCAGATGCTGCCCCGGTGAGGACAGCGGTGCGCTCTGCGGGGAAGGTGTGCTGTGTAGTCATTGATGCGTCCTAGTGGGTTTCGGCGGCAGGAACTGTGACCCCGGGGGCGGAGACACCCTCCGGCCGCTTGCGTGCGTAAAGGTAGGTGGCGGCGGCGGTCACGGCGAGGCAGGCGGCCAGGAAGACCAGCCCGCTCTGGCTGTTTCCGGTGGCGTCCTTGAGGATGCCCACGATGTAGGGCGCCACGAAGCCGCCCAGGTTGCCAAGGGAGTTGACCATGGCGAGGCCGGCGGCGGCTGCAGCACCGGTGAGGGCTGCGGAGGGCATGGCAAGGAACGGCGCGATGGCGGAGTAGATGCCCATGGCCGCGAGGGTCAGGAACACCATGGCGAGCACGGCATTGACCGGCAGCAGGTAGCCAGCGCCCAGGAGGCCGACGGCGGCGAGCACCATGCTCATGCTGGCATGCCATACCCGGTTGCCGGTGCGGTCTGAGCGCTTGCTCCAGAAGTAGACGAAGACGGCAGCGATGGCGTACGGGATAAAGACGATGAAGCCCACCTGGGTCGAGTCGAACTTGCCCAGCGCCTTGACGATGGTGGGCAGCCAGAGGCCCAGGCCGTAGATGCCGCATACCAGGCCGAAGTACAGGGCCGAGTATGCGATGGTGCGGGGGTCCTTCAATCCGGCAAGGAAGTTGTGGTTGCCGGACTTCTGCTTGTGGGCCAGTTCGGCGCTCATGGTGTTGGAGAGCCACTCACGCTCTTCCGGCTTGAGCCACTTGGCGTGTTCGGGCCGGTCCGTCATGACGAAGGGGGTGATGATGCCCAACAGGATGGCGGGAATGCCTTCCAGGATGTAGAGCCACTGCCAGCCGTGCAGGCCTGCCACGCCCTCCAGGTTCAGGAGCATGCCGGACACCGGGGCGCCGAGGGCGTTGGAGATGGGCTGGGCCAGGATGAAGATGCCCAGCACCGTCACGCGCTGCGCCGCGGGGAACCACAGGGTCAGGTAGAAGAGGATGGCCGGGAAGAAGCCTGCCTCGGCGGCTCCGAGGAGGAAGCGGATGATGTAGAACGTCGCTTCACCGTTCACCAGGAACATGGCGGTGGCAAAGATGCCCCAGCTGATGAGGATGCGGGCGATCCACTTGCGGGCGCCATAGCGGTACATGCCGCCGTTCGACGGGATCTCGAGCAGTGCGTAGCCGAGGAAGAAGATGCCGGCGCCCAGGCCGTAGGCGGCCTCGGTCAGTCCGATGTCCCCCTGCATGCCGAGCTTGGCGAAACCAACGTTGTTCCGGTCCAGGTAGGCAATGAAGTACAGGAGGACGATCAGGGGCATGAGCCTCCGACGAACCTTGCGGAGGGTGGTCTCGCCCAACTCGCTGAGAGCGGGGGCAGCAGCACGGGAGGTCATCGCAGGCCTCCCAGGGTGGTGTGGGGACCCTCGAAAAGGGAATGCGCGCGCATGACGACTCCTTTGGCTGGCGGCATTTTTTGGGGGCGATATCAGATGTCTGATGTCTGTATGAGATTCTAATCACAGGGGACGGGAGCGTCAACACGGCTGCGGACGCGGCCTGGTGGGGATGCCGCTGACAGGGAATACCCCGATGGGACGGGCCCGGACAGGCGGCTAGCGGGCCGCGGCTCCGCTACGGCTGGACACGGCAAGGTAGTGCTCGTAATCCTCGAAAGTCTGGGTGATATGTGCATCCATGGTGGAGCGGGCGGTGGCCGGGTCTCCGGCGGCGATGGCGGCCAGGACCATCTTGTGGTGGTGGATGGCGTGCCGCTGCACGTCGGGGAACGCCGAGGTTTCGCGCCGCATGGCGTAGAGCAGGGTGGACAGCTGGCCCAGCAGGGCCGGCACGAACGGGTTGCCGGACGCGCGCAGAACGGTGTCGTGGAAGGCGATGTCTGCCACGGTCAGCGCGTCCACGTCGCCGGCATGGTGGGCCGCTTCCATCTGCTCCACGCTGTCCTGCAGCGCGGCGAGGTCAGCCGGCCGGTGCCGGGAGGCAGCGAGTTCGGCCGCGCCGGTCTCCACCATGCGGCGGACCTCGAGCAAACGGAGTGCCACCTGGTCCGAGGCCACTCCCCTGGAGGCTGCGCGCATGATGGCGTCCAGTCCGGTCCAGCGCTCGGGCGGGTTGACGAAGGTGCCCAGGCCGCGCCGGACGTACACCACGTCCTGCGCTTTCAATACCTTCATGGCCTCGCGGGCCGTCAGCCTGCTGACACCGGACTCCTTGGCGATATCCGCTTCAGGCGGCAGGGCGTCGTCGGCCTTGATCTCTCCGCTGAGGATGTGCTCAAGGACCTTGTCGACGACGGCGTCGACCAGGGTCGGTCGCTTCTCTGCCATCCGTCATCCCCTGCCTGCGCGCGCAAGGCGCCCTGATTTTCCTTCCTCAACATTACTCGACGCACTCGGGCGCGCGCTGCCCGCCGTCGTCGTGCGTCAAACAGTCAGGTGGGTTAAACAGCAAACGCGGGGCCGCCCTGCCGGCCCCCAAAGGGGAACCGGGCCGGGTGGCCCCGCGTTGTGCAGGACTGCTAGAGGGCTGCGTAGACCTCACGGAGCAGCTTGGCTGTCTCGGACGGCGTCTTGCCGACCTTGACACCGGCGGCCTCGAGGGCTTCCTTCTTGGCCTGGGCGGTACCGGCGGAACCGGAGACGATGGCACCTGCGTGGCCCATGGTCTTGCCTTCGGGCGCGGTGAAGCCGGCCACATAGCCGACGACCGGCTTGGTGACGTTGGCCTTGATGAAGTCGGCTGCACGCTCTTCGGCGTCGCCGCCGATTTCGCCGATCATCACGATGGCCTTGGTCTCGGGGTCAGCCTCGAACGCGGCCAGGGCGTCGATGTGCGTGGTGCCGATGATGGGGTCGCCGCCGATGCCGATGGCGGTGGAGAAGCCCAGGTCGCGCAGTTCGTACATCATCTGGTAGGTCAGGGTACCCGACTTGGAAACCAGGCCGATGGGGCCCTTGCCGGTGATGTTGGCCGGGGTGATGCCAACCAGCGCTTCGCCGGGGGTGATGATGCCGGGGCAGTTCGGGCCGATGATGCGGGTGACCTGGTTGCCGTCGGCATCCACCTTGGACTGGGCCAGGGCCCAGAATTCGGCGGAGTCCTGGACGGGGACGCCTTCGGTGATGACCACGACCAGGCCGATGCCGGCCTCGATGGCTTCCACAACGGCGTTCTTGGTGAATGCCGGCGGCACGAAGACGATGGAGACGTCGGCGCCGGTTTCCGCCATGGCTTCCTTGACGGTGCCGTAGACGTTGATTTCCTTGTCGCCGTGCAGGACCGTGGTGCCGGCCTTGCGGGCGTTGACGCCGCCGACGATGTTGGTGCCCGCCTTAAGCATCAGCGCGGTGTGCTTGGTGCCTTCGCCGCCGGTGATGCCCTGGACGATGACCTTGGAGTCCTTGTTCAGATAGATAGACATGGTGCGTCCCTTTACTTAGCTGCGTTGGCGAGCTCGGCGGCCTTGTCGGCGCCCTCGTCCATGGTGGCGGCCAGGGTTACCAGCGGGTGGTTGGCCTCGGTGAGGATGCGGCGGCCTTCCTCGACGTTGTTGCCGTCAAGGCGGACTACCAGCGGCTTGTTGGCGGAGTGGCCCAGCTCGGCCAGCGCGCCAACGATGCCCTTGGCGACGGCGTCGCACGCGGTGATGCCACCGAAGACGTTGACGAACACGGACTTGACCTGCTCGTCACCCAGGATGACGTCCAGGCCTGCGGCCATGACCTCTGCGGAGGCTCCGCCGCCGATGTCCAGGAAGTTGGCGGGCTTGACGTTGCCGTGGTTCTCGCCGGCGTAGGCCACGACGTCGAGGGTGGACATGACCAGGCCGGCGCCGTTGCCGATGATGCCTACTTCGCCGTCGAGCTTGACGTAGTTGAGGTCCTGCGCCTTTGCCTTGGCCTCAAGCGGGTCCGCTGCGTCCTTGTCCTCGAGCTGCGCGTGCTTCGGGTGGCGGAAGTCGGCGTTCTCGTCGAGGGAAACCTTGCCATCGAGGGCCAGGATGTCACCGTTGCCGGTCTTGACCAGCGGGTTGACCTCCACCAGGGTGGCGTCTTCCTTCTTGAAGACGTCCCAGAGCTTCAGGATGACGCCGGCCACCTGGCCGCGGAGTTCCTCGGCGAAGCCTGCAGCTGCGACGATCTCGTCCGCCTTGGCCTGGTCGATGCCCACGGCGGGGTCGATGGCAATCTTGGCCAGCGCTTCGGGGCGTTCGACGGCGAGCTGTTCGATTTCCATGCCGCCCTCAACCGAGCACATGGCCAGGTAGTTGCGGTTGGCCCGGTCCAGCAGGACGGAGAAGTAGTATTCCTCGGCGATGTCCGCACCCTGGGCAATCATCACCTTGTTAACGGTGTGGCCCTTGATGTCCATGCCCAGGATGTTGGTGGCGTGCTCAAACGCTTCGTCGGCGGACTTTGCCACCTTGACGCCGCCGGCCTTGCCGCGGCCGCCTACCTTGACCTGTGCCTTGACAACGGTTACGCCGCCGATCTTCTCGGCGGCTGCCTTTGCTTCTTCTGGGGTGTACGCCACGATGCCGGCAAGCACGGGTACACCGTGCGCCTCGAACATATCGCGCGCCTGGTATTCAAACAGGTCCACGGTTTAGTGTCCTTCTACGTCGAAGTAGTTTCTGTACAGTCGGACACCATCCGAAAAGACGATGACCGGGCTGCGGATTGCACGCACCGGCGGCCTGTCTGGAAACGAGCCACGCGGCGTAATGCTCCATGGGGAACTCTAGTCCTTTGGAGGGACCGGGCCGTCCCAGACTACCTCTTATGTGAGTAAGCACACTATTCTATGGAGCGTAGAAAAACCGCGGATTTACGGGGTTTTTGGGCCCTCTGCCTGCGGGGATGCACTGCTTTTGGCGGGGCCCGGGACCAGTTCGTAACGTTCGGGGGAGATGAAGAATCCGACGCCGGCGGAGACGTTTCCGCACGCCACGCCGCCGTTGTAGGCGGAACAGCGCAGCCCGTTCCGTTCGAGGTTCTGACCGTCCGCAAGCACAGGCAGCTGGGCCAGCGGGCCGGCCTTGGTCCCCTTGGGTCCGTAGGCCGCTTCCATCGACGTGACGCCGGAGCGGCATTCGCCGTAGCGTGCACTGTCCGGGGCCAGCAGAGCCACGCCGCCCAGGTAGCCCAGGTGGGTTCCGGCGCAGTCATCCCTAACGTCCCCGGGTTGTGGAGGCTGATAGGTGGCCAGCTCGCAGTGGGCCACCGGGACAATGGGCAGCTTGTTGTTGGCAGCGTCGCCGTAGCGGTTCTGCTGGTACGGCAGGTTCACGTGGTCCCCGCGCGCGGACGTCAATGAACAGGCGATGGTGCGGTCCGCGGTGATGAAGGAGAGGACGTCGCCACCGCTGGAGTATGTCTTGGCGTCGGCCAAGGGCGCCTTTTCCAGTTGTTCCATGGGCGGCAGCGGGGCCGGTGGAACGTAGGAGGGGTCCTTGGTGGTCACGCTGCATCCCGTGGCGGTGACAGCAATGAGGAGGAGAAGGGCGGCGAGCATCCCCCAGACATTCCGTCGCATGGGCTCCATTATGCCCGGCCGGGGGCGGCTTAGGCGTCGAGCTTGGTCAGCGGCGCGTACCGCAGCAACAGGCGCTTCTCGCCGACGTCGAACTTCACCTTGGCCACGGTCTTGTCCCCCACTCCTTCAAGCGCCAGGACCGTGCCGTTGCCGAAGCTGGTGTGGTTGACCTTGTCTCCCACGCTGACGGCGATGATTTCCTTTTGCGGCTGCACCCGGTTCTTGGCGATGAACGCCGGAACGTCGGCGTTGAATCCCGCCGAGGAGTCCGCTGCCGCGCCACGGGCAGTGCCGGCGCCCCAGAAGGACCCGCTGTAGCGGCCGGACCCGATGGAACCGCCGCCCCAGCCGCCGGCCTGCCTGCTGGTTCCTTCACGCTTCCATTCCAGGAGCTCCGCCGGGATTTCCTCGAGGAACTGGCTGGCGGGGTTGTACTGGCTCTGGCCCCACATGCTGCGCACCTCGGACCGGGTCACGTAGAGCCGCTTGCGGGCACGGGTCAGTCCCACGTACGCCAGGCGTCGTTCCTCGGCCAGTTCCTTGGGGTCGGTGGCGGAGCGCTGGTGCGGGAAGAGGCCGTGCTCCATGCCGGTCAGGAAGACCACGGGGAATTCCAGGCCCTTGGCCGTGTGCAGGGTCATGAGGGTCACCACGCCCAGCCGTTTGGCCTCGGCGACGGCGGCGTCGATGTCCGCACCGGGAGCATCCGGGATCTGGTCGGCGTCCGCTACCAGGGAGACCTGTTCCAGGAACGCGCCAAGGCTTCCTTCCGGGTTCTCCTGCTCGTACTCGCGAACTACGGCCACGAGTTCAGCCAGGTTCTCCACGCGGGACTCGTCCTGCGGATCGGTGCTGGATCGCAGCGCGGCAAGGTAGCCCGTCTGTTCCAGCACGGCTTCCAGGGCGGCGGCCGCTCCGGATCCGGAGGCAACCTCGGCCAGGTCGTCCAGCATCTTCACGAAGCCCAGGACGGCGTTGACGGACCGGGTGGCCATGCCGGGCGCCTGGTCGGCGCGGCGGGCCGCCTCCATGAACGACGTCCGCTCACGCTGGGCCAGGGCCGCGACGGCGCCTTCGGCGCGGTCGCCGATGCCGCGTTTGGGCTCATTCAATACACGGCGGAGGTTGACGTCGTCATCCGGGTTGACCAGGACGCGCAGGTACGCCAGGGCGTCCTTGATTTCCTTCCGCTCGTAAAAGCGGGTGCCGCCCACCACCTTGTACGGCAGGCCCACGCGCACCAGGACGTCTTCGATGGAGCGGGACTGGGCGTTGGTCCGGTAGAAGATGGCAACATCGCCGGGGCGCAGGTTTTCCTCGTCCTGGAGCCGGTCGATCTCCTTGGCAATGAACTGCGCTTCGTCGTGTTCATTTTCGCCGACGTAGCCGATGATCTTGTGGCCTTCGCCCTCGGCGGTCCACAACCGTTTTTCCGGACGGTTGGGGTTGCGGGAGATGACCGAGTTCGCCGCGCTCAGGATGTTTTGGGTGGAGCGGTAGTTCTGCTCCAGCTTGATGGTGCGGGCCTCCGGGTAGTCCTTTTCGAACTCCACGATGTTCCGGATGTCCGCCCCCCGGAAGGCGTAGATGGACTGGTCCGAGTCACCCACCACGGTGAGTTCCGACGCGCCCGGGCCCTCCCCCACGATTTCCCGCACCAGGGCGTACTGGGCGTGGTTGGTGTCCTGGTATTCGTCCACCAGCACGTGGCGGAACCGGCGGCGGTAGGACTCGGCGAGCGCGGGGAAGGCACGGAACATGTAGACGGTCTCGGCGATCAGGTCGTCGAAGTCCATGGCGTTGGCCTGCCGGAGGCGCTGGGTGTAGCCCTTGTAAACGTCCGCGACCGCATGTTCGAAGGGGTCGTTGTAATTGGCTGCCGAGGCAAAGGAATCGGCGTCGATGAGCTCGTTCTTCAACGCCGAGATCTTGTGCTGGATGGCCTTGGGCGCAAACTTTTTGGGGTCCAGGTCCAGGGCCTTGGAGACCTGGGTGACCAGCCGCAGGGAGTCGGCGGAGTCGTAGATGGAGAAATTGGATTTCAGGCCGACGTTGGCCGCTTCCTGCCGCAGGATCCGCACGCAGGAGGAATGGAACGTGGAGATCCACATGATCTTGGCGCGTCCGCCCACCAGCGCCTCAATGCGCTCCCGCATTTCCGCGGCGGCCTTGTTGGTGAAGGTGATGGCCAGGATTTCGCCGTGGTGGGCACGGCCGGTGGCGATCAGGTACGCGATCCTGTTGCTGAGCACCCGGGTCTTTCCGGATCCGGCACCGGCGACGATCAGCAGCGCCGGCCCGGCATGCTTGACCGCTTCCTCCTGCTGGGGGTTCAGCCCCTCCAGCAGCTGGGCAGCGTCCGGGCGGTGGCTGCCTTGGTGCCGGCCGCCGTCGTGCCTGTCCGTGCTGTTCCGGTCCGGGTCGTGCCGGTCCCCGTTGTTCTGCTGCCAGCCGGCCTGGCTGCCCGGCATTCCGCCGGGCCAGGCCGTGGTGGCAACGCCTTCCGGCACCGTCCTGGTTCGGGCGGTGGCGGCAGGAGCGGCCTTGAACGGTCCGTCAGAGTACGGGTCAAACAACATATCCATGGTGCATACAAGTCTAGGCGGTGGGACCGACAACGCCTTCCAGCCTGTGGATTACTGCCGCTGACCCGTGAACCAGTGCCGGCAACCGCCTCAGGCCGCCGAGCCTGACTGAAGGGCTGCACGCAACTCCTGAACCGCCGTCGTTCCTCCTGCGAGGAACCACTCCAGCCCGTTGACGCGGACTGTGTCCACGGCGCCCCCCGCCGCCCGGACGATCGCCTTGCCCGGCAGCCAGTCCCATTCCGGGCAGCTGTGCTGGAACCAGCACCCCAGCTGCCCGTCTGCGACACGGCCCAGGTCGCAGGACCCGGATCCCAGCATGCGGAGGGACGCGGCGGAGGTGGCGGCCGCGTGCCAGGGCATGGCGCACATGGGATCCATCAGCCAGGTGGGGTGGATGTAGGTGGCGGCCCCAAGCTCGGCGACGCTGGTGGCGTTGCGTTTGCCGCCGTCGTCGCTGAAACCGGTGAGGAGGCCACCGTTCAGGGTGGCGGGCCGGTCACGGCCGCCGAGCCACAGTTTGTCCTCCTCCGGCTGGAAGACGGCGCCCAGCAGCACATCATCGCGGTCCTTCAGGGCAATGGCGGAACACCAGTAGGTGGATCCGTGCAGGAAGTTGTAGGTGCCGTCCACGGGGTCGATCACCCAGGTACGGCCGCTGGTTCCCTGGACGGAGGCGCCTTCCTCACCCAGGATGCCGTCATCCGGCCGGCAACGCTGGAGCTGCTCCAGCACGTAGGCCTCGGCGGCGTGGTCCGCCGCCGTCACCACGTCCGAGACGGAGGTCTTCTGTTCCGACTGCAGGCCGGCCATGCGCATGAGGAGCGCCAGTTGCCCGGCTTCGCGGACCAGCGCGGCCGCCAGTTCGTAGTCGTCCAGTGCGGGATCAAGAACAGCTGCGCTGTGTCGGCCAGTGGTCATGGCTTCAGTTTATGGGGCGGGATAATGGTGCCATGGCCAAAACCCCTGCCCAGAGGATCAAGAAGCACGGCGACAAAGCGGTTGTGCCGCAGCACCACCTTCCACCTGTGGTGAACCCCACCACGGCGCGGACGCCGCAGAAGGCTCAGGGCAACAGCAACCTGATTGTGGTTGCCGGCGTGGTGGCAAGCCTGTTCCTGTTCTGGTACCTGCACCTTCTGACCCTGGACCAGCTCACCCAGCTCACCAAGGGCCTTGCCATGCCCGATTCGCTGGTGGGCGGGTTCGATCCCGGCTACATCGGCCGCCTGCAGGCAGCGATGGACGGCGATGCCCTGGGCCAGCTGAACTACGTCCACAAGACCGCGGGGACCCTCTTCCCGCTGATCTTCGGCTTCACGTGGCTGCTGCTCATTGGGACCAATGTGGCACGGAAGGGGCTGCGCTGGGCGTTGTGGGCCTTGCCCATGCTGTTCGTTGTGGTCCGGTTGTGGGGGAACGTAGTTATTGACGCCATGATGGCCTCGGAAGGTCCCGACACCGGCCAGGTTGCCCTGGCGTCCGGCCTCACGGCGGCGGGGTGGGTGCTTTTGGTCCTGAGCCTCCTGGCCGGGGCCGCAGCTGTATTCCTGAACAGCCGGAAACGGAACGAGACCTAGCCGGCAGTTACCCGGGCCGCCGCAGCGGCCGCCCGCTGTTCCTTCCGGTGCCGGTGCACCCGCTGTGCAATGACCAGCCCGGCGGCGGCCATGCCCACTGTCACGGGGTACCCCATGAGCCGCTCCAGCGTCCCGGGCTCGGGAACCATCATGCGGGTAAGCCCGCCGGTTGCCACCGCGGCCAGTGACACGCCGCCGCAGGCCACCAGGAACCACGCCATCCCGGTCTTCCGGAGCCACAGGAGTCCCAGGACCAGGAGAGCCGCACCACCCGTCACGAAGTACGTGACAGCGCCGGAATAATGCCAGGGTGAGCCGGCGTCCTCCGGGACCAGTCCCACAACCACCGTCCCTGCCCCGGCGGCTCCGGTGAGCAGCCGGACCGCGGCGGCCGCGAGCCAGGGCCCCCTGCGGCCCCAGCCGACCCGGGTCCCGGGGCGGGCGGCCACGCGCAGCAGCCCGGACGTCAGCATCACCGCCCCCACCAGCAGGCCAAGGCCCTGGACCACGAACGAGGCATTCATCAGCCAGTTCAGGGGTGAGCAGACGTCCCGGCCTGAGAACGTCCCGCAGTGGAGGGCACCGAGGTCACTGATATACCCGGTCCGCAGGTCGTAGGGACGGGGTCCGGCCCACGCCATGGCCACGGCTGCCTCCGCGGCGAAATACTGCAGCACGCTCAGGATTGCCCAGGCCCCGATGTACTGCCGGGTGGACGCAACGTTCGGAATGAAGGCGGCGGCGGGAGCGGCAGTGGGGGCTGGACTCATGCCATGAGCGTAGTACGGCCCGGCACCTTGTATGCTTGTAACCGTGTCCGGACGGACCGGCCCCGCCGAACCACCGGATGCCCGCCCTCGTAGCTCAGTGGATAGAGCACGGCTCTCCTAAAGCCGGTGTCGTTGGTTCGATTCCAATCGAGGGCACTTGAACTCCCGTGTCCCGGAGCCCAGCCTCCGCGCCTACCTCCTGGGCAACCAGCCGGCCGGCGCCGCAAGCCACGACACCCACCCGGGCCGCTGGCTGGTGGAGCGCGACCTGCTGGACAGGTCGGAGGGCACCCGCGGAACCTTTTCCGGCGTCGTCCTTTTCATCCCCACGGACGACGGCGGCCTGGCCCTTCGCGAGGAAGGCACCATGCGCTGGCCTGCTTTTTCCGGCCCCGCCTCACGCGAGTACCTGCTGCGGACCACCGGGCGCCCTGACGCGCTGGACTTCTTCTTCCCCGATGGCCGCCCCTTCCACCGGATGAGCTTCACGCCGGAAGCCAACCTGGACAGCCACTGGTGTGATCCCGACACCTACCGGGTGACCTACACCTTGGAGGGCCCTGACCACTTCAGCTACAGCTGGGATGTCACCGGTCCGCGCAAGGACCTGCTGCTGACTTCACACCTGGTGCGGACGCAGGCACCGGCATGAAACACCGCATCGTGGTTTCCGCCGTCTGCGTGTTCGACCACACCGGCCGCCTGCTGACCGTGCGGAAGCGCGGCACCACCATGTTCATGCACCCGGGCGGCAAGCCGGAACCGGGCGAGACAGCTGTGCAGGCCGCAGCCCGGGAGCTTGAGGAAGAAGTGGGCATCACCATCGACCCGCGCGAACTGGTGTTGATGGGCGTGTGGATCGCCGACGCAGCCAACGAGGCCGCCACTGACATTGAAGCCACCGTCTATACCGCTCCGGGCACCTGGTCAGCACACCCTTCAGCTGAGATTGCCGAGATCCGCTGGCTGGACCTGGACGTCCTGGCTTCCGGCGCCGGACAGGCCCGGGACCTGGCGCCACTGCTGACGGACCACATCCTGCCCCTGCTGGCCGCCCGGGCAGTCCCGGGAGCCGCGCAGGCTTAGCTGATCAACCCTAGAACTCGGGGACGGACTCCTGGGCCACGGCGGTGGCCTCCGCGAACTGCGTCCGGTAGAGCTCGGCGTAGCGGCCGCCGGCGGCCAGGAGCTCCGTGTGGGTTCCGCGTTCCACAATTTGACCGCCCTCGACCACCAGGATGGCGTCGGCCGCGCGGACGGTGGACAGCCGGTGGGCAATCACGACGGCGGTCCGCCCCTCGAGTGCGGCGCCCAGGGCTGCCTGCACGGCGGCTTCATTCGTGGAGTCCAGGGCAGCGGTGGCCTCGTCGAGGATGACGACGCGGGGCTGCGCGATCAGGAGCCGGGCAATGGTCAGCCGCTGGCGTTCGCCGCCGGAAAGCCGGTAGCCGCGCTCCCCCACCACCGTTTCCAGCCCGTCCGGCAGGGACCTGATCATCGTCTCCAGCCGCGCCTGCCGCAGCACGTCCCACATGTCCTCTTCGGTTGCGTCGGGCTTGGCCAGCCGAAGGTTGGACGCGATGGTTTCATGGAACAGGTGGCCGTCCTGGGTCACCATGCCCAGGGTGTCCCGCAGCGAATCGAAGGTGGCGTCCCGCACGTCCAGCCCCGTGCCCCGCGCAGTGCCGCCGAGACGCACTGCGCCGGAGTCGACGTCGTACAACCGCGACAGCAGCTGGGCGATGGTGGACTTGCCGGCGCCGGAGGAACCCACCAGCGCCACCGTCTGGCCCGGTTCCACCCGGAAGCTCACGCCGTGCAGCACTTCCTCGCCGCCGCGGGTGTCCAGGGTGGAGACTTCCTCCAGCGAGGCCAGCGAGACCTTATCCGCGGACGGGTAGGCGAAGCGGACGTTGTCGAATTCGACGGACACGGGGCCGGCAGGAACGGGCTTCGCGTCCGGCTTCTGCTGGATCAGCGGCTGCAGGTCCAGGATCTCGAAGACGCGTTCAAAGCTGACCAGGGCGCTCATGACTTCCACCCGGGCGTTGGACAGGGCCGTGAGCGGAGCGTAGAGCCGGGTCAGCAGCAGTGCCAGCACCACCACATCCCCGGGTGCCAGCTGGCCGCCCAGGGCAAGCCAGCCGCCCAGGCCGTACACCAGTGCCAGTGCAAGCGCGGACACCAGGGTCAGGGCCGTGACGAAGGTGAACTGCAGCATCGCCATGCGGACGCCGATGTCCCGGACGCGGCCAGCGCGGGCAGCGAATTCGCGGGATTCCTCGTCAGGCCGTCCGAACAACTTGACCAGGGTTGCGCCCGGCGCCGAGAACCGCTCGGTCATTTGGGTGCCCATGGCGGCGTTGTGCGCGGCAGCTTCCCGGCGCAGGTCAGCCAGCTTGGAGCCCATGCGCCGGGCCGGAATCAGGAAGATCGGCAGCAGCACCATGGCGAGGACGGTCACCAGCCACGACGTATTGAGCATCACGGCCAGCGTCAGGGCCAGCGCCACCGAGTTGCTCACCACCCCGGAAAGGGTTCCGGCGAAGGCGGACTGGGCGCCGATGACATCGTTGTTGAGGCGGCTGACCAGCGCGCCCGTGCGGGTCCGCGTGAAGAAGGCAATGGGCATCCGCTGCACGTGGTCGAACACCCGCGTGCGCAGGTCCACGATGACGCCTTCGCCGATGGTCGAGGACAGCCAGCGGGTCAAGAGCCCCACCCCGGCCTCACCGACGGCCACGATGGCGATCAGCACTGCCAGCCAGATGACCGTGTCAACGCCGGTCTTGGCGATGATGGCGTCAACCACCTTGCCGGCAAGCACCGGGGTGGCGACGGCCAGGAAGGCAGCCGCAATGGAGGAGAGCACAAAGGCGATGAGCTTGCCCTTGTGGGGGGCGGCAAAGGCCAGCACCCGCTTCAGGGTCTCTTTGGAAAATGGCTTCGAAGCGCTCTTTGCGGTGCTGATGTTGTAGAGCGAACTCCAGGCTACGCGGTCCATGCTCATGGCTGTTTCTCCTGGGTTGCAGTGTGGTGGAGTTCCTGGACCGTGCCGTTTTCCAGGTGCCACCGGTAGTCGAGTCGAACGTTTTCCAGCAGCCGGCGGTCGTGGGTGACCAGCAGCAGCGCTCCGTCGTAGCTTTCAAGTGCCTCTTCCAGCTGTTCAATGGCCGGCAGGTCGAGGTGGTTGGTGGGTTCGTCCAGCACCAGCAGGTTCACGCCGCGGGCCTGGAGCAGCGCCAGGGCCGCCCGCGTCCGCTCACCCGGTGACAGGGAATCCACGGTCCTCGACGTGTGGTCCGCCTTGAGGCCGAACTTGGCCAGGAGCGTGCGAACGTCGGCACTGTTCCAGTCCGCCAGCACCGCTTCGACAGCGTCGCCCAGCGGCAGGGCGCCGTCCAGCAGCCCGCGGGCCTGGTCTATTTCGCCGACGGCGACGGAGGCACCCATGGAGGCATCGCCGTCGTCCGGCGCCTGGGTGCCCAGCAGCAGGCGCAGGAGGGTGGATTTGCCGGCGCCGTTGGGGCCGGTGATGCCCACGCGCTCGCCGCCGTTGAGCTGGAGGCTGACCGGTCCCAGCGTGAAGTCGCCCTGGCGTGCCACGGCCTTGCGCAAGGTGGCGACGACGGCGCTGGAGCGCGGTGCCTGGCCGATGCTGAACTGGAGCTGCCATTCCTTCCGGGGCTCCTCCACCGCGTCCAGACGGGCGATCCGGGATTCCATCTGCCGGACCTTCTGGGCCTGCTTTTCGGAGGATTCGGTACTGGCGGCGCGCCGGATCTTGTCGTTGTCGGGGTTCTTCTTCATGGCATTGCGAACGCCCTGCGAACTCCACTCCCGCTGCGTCCGTGCCCGCGAGACCAGGTCTGCCTTGGTGGCGGCAAACTCCTCGTACTTCTCGCGGGCGTGCCGCCGCATCACAGCGCGTTCCTCGAGGAAGGCGTCGTAGCCGCCATCGTAGACAGCCACACTGTTCTGTGCCAGGTCAAGTTCGACGACGCGGGTCACACAGCGCGCCAGGAATTCGCGGTCATGGCTGACCAGCACCACGCCGCCGCGCAGCCCCATTACGAAGTTCTCCAAGGTGGCCAGCCCCGCGAGGTCGAGGTCGTTGGTGGGCTCGTCCAGGAGCACCACATCGAAGCGGCTCAGCAGGAGGGCCGCCAGGGCCACCCGGGCGGCCTGGCCGCCCGAAAGACCCGTCATCAGCGCATCGGCGCCGGCGTCCAGCCCGAGGTCTGCCAGCACCGCCGGGACACGGTCTTCCAGGTCAGCGGCGCCGGAGGCCATCCAGCGGTCAAAGGCACGGGCGTAGGCGTCATCCGCCCCCGGAGCGCCGGAACCGAGTGCTTCCGCGGTGGACTCCATGTCGGCGGTCGCCTCCGCGCAGCCGGTGCGGCGGGCAATGTAGGCCGCCACTGTTTCGCCGGCAATGCGCTCGTGCTCCTGTGGGAGCCATCCAACGAAGGCATCGGACGGCGCAAGGTTGACCGAGCCCTGCTGGGGCTGGTCGACACCGGCCAGGAGGCGCAGCAGCGTCGATTTACCGGCACCGTTGGCACCCACCACGCCCACCACGTCGCCGGGGGCAACCGTCAGCGAGAGCCCGGAAAAGAGCACCCGGTGGCCGTGGCCACCGGAGATGTCCTTCGCAACAAGGGTTGCAGTCATCGAATCGTCCTTTCGCCGCTGCCCGGACAGCCGCCGACGGCCGGCAGAGGCGGCGAAAACCGGGCCGCGGCGCCGCTGGGGCTGCAGGACATAGAAGAACCCGCTGGTCCGGACTTGGGGGGTGTACGGACCAGCGGGCTCGACCATCAACTATAGGCGAAGGTGGACCATGGGCAAAATCGGCGGCACGGCCGGGGCGGGGACGGCACGGTAAAATCGTCCTCACCACCCGTTCTGCAGAGAGCACTCCATGACCCTTCCTGCCAAGGCGTTCCAGCGCTGGCTGCAAGGCATCGCGCCAGATGCCAGCACTGCAGACGTCTGCAGGGTCTCCGGAATCAAGCGGACCACGCTGGCCCAGCAGCTGGTCCGGGGCAAAGTCTCCGTGAGCACGGTGGTCAGCATCAGCCGCGCGTACAACATCAACCCCGTCGACGCACTGTCTGGGTTTGACGCCTACAGCGCCCTGGGAAGCCCGCCGCGTCCACCCACCCGCAGCGAGCTGGTCAGCCAGATTTCCACGCCGGACCTCCTGCGGGCGCTCCTGGCCCGCCCCGCAATGGATGCGGCCCGGGGAGCAGCCGCTCCCGCCCTCACTCCTGCCCCGCACGCCACCTCCGTGAAGAACTGGGTCGATGCCATAGACGACGGCGAGGTCCGGCACCGCGTGTCCGCCTCCACGGGAGTGGCGCCGCAAAACTATTCCGCCCAGTTGACCGCCAACCGGCTGTCCCCGGAGCTCGCCTTGGCGACGGCATTGGCGGCCGGAGTGGGACCCGCCGGCGGACTGGTGGCCACGGGAATCATTACGGAGGAGGAGGCCGGCTGGCCTCCCGGTGCCCGGCAGGCGGCGCTGGACAGCCTCACCGACGGAGAACTCACAGCCCTTGCTGGAGACCGGCTTCAGGCAATGGGCAAAGTACTGCGCCGCCAGGAGCAGGACCAAGCGCAGACAGAAAAAATTTGGGAGAACCTGGGATGATCGAAACCCTTCAATGGAGCACGCTGGCCATTTGCGCCCTTATTGCGGTGGCCCGCGTCCCCAGCACACTCAGAGGAGAAAACCGCTCCCTTTTCGGCATCTTTGCCTTGATGACCCTGGCCATCCTGTTGAGCATCCAGGGGCCGTACATCGTCATCGACCAGGCGCTGGGCGGGATCAACCTGGCCAACCTGTTGCTGCGCTTCGTCATTTTCGGCGCCATCTTCTTCATGGGTATCCGCGTTTCCAGGGGCTTCGGTGCCGGCAGTGCCTACCGTCTCATAACCGGAAGGGCCGGCATCATTGTCCTGCTCGCTGTCTCGGCTGTCGTGATTTCACTGTTCTTCTCCATGGACACCGCCGGGTCATCGGCAGGACTAAGCGCCATCTCGGGTAAGGATGCGCGTCATTTCGCGCTGGTTGAGTACTACGGTGCGGCTGGACGCGCCTATCCCGCCTTCGTCGCCCTGGTCCTCGTGCCGGCCATGGTGCGGGCAGTGCGGGAACGGCTGCCGGTCCTGGTACGCATCGCCGCTGCGTTACTGGCCCTGGGCGGAGTGGCGGTGGCCCTTACGCTGCTCTTCCCTCTTATCCCGCCCAGCCTCGGCCAGATAGAATTCATCATCAACTACACGGCCGTGCTGTGCTTCGTCGTCGGGCTGGCCCTGATCTGGGCCTCAAGGGTGGTTAACCGGCGGACTGAGGCACGCCGGAGGACATCTACCGAAATGTAACCTTCGTGCGCTTTCACAAAAACATTAGAATGTGAAACAATCATGAATGTGTGAAGGCGGGGCTGCCAAGCGTTTTCGAACGGGGATAAATTCCAAAGCGCCGGCCGCCCCGGGGGCCTTTGCACGCATTGGGGGGATGAGTGGTGGCGGATCGTTGGGGACCGCCCCCACTCAGCCTATTTAAGGACCATGGCCCCCAAGGGACACTGATCCTATTTCCTGGCAAACCTCAATGTCACCAACTGGAACGGCCGGAGCGCGAGCTCGGCACCGGTATCTGCCGGAACAATTCCGGGCGCCTCGGCGGCACGCTCCAGGAGATCCGTCGACACCACGCCATTGACAGGGAAGTTGGCTGTGAGAGTTCCCACGGACCGCTGCCCCAACGACTCATAGAGCCGGACCACCACATCGCCCGATCCGTCCTGGGCCAGCTTCACCGCTTCAATGACCAGGGCCGGATTGCTGACGGAGAAGAGCGGCTCCACCGCGGTGCCGCCGCTGACCAGCCGGGGCGCCAGGTTGGTGCGGTACCCTTCCTGGACGGCGGCCGCAATGTCAGCACCTGGGCGGATGGTCACCGTCAACTCCTGGTGTCCGCGGTCGGCGTCGGGGTCGGGGAACTTAGGAGCCCGCAGCAGGGACAGGCGCACCGTAGTGGTGGTTCCGCCGTCGGATTCCCTGATGCTTCTGCCCACGTCGTGGCCGTATGTGGAGGAGTTGGCCACCGCGACCCCGTAGCCGGGCTCCCCCACGTGGATCCACCGGTGGGCACAGATTTCGAACTTCGCGGCTTCCCAGGAGGTGTTGGTGTGGGTGGGCCTGAAGACGTGGCCGAACTGTGTTTCGGCAGCTGACCGGTCTGCCCGCACGTCGAGGGCAAAGCCGAGTTTCAGCAGCTTTTCGCGCTCCTGCCAGTCCACGGCCGTGGTGATTTCCAGTGACGGGCTGCCGGGGGCCAATGTGATGCGCTGGGTCAGCGGCGAGCTCCCTGCCATCCGTTCCACCACCACCACGGCGCTGCCGTCTTCATTGGCCAGCCGGACCGACTCCGCGTGGACCAGCGGAGTGACATTGCGGCGGTAGAACTCGTCGATGTCCCAGGCGTCCCATTCGTTGGGGGTGTCGCGGTGCAGTTCCAGCAGGTTGCCGCGCTGGCCAGGGGCGATGGCCTCTCGTCCGGTGGCGTAGTCACGCAGGGACGCGAGGAGTCCATCGGCGTCCACCTCGACCCGGATAATCCCGTTGTCCAGGATGTAGCCGCCGTGGTGTGGCGTGGCGAGCACCGGCCCAGGGAGCGGCGTTGGTTCCGCTGCCGCAAGGGCGGGCACTCCATTCCTTGCGTGCGGCGCAGCGTTAAGCAGGAACTGCCGGTCCCCGGAGCCCAGCATGGCGGCAGCTGCCTGGCCGATGATTGCTTCAAGCGCCTTTTCGATGGCCTGGTAGTTACGCTCGGCGTCCTGGTGGACCCAGGCAATGGAGCTGCCGGGAAGGATGTCGTGGAACTGCTGCAGCAGTACCAGTTGCCAGAGCCGCTTGAGCTCGGCATCCGGATAGTCGTATGCGCCGGCCGACCGGACTGCAGCCGTGGAACACCACAGTTCCGCTTCACGCAGCAGGTGCTCGCTGCGCCGGTTGCCCTTCTTGGTCCGCGCCTGGCTGGTGTACGTGCCGCGGTGCAACTCCAGGTACATTTCGCCCACCCAGACAGGCAGTGCCGGGTAGTCTTCCTCGGCCTGCAGGAAGAAACTCTCCGCAGAGCCGATCCTGACCCTGGGCGATCCCTCCAGATTCGCGGTGCGGGCAGCCGCCGCAAGCATTTCGCGGGTGGGTCCGCCGCCGCCGTCGCCATAGCCGAAGGGCACCAACGACACCGTCCCGCGGCCGTGGTCCCGGTAGTTGCGCTCGGCGTGGGCAAGGTCCCTGCCGCTGAGGTCCGAGTTGTAGCTGTCCACCGGCGGAAAGTGGGTGAACAGCCGGGTGCCGTCGATTCCCTCCCAATTAAAGGTGTGGTGCGGCATCCTGTTTGTCTGGTTCCAGGAGATCTTTTGGGTAAGGAACCAGCGGCTGCCCGCGGCTTTCACGATCTGGGGCAGGGCGGCACTGTATCCAAACGAGTCCGGGAGCCACGCCTCCCTGCACTCAATGCCGAACTCCGCCAGGAAGAAGCCCTTGCCCTCCACGAACTGCCGCGCCATGGCTTCGCCGCCGGGCATGTTGGTATCCGATTCCACCCACATGCCGCCGACGGGCACGAACTGGCCTGCCCGGACCTTTTCCCGGATCCGGCTGTACAGCTCCGGGTACAGCTCCTTGATCCATGCCAGCTGCTGCGCGGACGAACAGGAGAAGACGAAAGTCGGGTCTTCATCCATCAGTGCCACCACGTTGGAGAACGTCCGGGCGCATTTGCGGATGGTTTCACGGACCGGCCAGAGCCAGGCCGAGTCGATGTGGGCATGGCCCGTAGCAACCAGTTGATGCGCGGAAGCGTAGGCGGGGCGGGCAAGGACTTCGGCGAGCTCCTGCCGTCCTGCCGGCGCGGTCCCGGCAACATCGTCAGGGTCCATCACATCCATCATGCGTTCGAAGGCCCGGAGGATCTCATGGCGGCGGGGAAGCTCCAGGGGGAGTTGTTCCATGAGGCCGGCCAGCGTCCACACGTCCTGCTGGAGTTCCCACACGCACTGGTTGAGTTCAGCGATGGCGATGTTGCCCAGCCGGTACTGGGGTGCTCCCCCGGCGGTCGCCTTGTCTCCCAGCGGGGTGGCGGCAAAGGTCCAGCCTTGCGCCATGTCCGGGTTCGCGGCCGCCTCCACGTAGAAGTCCACGGCCATGCCGCCGCCCAGCAGCTTCAGGGGAATGTACTGGTTGCGGGGTGAGATGGCCTTGATGATGGTCCCGTCAGGCCGCCAGGCGATGCCCTCGCACTGAAACCCGGGCGCTTCGGTGGTGAACCCAAGATCCACCACCACCTCCACGGTGGTTTCCGGGCCGCCGCCCCAGGATTCCGGCACCTCCCCTTGCAGCCGGAGCCAGGTGGTCCCCCACGGCCGGCCCCAGGCGGCGCCGTGCTCCTGCGGCTGGAACTCCTGCCGCATCGCTTCGAGCGCGGGGACCGGTTCACCGGGGGCGTCCCAACTGCTCAGGGCAAGCGGGACCGTCCGGCTGTAGACGGCAGGGGCGATGCGCTCGCGCACAAACCTGGCCAGGCGGACTTCCGTGATCCTGCGGTCGTCATGCAAAATAAGTCCTCTTTAGGCTCGGGGCTGGATCATCGCGTCCATTCGATGGACAAATCTACCCTCCGGCAGCATTGCAACCAACCCCCTTGCCCGGGCAGCCACGTCCCAGCCGTGCATTGGCCCTCCTAGCCACTGGGCACGGCTGGTGCAGGGCGCAGGATCCGCGAGTCCCCGGCGTAGACGTTAAAGCTGGTGTGCCGGCTGAAACCCGCCAGCGTCAAGCCGTTCGCCTCGGCCAGTTCCACGGCAAGACTGGAAGGGGCACTCACGGCAGCCAGGACGGGAATGCCCGCAAGGGATGCTTTCTGGACCAGCTCGAAGGACGCCCTGCCAGATACCTGGAGGACGGTTCCGGTAAGAGGCAGGAGGCCCTCGCGCAGTGCCCAGCCCACCACTTTGTCCACGGCATTGTGGCGTCCCACGTCCTCGCGCAGGCACATGAGCTGCGGCTCGCCGTCGTCATCGATCCTGAACAGGCCTGCCGCGTGCACGCCGCCGGTGTCCTCGAAGACACGCTGGGACTTCCGCAACATCCCCGGCAGGGCGGCCAGGACTTCCGCGTCCACAGTCAACGGGTCCGTCCGGGGGCTGAAGTGGGAGGACTTTTGGACAGCTTCGATGGAGTCCGTTCCACAGATGCCGCAGGAGCTGGACGTGTAGACGTTGCGGCCGGTGTCGGGAACTGGCACATCCGGCCGCAGCTGGGCCTCCACCACGTTGAATGTCTGGACACCGTTCTCGTCCTCGCCGGCACAGAATCGCAGCGAAACCAGCTGTTCGGGGGCCCATATGACCCCCTCGGACACCAGGAATCCAGCCACCAGGTCAAAGTCGTCCCCCGGGGTTCGCATGGTGACCGAATAGGAAAGCTTTCCCAGCCGGATCTCCAGCGGTTCCTCGACGGCGAGGACGTCTTCGCGGTGGCGGACCGGGTACTCCAGGGCTCCCGGCGAACCGTCCAGGACATACTTGTGCACCTTGCGGCGCTGGGTTACGCGTCCCATGTTCCACCCTGCTTGTTCATTACTCCATCATGGCACCAACAGGGGCCGCCTCAGCCCAGGAGGGCGCTCCAGTCCACGGGTCCGCTGGGTGCCGGCTTACCCTTGGGCTGGCCTGTCCGTGCGGCGCTTCTTGGTTTGGCTTTGGCCGGGCCGTCCTGGGTAGGAGGTATTGGCGGCCCCCATGGCAGGGCCAACGCGGGCACCGGCTCGCCGAGCTGCACGCCGTGCGGTGGCACTACCAGCACACCGTCCGCGGCGGCGAGCCCGCGCATCATCCCTGGCCCCGTATGCTGCGCCGGGGACGCCATGCCGTACAGCAGCCGGAACGGCATCAGCCGGGTACGCCCGGGGTCCGGCTCGATCATGGTCCCGCACGGCACCTCCTCCACCGCCGGCATGGGACGGTGCCCCAGTGCGGCCAGCAGCGGGGCCCCCACAGTGGAAAGGGCCATCATGGCCGCGAGCGGGTTGCCGGGAAGCCCCAAAACGAAGCGTCCGTCGGGCAGTTCGGCGAGCACGGCGGGGTGGCCGGGCCGCATGGCCACGCCATCGATGATGAGCCGGCCGCCGAGTTCGGCCACTGCCCTGCGGAGGTGGTCCGTTCCCGAGCGCCCGGTGCCACCGGTAGTAATGACGACGTCGGCCGGCAGGTCCGGCGCGTCCGGCACCTCCGGCAGCACGTCCTCGAGCGCCGCAAGCCATTCGTCATAGGAGTCGCCGATCCGCTGCTGCCCGACGGGTATGCCGCCCAGCATGGCGACGACATCCGGCAGCTGCGGGCCGAAGGTGTCGCGCACCTGGCCCGGGGCCGGCGTGCCGTGTTCCACCACTTCGGACCCGGTCAGGACCAGGCGCACCACGGGCTTTCCCTGGACCTGCACATCGTCGTAGCCTGCCAGCGCGGCAAGTGCCAGGTGGGCGGGATTGAGCTCCACCCCCGCCTTGACCAGGATGTCCCCTTCCAGGGCTTCCTCCCCGGCTTTCCTGATGTGCTCTCCCGCGCGGGGCTCGCCCGGGCGGGCCTTGCCTCCGGTCATCAGGAGTGGGAGTCCTTCATCGTCCTGGCCAAGGACTGCGCTCTCGGTGCGAAGCACTGCCTTGCCGCCTGCAGGGATCAGGCCGCCGGTGGCGATGGGGCTGGCCTGGTGCGGTGCCAGCCGGGTGCCGGGTTCCACCGGGATCCAGGGGCCGCTTCCGTTGACTACCCAGCCGTCCATGGCCGAGGACGCATAGTGGGGCATGTCCTGGAGGGCCACGATGTCCTGGTCCAGTTTGCGGCCCAACGCGATACGCAGTGCCACTGGCCCGGGAGGAATGGGGGTTGCGGCGTCGAACGCCGCCTGCCGGGCCTCTTCCCACGTGTGGGCAGCATGGTGCTGGCCCGCATGCCCTGCTTCCGCCGTCCCGGCTTGGACTGCGCCGGAGTCAGTGGTTCCGGGTTCAGTGGGTCCGGGTCCAGTGGGTCCGGGTTCAGTGGGTCCGGGTCCAGCTATGCCGGCTGGCCCTTCCGCTTCGCTGCCAGGTGGCGCTTCCGGATCGCTTTGGGGTTCCGCGGTCATTCGCCGGGAGTCCCGGCGGCAGCCTCGGCCTCGTAGTCCTTTGCCAGGGTGCGGGCAACGGCCAGGGCCGCATCCATTGATTCAGCGTCCATCTCCCTGCCGGGAGCCGAAGCCAGGCCCGCAGCGAACCCGGCGATGAAAGTGGTGAGCGGAGCGGCTGGCCGGACCACAGCATGGGCGGCGACGCCCGCAAGCGCCAGCACCGCGTTGACGTCCACCTGGACGTCCTCAAGCTTGTACGCCTGGAGAAGTGCCCTGCACCACTCTTCCAGTGTTTCGTCCTGGCTCTTCACGAATTGCCTCCCACGTTTGCTCCGCCCGTCTGCCGGTCCTGGCGTTCGCTCTGGTTCCCGGCGGCAATCCCCAGCGCGGCAGCGTCATCCCAGGTATCCACGTCGGAGGTGGACCCGGCAGGGACTGTGACAAGCTGCACGTCCAGATTAGCAAGGAGCGACCTGACAGAGCCGTTGACCAGCGCCCCGCGGGCAGCGAGGTCCCTGCACGCCTTTGTTAACTCAGGCGTGCGGTAAAAACCCACCAGTGGCTGTGGGCGGCCGCCTTCGGCAGCCATGACATTTGCCGGGTCCGCCGCCGTGGACATCTGCAAAGCTTCCTGAAGCGCTGCCACCGCTTGGGATGCCAGCGGCATGTCGCAGGCCAGCACCAGGAGGTAGGGCGCACCCTCGCCGATGTCCGCCAGCGCATCCAGCCCGGCCGCTATGGCTGCCGCCGGGCCCGCGAAGTGCGGCTGCTCCCTGCAGCTCAGCAGGTTGGGAGGCCAGATTGGCAGGGAAGCCATCTCGCCCACAACTGCCACATGCCGGGCCCCCGCGGCGGCAGCGACAGCGCGTTCGAGGAGGGATTGGCCTTGGAAGACGAGCGACTGCTTGGGTACGCCGCCCAGCCGCGATGACCTCCCCCCGGCCAGGATCACGGCATCAAAGGCAAGCCCGTTCACTTCCACTCCCCCAGCCTAGCGACCGGCAGCGTAGGGGCCGCACTGCGGGTCAGAACGTCCGGCGCACCGGAGCATCACGGCAACTCAGGCAGCGCGGGGTGTCAGGCAGCGCGTTCCGGAAGCAGGAAGGGGTCCCAGGCCGGCGTGGGCTTCTCCAGTTCCTTGATCTGCCAGATGGTTCCGTGCGGCGGTTCGGGCACGAACCGCAGGGTCCATCCCATCTCGGCTGGAGTGTGGTCGCCCTTGACGTTGTTGCAGCGCAGGCAGGCGGCCACCAGGTTCTCCCACGAATCGGCCCCGCCCCGGGACTTGGGGTGAACATGGTCAATGGTGTGCGCCGCTTTCCCGCAGTAGGCGCATTTATGCCCGTCGCGCCGGAGTACGCCCCTGCGGCTGACGGCCGTGGAGTGGTTGTACCGGGGCCGGATGTAGCGGTTGAGGAGGATCACGGACGGGCGGCCCAGAATGTCAGTAGGGCCCACCACGGGGTCGTCACCTTCGGCAACCACACTTGCCTTGCCCGTGAGCACAAGCACCAGCGCCCGGCGGAAAGTAATAACCGCCAGCGGTTCATATCCAGCATTCAGAACGAGAGTGCGCATGCACTTACCTCTTCACGGCCGCACCCGTCAGGGGCACGAGGGCCGGCTGCCCTCGGCATGTCCGGGCTATGGATCGACATCACAAGAGTAAACAAAGAAGTGCAGAATCGGGTAATCGCCACTCTGGAGCAGGACAACGGCTGGACACCGCGGGAGGGTCGGCCGCGGGCGGCGCGGGCCGATTAAGCGCGAAGGACCCCCACCGGGATGGCGGGGGTCCTTGGGGGCATTGCCAGGCCTGCGGCCGTTCAGGCCTGCCTTGGGATGCTTAGTTGACGCGGATGAACACGGGGCCGGAACCCACGTTTGCGCTGAAGACCACAGTCTGGTTTCCGTTGTAGCCGCCGTGGACTGCCATGCCGTTTCCGGCGTAGACAGCAATGTGGGCCATGCCCGCGCCGCCGTCAGCGTAGTAGATCAGGTCGCCCGGCTGCGCTTCGGCTGCACTCACGGTGCGGCCCAGGGACAGGTAGCCGGCGGGCCAGTCATGGAAGTGGATGCCGACGGCGGCCAGCGAGTTGGTGACCAGCATGGTGCAGTCCTGCATAACGCCGAGCTGGGCGTAGGCGGCCGAGAGGATTGCAGCGCCCTTGCCGCTGGCGGAAGCCTGGGCAGCGGGAGCGGCCGGAGCAGCAGCGGTGGCAACCTTGGCGGTGACCTTGGGAGCCGCAACGGGCTCGGCGGCAGGAGCAGCTTCCTGCACCTCGACCTGGGGCTCAGGCTCGGCGACGGGAGCCGGCGTGGTGGTGACAGCGGGCTTCTCGTAGCTGATGGCGATGGTGGAAGCCGCGGAAATCGGGGCGTCGATTGCGGATTCAACTTCCAGTGCGGACGCCGGAGCGGAATCACGCTTGACGTTGGCGTCGGCAGCGTTGGCCGCGATGCCGCTGGTCAGGACCAGGCCGGAAGCGGCAGCGATAACCGCAGCCTGGCGGCCCATGCCGCCTGCGTTGTCGCTGACGGCCTTTGCAATAACAGCGATCGAGTTGGTTTTGGTGACCTCGGCGCGATGCCGTGCGGTGGCACGAGTCGTCATCAGTTCTCTCTTTCGTTTTTCCCTCAAACCGCTTGTAGGCAGGCGAAGGTTGTTGGACGCGCCGGCATCTTGGGGGTACGTCGGCGCGTCCCGAACGGGGATGTGGTTTCTAGCGAAAAAGCCTTGGGCAAAGAAATAGCCCTTGGAGCGTTAAGCCCAAGAACTAGTTGCCGTAGTGGTAGTACGAGGAGGTGCCAGTGGCTGCAGGCGAGTGGAGCAGCGTGCCCTGGGAGGGGTTGAGTGCGCTGATCATCATGCCGTTGCCGACGTAGATGCCGACGTGCGCGCCACCGTTCTGGACAACCAGGTCACCCGGCTGCGGGGTGGAGGTGGGAGTCATGATGCTCCACGCATTGGTGCGGGGGATGCTGATTCCGGCCTGGGCGTAAACCCACTGCACGAACCCGGAGCAGTCCCAGCCGGTGACCGGGCTGGTGCCGCCCCACACGTAGGAGTGGCCGATGCCGGTGTAGGCGATGGCAGCGATGCCCGAGGTTGCCGCAGCGGATACGGTCTCCGCCGTCTTGGCGGCCGGAGACGCCTCCTGGCCTGTAGTGGTGGCGCGGTTCGCCGATGCCGTGGACTGGGTACGCACCGCTTCCACCTTCGGAGCAGCGGTGGTCTTGACGACCGGACGCTCGAAGGACACCGTGGCCGTGGGTGCGGCCGTGACAGCGAGGGCTGCCTGGGACGAGCCGGACTCGGTGGAGGCAGAGACACCGGCCGTCGTGTCAGCTGCCGTGGCGGGCAGGCCCATGCTCAGGATGAGGCCGGAAGCCGCTGCCACAACGGCAGCCTGGCGGCCTACGGTCCCGGCATTTGCACTGACGGCCTTGGACATGGCGTCCAGGGGGTTGGTGCGAACCGTTTGCGCACGGTGGCGCGCAGAATGATGGCGTGAAGACACGAAGGTAGCCTCTCCCAATGCCTGCGAGGTGAGCTGTCGGATTCGGATGGGAGTCACCCGGCCACGCTGCTTCCTGGGAAGCTTGTGACTTAACCCCAAGGCCTTCTGAACATGAAGGCCAAAATTGGTTCCCCCGCCCCTGCCAGACGATGAAATGCGAACGGACCTTGAGCGGTGGCAGAGTTAGGCAATCCACTCAAGAGCGTCAACTTCGGAAAAGTTGACGCGAGTTAGACGGTACAGCAGTTTTGCTTCAATGTCACATTCAGGTCACGGCGCGTCGCGGACATGTGAGAGCGGGCAACCATTTGGTTACAGCCAGCCCATGGGATCGACAACTTCGCCATTGACCTGCACCTCGAAGTGGAGGTGGCAGCCGGTGGATGCGCCCGTGGTACCGCTCAGTGCCACCACGTCCCCGCGGGAGACGGTCTGGCCCACCTTGACGTTGAAGGACGAGAGATGGTTGTAGGTGGTCTCCAGCCCGTTGCCGTGGTCAATGACCACGCGGTTTCCGCCACCGAACTGGTGCCAGCCGGCAAAGGTCACGGTACCTGTCGCGGCGGCCAGGACCGAGGTCCCGCACTGCGCCACGAAGTCCTGGCCCCGGTGGAAGTCTCCGGAGCCTCCGGTGATGGGACTGACCCGGTAGCCGAAGGGGGAAGCGGTGGTGAGGGAGGCGAGGGGTGCAGCCAGGGTGCCGGCCGAAGCGGCACGCGTGACGGAGCCGGCGGACTGGGCGCTCAGGAGTTGCTTCAGCTTCCCGTCCGGGTCGGCCTGGGTCACCACGGCCGACCGGCTGAAGTCGATCTGTGCTCCGACATCGGCCGAGATCTGGGGCTGGGGGCTGACGGCGGACGCGGCCAAGGGGGCACTGCCGGCGGCATCCGTGGCCATGACGGGACTCGTGGCGGGCACCGTGACCGTCAGCACCAGGCCTGTGGCGGCAAGGGCAATGCCGGCTTTTTGGCCAATACCGCTGGCCGCGGCAAACTCCGTCATCTGCCGGAAGGGACCCCGGCGGCGGCGCGCGTCACGATGCAGGTCGCGGGGGCGCTCCGCTGCGACAACTTCGGCAACCCGGGGTGCCGAAGGGGGGCCGGCCGCGCGGCGGCGGCCCCGGGAGGTCTGCATGGTCAAGAAGGGTTCCTCTCTGGAAGAAGCCTGCGGAGTTAGCTGTCGGATTCGGGTCAGAGAGATCAAAGACCCGGTCCGCCTTAGGCAAGCTTCTGCACAGGGGGTATTCCCGGAAGAATCCTTCACTGGAGAGGCTTGCTGCTGACGGACTTCACCCCAAGGCAGTCCCCCGCTGCCGCTTGTGGTTCCCCCGCCTCTGCCAGTAACGACTCGTGCACCTGACCCGCTGGCAGAGCTCGGCTCCGGATCAGGTAACGCTTATGTATCAACGCTTGGTTCCACTATAGAGGCTTAAGACCCTAGGTAACAATTCCGTTACCTTTGCGTGGTCGCCCCTCTGTGGGGTATGGGGGCCCCGATCAGGGCTGGCTGATGGCCACGAAGACGTGGGCGGCAACCTCGGGCGGCAGCTCCAATGCGCCTTCGATTCCGGGGACCCGCACGGAGATGTATTCGCCCACGCGTTCCAGCGCCACGGCGGCACCCGGCCGGATACCGCCCTCGTCCAGCTGCGCCAGCAGCTCCGGTTCCACCTGGATCGGCTCCGCCAGGCGGCTGATGGTCACTCCGGAGGCGGGCCCGTAATTCTTCATCGCTTCCACCAGGCTGATGGCGCCGTCGGCAAAGCCGGGCCCCGCCTGGCCGCCCAGCGCCGCAAGGCCAGGGATGGGGTTGCCGTACGGCGACTCGGTGGGGTGGTCCAGCATCTCGTAGATGCGGCGCTCAACGCGCTCGCTCATGACATGTTCCCAGCGGCAGGCTTCGTCGTGGACGTAGGCCCAGTCCAGGCCAATGACGTCTGCCAGCAGGCGTTCGGCCAGCCGGTGCTTCCGCATGACCTCCGTGGCGCGCTTGCGGCCCGTGTCCGTGAGTTCCAGGTGCCGGTCGCCGGACACGACCACCAGCCCGTCCCGCTCCATGCGGCCGATGGTCTGGGAAACGGTGGGACCGGAGTGGCGCAGACGCTCGGCGATACGGGCCCGAAGGGCAACGATGTTTTCTTCCTCAAGCTCCAGAATGGTCCTGAGGTACATCTCCGTAGTGTCGATCAGATCCGTCATCCAGCTCAGCTCCTCGAGCGCAGTACCTTGCGTTGTCCCACCGTATCGCCTCTTCGCGCAAAGTAGTCCGGGGGAAAGCTTAGCCTATTTTGACTTTGTCCGAATAGCCGCGCCCCGAGGGGCTGCGCGGGGACGGCACGTCTCACTGTCCGGACTATGACGGGCCTGGCTCCCGCCCCCGGCGGCGGTTCAGGCAGAATGGGAATGGCCCGCAGCGCAGCCACCGGCGCTGCCGACCACCGACCGCCCGCCCTTCCGGACCAAACTTTTGTCCCCGCCGAATTGGAGCACCTGTGAGCGACACCAGCATCACGATCCCCGCCGACCTCCTGCCCCAGGACGGGCGGTTCGGAGCCGGCCCGTCAAAGGTCCGGCAGGAGCAGATCGACGCGCTGGCAGCAGCTTCCAAGACGATCCTTGGCACATCGCACCGGCAGGCCCCGGTCAAGAACCTGGTCGGAGCGGTCCGTGAAGGGCTGAGCCAGTTCTTCCGCGCCCCGGAGGGCTACGAGGTGGTCCTCGGCGTCGGCGGCTCCACGGCTTTCTGGGACATCGCGAGCTTCGGCCTCGTGGAGAAGAAGGCCCAGCACCTGTCCTTCGGTGAGTTCGGGTCCAAGTTCGCCGCCGCCACCAACAAGGCGCCCTTCCTGGAAGCCTCCTCCATCATCAAGTCCGAGCCCGGCACCCGGCCCGCAGCCAAGGCCGAGGCCGGCGTGGACGTCTACGCCTGGCCGCAGAACGAGACCTCCACCGGCGTCGCCGCCCCCGTCAAGCGGGTAGCCGGAGCCGACGAGGGATCACTGGTCCTCGTGGACGCCACATCAGCGGCCGGCGGATTGGACGTGGACGTTGCCGAGAGCGATGTCTACTACTTCGCCCCGCAGAAGAACTTTGCCTCCGACGGCGGCCTCTGGCTTGGCCTGTTCTCCCCCGCAGCGCTGGAACGCGCCGCGCGCATCAAGGCCAGCGGCCGCTGGATCCCGGATTTCCTGGACCTGCAGACCGCCATCGATAACTCCCGCCTGAACCAGACCTACAACACCCCGTCGCTGTCCACGCTGGTGACGCTGAATGCCCAGGTCCAGTGGCTGAACTCCAACGGCGGCCTGGACTTCGCGGCTGCACGGACGGCCGATTCAGCCGGCCGCATCTACAGCTGGGCGGAAGCGTCCGGCTTCGCCACTCCGTTCGTGGCCAAGCCCGAGGAACGCTCCAACGTGATCGCCACGATCGACTTCGACGAATCGATTGATGCCGCCACCGTGGCCAAGGTCCTGCGCGCCAACGGCATCGTGGACACCGAGCCTTACCGGAAGCTGGGCCGCAACCAGCTGCGCATCGCCACCTTCGTGGCCATCGAGCCCAGCGACGTCTCCGCCCTGCTGGCCAGCATCGACTACGTGGTGGGCGAGCTGCGCAAGTAACCCGAGCTGCGCAAGTAACCCGAGCTGCGCAAGTAACCACAGTTAAAGCACGACGGCGCCGCCCGGGTTTCCCCCGGACGGCGCCGTTTGTTTGTGGTCAGGAAGTCCTTGTTTCGGCGTCAGGCTCCGCGCCGTCGTCGGCCGGCCCTTCATCCCCGGGTTCCCGCTCCGCTGCCCGAAGCCCATCCGGGGTCCCCTGCCCGGGCTCCTGCTGTTCCGGTTCCTGCTGTTCCGGCTCCTGCTGCTCCGGTTCCTGCTGCTGTTCGTCCTCGGGACGGACGCGTTCGGCCCACGGCACCCACTCCGGGGCCAGGACGGAGTCCCCGGACGGCAGCAGGCCCAACTCGTTGACCGTGACCACCTTGGAGCGCGAGTTACGGGTCAGTACCGCATACCACTGCCAGCCCACATAGCCGGGCAGCCGGGATTCGAACAGGTGCGTGACCAGCCGGTCGCCCTCGCTCTTGGCTGCCAGGTGCGGCCCGATGGTGCCGGCCGGGGTGATGCCCTCCACTGCAGCCCGGGCGGTGTCCACCGCCGCGGCCAGGAAAGCATCGGGCTTGCCCGTGCGCCACACGGGCACGCCTGCCTTGCGCTTGGGCTGGGTCTTGGCAGCCTGCTCCTGCACTGGCGTGCCCGGCTGATCAGGTTGGGGGTCCATGGGCAGCCTAAACGTCCAGCTCGTCGGCAACCTTACGCAGGGCGGCAGCAATGGCCTTGCCCTTGTTGCCGTCCGGGTACTTGCCCTTGGACAAGGTTCCGGACAGGTTGTCCAGGACGGTCACCAAGTCCTGAACCAGCGGGGCGAGGTCCTTCGCGCTGGGGCGCTTGGCCTTGGCGATGGACGGGGTCTTGTCCAGCACCCGCAAGCCCAGGGCCTGGGCGCCCTTGCGGCCGTCCGCAACCCCGAACTCCACCCGGGTGCCCGCTTTCAATTCCGTCACGCCCTCGGGCAGCGACGACTTGGGCAGGAAGACCTCCTGGCCGTCTTCGCCCGCGAGGAACCCAAAGCCCTTGTCCTTGTCATACCACTTGACCTTGCCGGTAGGCACGTAATCAACCTTCTTCGTTCTGCTGTCATGAGACACGGCCGGCTGCCACCGCGTCCGCATTGTTGTGCGGGTTCAAGGTATGGCCAGCGCAAACCGTGTTGGTCTGTATCCTTCAAGGTTATCCTGCCGCGTGCCCTAATCACGCTTCCGGCCGCACCGTTCCGCCCCGGGCGCAAGCTCCCGGTCCTTTCACTTGCGGCGCTGCTGCCGCTGTAGCGTTACGTCCATGACTCCCTTGCGTTACCGGCGGCCGCTGATGGTCCTCGCCGCTGTTATAGCCGTGCTGTCCCTCATTGCTGTGGGAACTGTGATGGCGCTTGCCTTCGCCAACACGGTCGCCCCCGCCTGGGTCACCTACTCGGCCCTTTACGGCCTGCCGGCGGCCTTCGTCCTGATGCTCCTGGTGGTCCTGGACGGCGTTGCCGCCAGGCGGCGGGCGGGGAAGCGGGAGCCGCGGTAACGTTGGACTGATGTCCCTCATTCGAGCGCTCGGCAAGGACCTGGAGGCGCGCAGCGACGACTCGTTGCGCGCGTTGTTCGCCGCGCGGCCGGACCTCATTTCCCCCTCTGTTCCGGACTTCGCCGCGCTGGCGGCGCGTGCCAGTTCACGGGTCAGCGTCCAGCGTGCGCTGGAGCGCCTCACCCGGCCGCAGATGCAGGTGCTTGAGACCCTCCATCTGTGCACCAACACGGACACCGGGCACAGCGCCTCGGCGGAGGGCCTGCACCAGTTGATCCGGGGTTCATCCCTGGCCGTCATCGAACAGATCATGGACACCCTGCAGGAACTCGCTTTGGCGCATCCTGCGGTCCCCCCGCATGGCGCCCACGCCCAGGCTGCCGGGCACCACTACTACCTCCCTGTCGGCTCCCTCAAGGATGTGGTGGGAATCTATCCCGCCGGGCTGGGCCGCAGCTACACGGAGCTGGTCCGCCTGCAGCCGGCCTTCGCCCAGCGGGTGGTCCAGCTGGTCTCCGAACTGCACCGCGGCGGATTCGCGATCCACGATGCCAGCACGCCCATGGAGGCGGCGCTGGCGCTCCAGCATTGGACCTCCTCCCCCGAGGCACTGCGGGACATCCTCGCCAACGCCCCGGAACGGACGACGGCGTTGCTCGCCAGGTTCCGCAACTGGGCCATGGGTGCCGTCCCCCAGGCGCAACGGAAAGCGTCGGTCACCACGGAGGGTGCCGACGTCGGGCCCGTGGACTGGCTCCTTGCGCGCGGGCTGCTGGTTCCGCTGGATGCCGCCCATGTGGAGTTGCCGCACAGCGTGGGGCTGGCCCTGCGCGGCGGGGCGATCATCGACGACTTCACCCTGTCCCCGCCGGTCCCGGAGCTTGGCCGGACCACCGCGGCGCTGCGCAGGAATGCAGCGCTCAGCGCCATCTCTGAAACCCTGCGGCTGGTCTCCGAACTGCTGCATGCCGTCAGGGAGAACCCGCTGGCCACGCTGCGCAGCGGAGGCGTGGGGATACGCGAGATGCGCCGCCTGTCCGACCAGCTGCGCGTCGACCAGGGCGTGACGGGCCGGCTGCTGGAGCTGTGCGGCCTGGCAGGCCTGATCCGCCTCGACGTCGACTCGTCCTCATGGGTGCAGCCGCCGCAGCTGGAATGGCTGGTGCTGCCGAGGCAGGAACAATGGCTGTGGCTGGTCAACGCCTGGCTGGCCAGCGAGCGCGTGCCATCTATGGTGGGCCAGCCCATGAACACGGCAGCGGCAGCACCATCCCGGGGACCGTCAGGAGCCACCATCCCGGCGTTGTCCGCCGGTGCGCAGCGGCCTGACGCCCCGGTGGTCCGCAAGCGCATCCTGGAGATCCTGCACGAACTCACGCTCGAAGCTGCAGGACCGGACGGCACCGTGCCCGTGCTGGATGCCGCCGCGGTCCTGCAGCGTGCGGAATGGTCCCAGCCGCGGATGGCCCGGCGGTTCAGTTCCCTCATCCGGGGAGTCCTCGCCGAGGCGGAGATGCTGGGCCTGGTGGGCTCAGGTGCGCTGAGCCAACTCGGGAGCGCGTTCGCCGAAGACCAGCCCGATGCTGCCCTTGCCATCCTTGGCGAGCACCTGCCGGCAGCCCTGAACCATGTGCTGTTGCAGGCAGACCTGACCGCCGTTGCCCCCGGCTACCTCGCTCCCGCCCTGACCGAAAAGCTCCTGGTCATGGCGGACGCCGAGGGGCAGGGCCCGGCCACCATCTACCGCTTCTCGGCGACGTCCATCAAACGGGCACTCGATGAGGGCTACGACGCCGCAGGCCTGCTGGCGTTTCTCCGGGAACACTCCGCCACCGCTGTCCCCCAGCCGCTGGAGTACCTGGTGGAGGACACGGCCTCCCGGCACGGCCAGCTCCGGGTGGGCCAGGCCGCAAGCTTTGTCCAGAGCGATGATGAAGCCGCACTCCGCGAGTTGCTGGCGGGGCCCAAAGCGGCGCAGCTCGGCCTGGCCCGCCTTTCCCCCACGGTCCTCACGTCGTCGGCACCGCCCCGCGAACTCGCCGCCGCACTTCGGAGCCTGGGCCTGTCCCCTTCTGTGGACGGCGTCGAACCCGCCGCCCACGTCCGCCGGTCTTCCGTACCGCAGGAAAGCCTGCGTCCCGTCTATACCGCCCCGCGGATGGCGCCCGCGGCGGAGGAGGTTGACGCCCAGCTGGACGTCCTGCGGCGGCCGGGCCCCGCCGTCGGACACCACCCCGGTACCGCCGCCGGCGGCGAGGCAGCAACCCAGCTGGGGCTTGAGGCACTGCAACGGGCCATCCGGCTGAAGCAGCGGATCCACATGAACGTGGTGGACAATCTGGGGAATGCAAGCCTGGAAATTGTTGTTCCGCTTTCTGTGAGCGGGGGCCGGGTCCGCGTGTTCGATCCTGCCAAGGACACCGAGCGGGTCCTGTCCGTCCATCGCATCATCGACATTGAGGCCGCAGAGGAACTGCGCCAGTAAAGGATTCCCCGCGTGACCGACGGACCCCTGATCGTCCAAAGCGATAAAACCATCCTCCTCGAGGTGGACCATGAGCTGGCCACCGAGGCCCGGCACGCCATTGCGCCGTTCGCCGAGCTGGAGCGGGCGCCCGAGCACATGCACAGCTACCGGCTGACCCCGTTGGGGCTGTGGAACGCCCGGGCCGCCGGGCTGGATGCGGAGAAGGTGCTGGATGCGCTGCTGAAGTACTCGCGTTTCCCGGTTCCGCATTCGCTGCTGATCGACGTCGAGGAGACCATGTCCCGGTATGGACGCCTCCGCCTCGAAAAGGACCCGCGCCACGGACTGGTCATGCGGACCGATGACTACCCCGTGCTGGAGGAAGTGATCCGGGCCAAAAAGATCGCACCGCTGCTGGGTCCAAGGATCGATGGCGAGACGGTGGTGGTGCATGCCTCCCAGCGTGGGCAGCTCAAGCAGCTGCTGCTGAAACTCGGCTGGCCGGCGGAGGACCTGGCCGGTTACGTGGACGGCACGCCGCACCTGATCTCCCTCAACGAGGACGGGTGGAAACTGCGGCCCTACCAGCGCCTGGCCAGCGAAAACTTCTGGGCGGGCGGCAGCGGGGTGGTGGTGCTGCCCTGCGGCGCCGGCAAAACCCTGGTGGGGGCCGCGGCCATGGCCACCGGTTCCACCACCACACTGATCCTGGTCACCAACACCGTGGCCGCCCGGCAGTGGAAGGACGAACTGCTCAGGCGCACCTCCCTTACAGAGGAGGAAGTGGGCGAATACTCCGGCGCCCTGAAAGAGGTCCGGCCGGTGACCATCGCCACCTACCAGGTGCTCACCACCAAGCGCGGCGGCATCTACCCCCACCTGGAACTGGTGGACGGCCACGACTGGGGACTCATCATCTACGACGAGGTCCATCTCCTGCCCGCACCGATCTTCAGGATGACGGCCGACCTGCAGGCCCGCCGCCGCCTTGGGCTGACCGCCACCCTGGTCCGGGAGGACGGGCGCGAGGGCGAGGTGTTCAGCCTGATCGGACCCAAGCGGTATGACGCACCCTGGAAGGACATCGAGTCCCAGGGCTACATCGCGCCGGCCGACTGCGTGGAGGTCCGCGTCGACCTGCCAAAGGACGAACGCGTGGCCTACGCCATGGCCGACGACGCGGACAAATACCGGCTGTGCGCCACCTCCGAATCCAAGACACACGTGGTGGAGCAGCTGGTGGCGCTGCACGCCGGCGAGCAGCTGCTGGTGATAGGCCAGTACATTGACCAGCTGGACGATCTGGGCGAGCGGCTGCAGGCACCGGTGATCAAGGGCGATACCTCCGTCAAGGTACGGCAGAAGCTCTTTGACGCGTTCCGCGCCGGGGAGCTGCAGACCCTTGTGGTGTCCAAGGTGGCCAACTTCTCCATCGACCTGCCGGAGGCCTCGGTGGCCATCCAGGTCTCAGGCTCCTTCGGCTCGCGGCAGGAGGAGGCGCAAAGGCTGGGCCGGCTGCTGCGGCCCAAGAAGGACGGCAGGGCGGCCCGCTTCTACTCACTCGTGGCACGGGACACCCTGGACCAGGAGTTCGCTGCCAGGCGCCAACGGTTCCTGGCCGAGCAGGGGTATGCCTACCGGATCATGGACGCCAAGGACGTGCACGCCGCGGACTGACCCGCAGCGTGCACGCCGTTCACGTCACGCCCTCGGAACTGTCGCGCTCCATGGTGCCCGTTCTGGGATCGAACTGCGGGCGTTCGTAGGCCAGTTCCCCGCCGCTGCGGCCGCCGTAGGGACGGCCGTGGTCCGCAAATTCCTCCCGGAAGAAGGCCAGGCACCATTGCCCCATCTGGATCCTTGCCCCGGTCCGCAGGACGGATGGTCCCGTCCGGGAGACGCTGCCGCTGACGGGACCGTTCGGTACCAGGACGTATTCATCCTGCCCGTCGTGCCTGATTTCGGCGTGCAGCTCCGCCAGGCCCTCGAGCCGGACGTCCGCGCCTGCGCCGCTCCCTATCGTTGTAACGTCTGCCGTGAGGGCCACCTCCCGCGGAATCTGCCCGGTCCAGGTGGCGGCGTCCTGGACAAAGATCAGCCGCGGCCGGCCACCGCCCCTGGCGTAGTGGGTGGTGGTGATGCGGCGGGTGATCTTCCGCTGGACAGTGGGCACCAGCGGCAAGGGCGTCGACGGCGGCAGCAGCCGCATTCCTTTGGGCCTCCGCCTGCCCTGGCGGACCAACGGCAGCAGGGAGCCGAGTTTGCCGAGCTTGATGTGGGGGGAACGCGTGACCAGCCGCTGGGAGGCAGGGCTGGCCACGTTGCCCAGGCTGAGGATGTTTCCGCCGGGGCCGGCCACGGTGATGCTCACCCCCTTGCGGGCCAGCAGCTCCGCCAGCGGTTTGATCTCCTCCAGGGAGGGCAGCCCGCCGCCGGTCAACGGCGCCAGGCCTTCCAGGGACACTGTTACCTCGGTGCCGGCGGCCCTGGCGCTGCCCGAGGTGACGGCACCGGACTCGTCCGTGTAGGAGAAGTCCAGATCAACGTCCAGACGGTACTGGGGCATGTCCGTCAGCCGCGGTTCGCGTCCGACCCGGCGGCATCCCTGTCGCTGGTGGTGACGCGCAGGCCGCCGTTGAGCTTCCATGTGGCGCGCGGCGCGTCCGGGCCGATGTCGCGTGGAACTTCAATGGTCATATCGACGAACTGGTAGTTGATCGCAGCACCCTTGCCGGTGAGATAGGACCACATCTCCTCGGCAAGGTCTGCCCAATCCCGGATGCTGCGTTCGTTTACAGCTGCGTTTTCAGAAGCACTCAGGTCAGTCATGATGGTCTATCCCCTTCGATGGGCCAGGAACTATCGGGTTACTACCGTTGTTGGCGCGGGACCACCAGGGACGGGACGAGGCGGCAGCCGGTGATCCGTTGGAACGCTGGTGCCGGGCTTGACCGCCCGGCAAGCATCACTGTATTCCCGGCCGCAGGGCGGGGGAAGATGCGGGGCGCGGAACGTTCTTGCCGTGAATTGGGTTCCCTGGTGCGTAACAGCGGTCTGCGACGCACACTGGAAGCATGAGTCCACGAATCATTCCCGTCGTGCCCGGGCCCGGGCAGGAGTCGGTCTGGGACTATCCCCGGCCGCCGCGGATCGAACCCAGCACGGAACGCATACGCATCGTACTTGGAGGCGAGGTGATCCTTGACACCACCGACTCGCTGCGCGTTCTTGAGACCAGCCATCCACCGGTGTACTACGTCCGGCAGTCAGCATTCGTCTCCGGCGCGCTGGAGCCTGCTGCCGGCAGCAGCTTCTGCGAGTTCAAGGGCGCGGCCAATTACCTGACGGTGCGCGGCGGGGGTAAGGAGGCGGACGGCGCTGCCTGGTCCTACCCCGAGCCGGCGTCCGGGTTTGAGGCGCTCGCCGGGCGGGTGGCCGTCTACGCCGGGAGGATGGATTTCTGCGAAGTTGACGGGGAACGGGTGCAGGCGCAGCCGGGCCGCTTCTATGGTGGCTGGATCACCAGCCGCGTGGTGGGTCCCTTCAAAGGCGAGCCGGGAACAATGGACTGGTAAGCCCAAGCGGGCCTTCATCATGCTCACAACGAATATCCAGACAACTCCCAGAGACTGGGAGCATGATGGGAACATGAACAAGAACGGTCCAGAAGCCAGGCTGCTCGTCGTCGACGATGAACCCAACATCCGCGAGCTCCTCTCCACGTCATTGCGGTTCGCCGGCTTTGAAGTGGTCTCCGCTGCCAACGGGCGCGATGCCCTCGCCGCGGCCGACACGCACGCCCCTGACCTGGCCGTGCTGGACGTCATGCTGCCTGACATGGACGGCTTCACCGTGACCCGCCGGCTCCGTGCCGCCGGGAAGCACTTCCCGGTCCTCTTCCTGACCGCGAAGGACGACACCGAGGACAAGGTCACCGGCCTCACCGTGGGCGGTGACGACTATGTCACCAAGCCCTTCAGCCTCGACGAAGTGGTGGCCCGGATCCGCGCCGTCCTGCGCCGGACGCAGCCCCTGCTGGACGACGATGCGGTGATCCGCGTTGACGACCTCGAACTCGACGACGACGCCCACGAGGTGCGGCGCGGGGGCACTGTCATCGAGCTCTCCCCCACGGAATTCAAGCTGCTGCGCTACCTCATGCTCAATCCCAACCGGGTGCTGTCCAAATCGCAGATCCTGGACCATGTGTGGGAGTACAACTTCAACGGCGACGCGTCCATCGTGGAGTCCTACATTTCCTACCTTCGGCGGAAAGTGGACATCGACCCGGAGGCGCCGGCCCTGATCCAGACCAAGCGCGGCGTGGGCTACGTGCTCCGGACGGCTGAAAAGCGCTGACCTTGCTGAAGCGGTGGAAGTCGGCCTCGCTCAGGTCGCAGCTGGTGGCCATGATCATGGCCCTGCTGATTGTGGCCCTGACGGTGACCGGAGCGGTCACACTGACGCTGCTGCACAGCTATCTACAGGGGCAGGTGGACGACAAGCTGAATGCCGCCGTCGACTCTGCCCGGAAACAGCGCTCGTTCACGCAGCTGCAGGCGCCCAGCTCCATTCCCACCGACTATTCGCTGATGCTCTTCGCCCCGGGTGAGCAGCCGTACACCTTCGGCGGCGATCCGGACGACCACCCGGACATCAGCGCCATCACCGTGGAGCAGGCGCAGGCACGCGGGCTGGTTCCCTTCCAGGTCCGTGGAACGGACGGGGAAAACTGGCGGGTGGTGGCAGTGACCGTCCAGAACGGCCAGACCACCGCCGTGGTGGTCATCGGCCTCCCCCTGGAGAGCGTCGACGATGTCCTCAAGCACGCCACCCTGGTGGTCACCGGGGTGGGCCTGTTGACGCTGCTGCTGGCCTCGCTTATTGCCAGCTGGACCGTGTCGAGGTCCTTCCGGCCGCTGGCCCGTGTGGAGAAGACTGCGGCAGCGATTGCCGCCGGTGACCTCTCCCGCCGTGTGGAGGTGGAGAACCCTGCCACCGAGCTGGGCCGGTTGAGCAGCTCGCTGAACGCCATGCTGGCGCACATCGAGACCGCGTTCGCTGCACGGACCGCCTCAGAGGCACGGATGCGCCGCTTCGCCGCCGACGCGTCCCACGAACTGCGCACTCCCCTGGTCACCATCCGCGGGTTCTCCGAGCTGTACCGCCACGGCGCCCTGGCGACGGACGAAGACGTGGCCACAGCCATGGGTCGGATCGAAAGCGAAGCCAAGCGCATGGGTTCGATGGTTGAGGACCTGCTCCTGCTGGCACGCCTCGACGAACAGCGGCCGCTGCAGCAGAAGCCCGTGGACCTGCAACTGATTGCGCACGACGCCGTGGTTGATACCCAGGCCAGCGACCGGTCCCGGCTGATCACGCTCACCGGGCTCGACGGCGGTCCGGCGGCACCGGCCCCGGTCCTTGGGGATGAGGCCAAGCTGCGCCAGGTGGTGGGCAACCTCGTGGGCAATGCCCTGCGCTATACCCCGGAGGGCAGCCCCATCGAAGTCGCCGTCGGGGTCCGCGGGACGGACGGCGAAGAACGTTCCATCATCGAAGTCCGGGACCATGGGCCGGGTATCTCGGAAGAGGACGCAGCCAAGGTCTTTGAACGCTTTTACCGGGCTGACACGTCCCGGACCAGGGAGACGGGCGGCAGCGGCCTCGGGCTCGCCATCGTGGCGGCCATCGTGGGGTCGCACGGCGGTTCGGTAAGGGTGGAAAAGACCGACGGCGGCGGCGCCACGCTGGTGGTGAGCCTTCCGCGGCGTGAGGATTCCGCCCGCACTGGCGGCGTGGACGGGCAGGAAACCACCGCCCGCAGTGCCGCAGGGGCCAAGGGCAGCGACGGGTCGGTTATCCACATATAGTCCTCCGGCCATGGCTGCCGCCCGGTTCTGCTCCATAGGCTCGTCCCAGCAGCCCGGATCCGCCGGGCGCGGGGGCGCTCCGCCCGCCGTATCGAAAGGCACAGCCATGAGCATTATTTCCGTCGACACCGAATTACTGCAGCTGAAGTCCGCGAACGTCCAGGCCACCGTGGACCGGATCAGCGCGGACGTGCACGCAATGAAGCGTGGCCTCGACGAACTGCAGGGATCATGGCGCGGTGCAGCGGCCACCAACTTCCAGGCGCTCATCACCGAATGGACCATCACCCAGGGCCGGGTGGAGGCGTCGCTGGCGTCCATCAACGCGGCCCTGGCCTCTGCAGCGGCCACGTATGCCCAGGCGGAGCAGGGAAACACGCAGCGGTTCAGCTGACGCCCGTGTGAGCTGAACGGTTCGCCTACGCTTCCGGCGTTCCCTGATGGAACCGTAGCCGCCACCGGCCGCCGTCGAGGACCCACAGCGAGCTGCGCAGCGTGGTGCCTGAGCGGGCGAAACTGCGGTAGGTCAGCAGGACCGCGCTGGTGCCGATGCGGTCAGCGCCCAGGATTTCGATATCGGTCCGTTCACCGGGATCCTCTTCGAGGGCCATCATCATGGCGTCCCGGGTCCAGACCCTTCCCGAGCTGCCAATCTCCATGAAGTCCGGGTGCAGCAGGACAGCTGTCCGGCCGATATCCCCCCGCACCAGTGGGCCCAGCAGCTCACGTTCGAGCTCTTCCACCAGCGCCTCAGGCGGGATGGCGCCGGCCTGTTGCGTTGCCTCGACCATGTCAAGGGCGTCGCTGTCCAGTTCGCTGAACAGGTCAAGTTCATCGAAGGCCGGGAGCGGTTCAGGGGTGGCGCGCGGCCTGCCGGCGCCCGCGGCCGGTGCGCCGCCGCCGGCCCCTGGTACCGGGCGGCCAGGAGCAGCGGTCGGGATGTCCAGGGTGGCGGGCGGGAAGCCAATACCGGAGGGCTGCCCGTCGGCGGCATGTCCGGAGTCGGATGGGGTCGCAGCAGGTTGGTGTGCGGCTGCGTGGTGTGCAGCTGCGTGGTGCGCGCCAGGGTGGTGTCCGCCGGGGAACCCGGGCCCGGACCTGGCTGCCACGCCCTGCTGGTACGCCGTTGCCGCGGCCCTGGCCCGTTCGTCCGCAGCCTCGTTCAGTTCATGGCCGGCGTGGCCCTTGACCCACTCAAATGTGTAAACCCGGCCGGCCAGCTCGCGGTCGAGTTCCTTCAACAGTTCCACGTTCAGGACGGGTTTTCCGTCTGCCTTGCGCCAGCCCTTGCGCTTCCAGCCCGGCATCCATTTGGTAATTGAGTTGATCACGTACTGGCTGTCGCAAAGGATGCGCAGGTCCTCACCGGGCAGGTGGGCGGTGGCGCGCAGGAGGTCAAGGACAGCCATCAGCTCACCCTGGTTGTTGGTCCCGTGCGGCCAGCCCCCGGCCCGCCAGCAATCGTCATTCACATACCAGGCCCAGCCGGCCGGACCGGGATTTCCCAAGGCCGAACCATCAGCCGCTGCAGTAATCGTCACCAAACCATCCTGCCAGAAGCCACCGACATTGGACCGACGCCACAGCATCCCAGCCTGGCCGGGCTGCCGCACCCCTTCGGTGCCCCGGCAGCGGGCTGTGCGAATGGTCGTAAGCGCAACTTTGACGGCCGAAGCGACAGGAGTTGGGAAAACGCTTACCGAAACTTCTTGACGTGAGCATGCCGGGCGCGACACAATCACTTCATCACTCGAGAAAACGGTTTCTGATCTTCGCCGGTCAGCGCATCACGGCGACCCCGGCGCACAAGGAGCCCATCCGGAAGGAACATCAATGACGATTCCAGTCGTAAGCCGGCGCCGCTTCCAGCTGGGCGCGGCCGCGCTGGCACTCTCCATCCTGGCCACCGGCTGCGGGGCCCCCGGCGGTTCAGGCGACAACGGCCAGGTGACCTTGCGGTTCGCCTGGTGGGGCAATGAATACCTGAACGCACAGACAAACAAGGTCATCGCGGCCTTTGAGGCATCGCACCCGAACATCAAGATCAAAGCGGAGCCGGGAGAATGGTCCAGCTACTGGGACAAGCTGGCAACGAAGACCGCCGCCAACGATGCGCCCGACGTCGTCCAGATGGACCAGAAATACATCGCCGAATACGGCGGCCGCGGGGCGCTGATGGACCTGTCCAGGCAAAACGGCATCGATACCTCAAAACTGGACAAGGAAGCGCTTGCGTCGGGCCAGTACGGCGGCGCCCAGTACGGGTTGAGCACAGGCCGGAACGCCTATGTCATCATGGCCAACACGAAAGTGTTCCAGGCAGCGGGAGTGCCCGTGCCGGACGACAAGACCTGGACGTGGAAAGACTTCGTGGACACGGCGGCGAAGATCAGCGCAGCAGGTGACGGGAAGAGTTACGGGGCCGCTTATGGCAGCAACGAAGCCGACCTGATCATCTGGCTGCGCCAGCACGGCGAGAATCTGTACTCAGGGGACGGCAAGCTCGACTTTGAAGCCGCGACTGCAGCGTCCTTCTGGGAACGGATCAAGGAACAGCGCGACTCCAAGGCCAGCCCGGCGGCCACCGTGGCAACCGAGGATGCAGGGGCAGGACTGGAGGAAAGCCTGTTCGGAACAAACCGGGTGGCCATGGCCTGGTGGTGGACCAACCAGCTTGGTTCCCTTGAAGCCACCACCGGCAGCAGCATAAAGATACTGCGGGCCCCCAGCGTCGACGGCGCCTCGGCCGGCAATGGCATGTACTACAAGCCCACCATGTTCTGGTCTGCATCCTCCCGTTCGAAGCATTCCCAGCAGGCCGCGGAGTTCATCAACTACCTCACCAACAGTCCGGAGGCGGGTGCCATCCTGATGACCGACAGGGGCGTCCCCACCAATCCGGACATCGTTTCGGGCATCACCCCGCAGCTTAAGCCGGCTGACACCACCGTGGTTGGATTCCTGAAGGACATAGCCCCGGACATCAAGGACGCACCGCCTGTCCCGCCCGTGGGTGCAGGGAGCGTCCAGAACGTCATCAGGAGGTACACGGATGAAGTGCTGTACGACCGGATGACCCCGCAGGCCGCGGCGGAAGCCTTCAAGAAGGAAGTCCAGGGGATGCTGGATTCGGCCCGGAAGTAACTCCCCTCCCACAGCTCCTTGTCCGGGCGGCCAAGCCGGCACAGGCCGCATCCGTGGCCGGGAACAAAACCTCCGGCACAAAAGTGCGGCCCCCTCGCAAACGAGGGGGCCGCACTTTGCGGTTGGCGGGAGAGGTCCCGGCAGGAGGGCTTAGAAGCCGCCCATGCCTCCCATGCCGCCCATGTCGTCTCCGCCTGCGGGGGCGGCGTTCTTCTCCGGCTTGTCAGCCACCACTGCTTCGGTGGTGAGGAACAGGCCAGCGATGGAAGCCGCGTTCTGCAGGGCAGAGCGGGTTACCTTGACGGGGTCGTTGACGCCGGCAGCCAGCAGGTCGACGTATTCGCCGGTGGCTGCGTTCAGGCCGTGGCCTGCGGGCAGGCCGCGGACCTTGTCCACCACGACGCCCGGCTCGAGGCCGGCGTTGAAGGCGATCTGCTTCAGCGGGGCGTCGATGGCAACGCGGACGATGTTGGCGCCGGTTGCTTCGTCGCCGGAGAGCTGCAGGTTGGCGAATGCCTTGGCACCGGCCTGGATGAGGGCCACGCCGCCACCGGCCACGATGCCTTCTTCAACTGCAGCCTTGGCGTTGCGGACTGCGTCCTCGATGCGGTGCTTGCGCTCCTTGAGCTCAACCTCGGTGGCGGCACCGGCCTTGATGACTGCAACGCCGCCGGCCAGCTTGGCCAGCCGCTCCTGCAGCTTCTCGCGGTCGTAGTCGGAGTCCGAATTCTCAATCTCGGCGCGGATCTGGGAAACGCGGCCGGCGATCTGGTCGGCGTCGCCGGCACCTTCAACGATGGTGGTCTCGTCCTTGGTGACAACAACCTTGCGGGCCTGGCCCAGGAGTTCCAGGCCGGCGTTCTCCAGCTTGAGTCCAACCTCTTCGGAGATGACCTGGCCGCCGGTGAGGACGGCGATGTCGGCCAGCTGGGCCTTGCGGCGGTCGCCGAAGCCCGGAGCCTTGACGGCGACAGACTTGAAGGTGCCACGGATCTTGTTGACGATCAGGGTGGCCAGGGCCTCGCCCTCGATGTCCTCGGCAATGATCAGCAGCGGCTTGTTGGACTGCATGACCTTTTCCAGGACAGCAACCAGTTCCTTGACGTTGGAGATCTTGGAGTTGACGATCAGGATGTACGGATCCTCAAGGACCGTTTCCTGGCGCTCGGCGTCCGTGACGAAGTAGGCGGAGATGTAGCCCTTGTCGAAGCGCATGCCTTCGGTGAGCTCGAGCTCCAGGCCGAAGGTGTTGGACTCCTCGACCGTGATAACGCCTTCCTTGCCCACCTTGTCCAGGGCTTCGGCGATGAGGGCACCGATTTCGTCGTCACCGGCGGAGATGGAGGCGGTGGCCGCGATCTCTTCCTTGGTTTCGATTTCCTTGGCGGAAGCCAGGAGTTCGCGGGTGACAGCCTCGACGGCCTTCTCGATGCCGCGCTTGAGGGACAGCGGGTCGGCGCCGGCGGCAACGTTGCGCAGGCCTTCCTTGACCAGGGCCTGTGCCAGGACGGTGGCCGTGGTGGTGCCGTCGCCGGCAACATCGTCGGTCTTCTTGGCAACTTCCTTGACCAGCTCAGCGCCGATCTTCTCGTAAGGATCGTCCAGCTCGATCTCCTTGGCGATGGAAACACCATCGTTGGTGATCGTGGGGGCGCCCCACTTCTTTTCGAGGACGACGTTGCGTCCACGCGGGCCGAGGGTGACCTTAACGGCGTCGGCGAGGGTGTTCAGGCCACGCTCAAGGCCGCGGCGTGCCTCTTCATCAAATGCAATGATCTTGGCCATAACGGCAGTAGTCCTTTCGGGACAGTCGTTAAGAATGAACCTTCGCTGCAGTGCCCGCGACGGACGATCCTTTGACGGCGGCCTCTGTATGCCTCCGGGAGGGGATCTCACTGAAGTGAGGTGTTTCTTTCGCTCCTCGTCCGGTGCCCCGCGCCGCCGGCCGGAACCAGGCTTTGCTTTAGCAGTCGGTACGTCAGAGTGCTAACTCAATAATTAGCACTCCCCAGGTGAGAGTGCAAGCGAAAAGACGCCGGACGGGCGGGTAGGGGCAGCGGCTTCGCCCAGGGCGATCAGCTTGAATGTCCGGCCGTCTCCCGGCCGGTGGGGGTGGGGTTGTTCTCCGGGCCGTAGGTGAATACGGAGAAAACGGCGGTGGTGATATCCCCGTTGGCGTCGAAGGCAACCGGTCCTGACTCGCCGTCGTAATTGATGTCCGGATTGGCAGCAAGGCCGCCCAAGCACTCCTTGTACGTCAGGCACGGGGCGGGCGGGGCTGTTGCCCCCGGGGCAGGCGTCCCCGCGGAGGGCGTCCCGTCGGACGTGGTCCTGCCCGATGCGGCGCCACCCGAAACCGGAACCAGGTTGGCGGCGATGGAGCGTCCGGCATCGTCCTGGGCCCTTGCCGCCGCCAGGGCCGCCAGGGTCACGGCGTCGTAGGTTTCAGCAGCATACGAGACGTCCTTCAGGGAAGGATCAACGGCCAGGAGCTTTCCCTGGAAGGCGGCGGTGGGCAGTTGGCCCGGGACGACGGCGCGGGCGCCGTCCAGGGCCCGGGAGGGGAGCCCTGATCCGTAGCGGGCAAAGGCGCCATCGCTGAGGAGAATTTTTGAACCCCTGAGGCCGGAGTTGTTCAGCTCGGCCAACGCGCCCTGCGCCCCTTCCCGGGCAACCAGGACCACGGCGTCCGGGCTGGCCTTGGCTGCGGAGCGTGCGGCTTCGGCGGCGGCGCCGGGCTTGAAGGCGGCTCCGGGCAGGACCGTCAGGCCGGACTGTTGCGCGGCTTTCGTGACGGCAGCCGACAGGTCCTTGCCGTAGGCACCTTCCTGGTACACCACGGTGATGCTGGCGGCCCCGGCGTCCTTGGCGAGTTTGGCCAGCACAGGACCTTGCGCGACGTCGGCCGCGGCCGTGCGGAAGTAGTAGCCTCCGCTGGCGATCCCGGAGAGGGCGGCAGCGGTGTTGGCCGGCGAGATGAGGGGTATGCGTGCGTGGGACAGGATGTCCACGGCGGCGGCCGCGTGGCTGGAATCGGTGGGTCCAATGACCACGTCCGCCTTGGCGGCCACCAGGTCCTTGGCCTGGCCTGCGGCTTCCTGGTCCGGATGCGCCGGCAGCAGCTCCACCGGCCGGCCTTTGTGTCCGCCGGCGGCGTTGATTTCCTGGATGGCCAGCTTGGCGGCCGCCAGCTGGGGCGCATTAAGGAAGGCATTGCCGCCGGTGTTGTCCAGGATCAGGCCCACCCGGAGGACGCCATCGCCGGAGGCTTCGACCGGGTCCACCCTGGCGTTGCCGCCGGCGCCCGAACATGCTGTGACCGCGAGGACTGCCCCCAGGGAAACGGCCAGCGCCGCTCGGCCGCGGACCGGGAAACGGTAAAACGGCATCACTGGGCGGGCCGGACGTTTTCTGCCTGGGGACCTTTTTCGCCCTCCCCGACTTCCAGCCGCACCCTCTGCCCCTCATCCAGTGCGCGGTAGCCCTCCCCCTGGATCGCGGACCAGTGGACAAAAACGTCATCACCGGAGCCGTCAACGGTGATGAAGCCATAGCCCTTTTCAGCGTTGAACCATTTGACGGTTCCCAGTGCCATGATGAACAACTCTTTCCGTTGGGGTTATGCAGCCGTGGGCGGAGCGGGTGCGGCTAGCGGTATCCGGGGCCAAGCACCACCACGAGCGGCACCTGGAATTCGGTGCTGTTCACCACGGTGGGGATGTTGAGCAGCCCGGCAAGCGCCTGTGCGTTTGCCAATTGCTGGGGGCCGGAGTAGAAGATCACGGAGGATTTTTGCGGGGCGCCGGACCAGTTGCCTACCTGGCCGAGGCGCCATCCGTCCGCCTGGACGGTTCCGGCCACCCGGCTGGCCAGCCCTGCCGTGCCTGCCGCGTTGTAAACCGCCACTGCCTGCGTCCTGTCGACGGCTGCCTCCCGGGTGGCGGAAGGTGTGGCCTGGGGCTCCGGGTCACTGCTTTGGGTTGGTTCAGACGAAGCAGACGGAGACGGCGAAGCAGGAGGCGCGGATGCCTGCGTGGCCGATGGGGTGGTTCCGGTTCCGGCCAGCGGAGCTGACTCCACGCTCGCCGATGCCTGGCTCGCGGTGGCGCTGAATCCCATCTTGGGAAGGATCAGGAAGGACACCAGCCCTATGGCAAGGGCCGCCATCCCCACTACCAGGATGGGCCACAGCCGCACCCGGGACGGGGCCGAGGCCGTCCGGTGGACACCTTGTCGCGACGCGGCCTCCGGGACCTTGTCGAATTCATCGCGGGCGTATCTGGTCATGGTGGAAGGACATCCTTGTTGATTGCGGCTGTTGTCCCGGCCTGGGGGTTGTTAAGCGTCGGATCCCAGGCGCCGGGCAGTGCGCGCACGGTGGCGCGACGTACGTAGTCTACGCAATCTCTTCACCAGCATGGGATCGTGTGCCAGCGCATCCTCGCGGTCGATCAGTGCGTTCAGGAGCTGGTAGTAATGGGTCGCGGAGAGGTCAAAGAGGTCGCGGATGGCCTGCTCCTTGGCCCCTGCGTACTTCCACCATTGCCGTTCCAGGGCCAGCATCTGCTGTTCGCGCTCGGAGAGGGAGGACTCACGGAGGGTGAAATCCGCCAAAAGGGACTTCCGTGGATCCTGCTCCGGCAGGTGTTCCCGGGCCGGTTCCGCCACGGCACACTCCTTCGCTGGTTACGGTAAATGTCTTACCCCCATGCTACCGGTCGAATAACACCGGTGTCATTCGCGCCCCGCGCCTGCACCGGCCCGGTGCCGCGGGCGGGCGTCCCCCGATGGCCTGCAAGAATGGAACGATGTTTGAATCGGATGCGCTGTTCGAGCTGCAGCAGGACCCGGCGGACGGCACCCGCTTCGCTGACCTGGCTGACCTGCCCCTGGCGGAGCTCATGGCGCCGGACTGGGCCGCGGCCCTGCAGGGAGTGGAGGGCAAGCTCCGGTCGGTCCTGGCCTTCCTGGCTGCCGAAGAGGCGGCCGGGCACCAACTCCTGCCGCCGCCGTCGAACGTCCTGCGCGCCTTCCGCCAGCCGCTCGCCGACGTCAAGGTCCTCATCGTGGGCCAGGACCCCTACCCCACCCCGGGGCACGCAGTCGGGCTGTCGTTTTCCGTCGATGCCCGCACGCGCCCCCTCCCCCGCAGCCTGGTGAACATCTACCGCGAACTCGAATCGGACCTCGGCATTCCGCCGCGCGTCCATGGCGACCTGTCGGCATGGACGGAGCAGGGCGTGCTGCTCCTGAACCGGGTACTCACGGTCAGGGCAGGATCTGCTGGGTCCCACCGGGGCAAAGGCTGGGAGGACATTACGACGGCGGCCGTCACCGCCCTGGCATGCCGCCGGGCCGCGGATGGGTCCAGGATGCCTTTGGTGGCGGTGTTGTGGGGCAAGGGGGCGGAGGGCCTCCAGCCGCTGCTGGCAGGCGCCCCCGCCGTCATCAGCCCGCACCCCAGCCCGCTGTCCGCCTCCCGCGGGTTCTTTGGCTCCAGGCCATTCAGCCGGGTGAACCAACTGTTGCGCGAACAGGGTGCAACGGCCGTAACCTGGGAACTCCCGCCGTCGCCCTAGCTTAGGCTTGCCTTATGAGCACCGTCCCCGCCGCCACCAGCGCCACGAAGAAGAGCCGCCCCCAGGTCACCCTGACCGTGCTGCGCAAGGAACAGCTGTCCCCGCACATGGTCCGGATCGTGGCCGGCGGGGAGGGCTTCAGCGACTTCGCCAACAACGGCTTCGTGGACCGGTACGTGAAGATCGTTTTCCCGCAGCCCGGGGTTGACTACCCCTCCCCGCTGGACCTGTGGGCCGTCCGGGAAACCATGCCGCGCGAGCAGTGGCCGTTCACCCGCACCTATACGCTGCGCTGGGTAGATCCGGAGGCGAGCGAACTCGCCATCGACTTCGTGGTCCACGGCGACGAGGGCCTGGCGGGTCCATGGGCGGCAGGGGCACAGCCGGGCGAGACACTGACCTTCACCGGACCCGGCGGCGCCTACAACCCCAACCCCGAGGCCGACTGGTACCTGTTCGCCGGTGATGAGGCAGCGCTTCCTGCCATCGCCGCATGCATCGAGGCCCTGCCCGCGGAGGCAACCGGGCTTGCCTTCCTGGAGGTAGGTTCCGAGGCCGACATCCAGTCCGTTTCCGCCCCTGCCGGGCTGGAGATTACCTGGCTGGCCCGCAACGGCACACCGGCAGGTGCCAGCGACCTGCTGGTCAGGGCGGTGGCGGAGGCCGAATGGCCCACCGGCACCGTGGATGTGTTTGCACATGGCGAACGCGGCTATATGAAGGCCCTCCGCGAAATCTTCTTCAAGCAGCGCGGCCTGGACCGCCGGCAGGTGTCCCTCTCCGGTTACTGGGCGCAGGGCCGCGTGGAGGACGTGTTCCAGGCCGAGAAAAAGCTCCCGGTCGGCCAGATCTAGCGGCGGCGCGCCCGGCGCCGCTCGTTGCTTGCCAGGCTGCGGGTCAGGGGCCGGGCCAGCACGTCGCCCAGGACGATCCCGCCGGCCGTTCCCAGCACGATGGCACCGGCGCTGAGCATTCCTCCGGCGCCGGCCAGGATCTCGGACTCCTCCACGGTGAGGACGTACATGGACCGGAATATCGTGAGGCCGGGCAGCAGGATCAGGGCTGCGGGAACTGCCACCACCAGCTGCGGCGCACCCATCCGCAGCGCCACCACCCGTGCCAGCAGGCCAATGACGACGGCGGCCATGGCAGGGGCGAAACGGTCCCCGATGCCCAGCAGGCCGCAGCCCAGCAGCACCAGGTAGCCCGCCACGCCTACGGCTGCGGTTGGCAGCAGGAGCTTCCAGGTGGTCTGTTCCGTAATGCCGATGGCCATCACGGCGGCGGCTACGAAGATGATGAGGACCCACAGATCGTAGGCGGGCGGGAAGGTCTGGGTGACGTCGATGCGCTGCAGCCCGGTCAGCTCCCCCACCACGAAGGCAACAGCGATCCCTGCCACGATGGCGCCGAACGTCAGCAGCGTGGACAGGAACCGTCCGGCCGCCGTCACCGGGAAGCCGTTGATGGCATCCTGCACGGAGGACACCAGGCGCCCGGTGGGAAGGAGCAGCAGGATGCCGCCCACCACCACGATGGACGGCGATGCGGTGAGCCCGAACTGCCAGAGCAGCAGCGCCAGCATGGTGACCACGAAAGAGCAGCTGGCGGTGATGAAGAAGTCCGGTACGCGCCAGCGTCCCAGCTGCCGGGCCAGCAGGCTGATGCCGATATTGGCCACGAACGCAACTGCCGAGGACACCGGACCGCCGCCCAGCACGCCAACGAACACGGCGGCGAAGATGCCGAAGGCGGCCGTGACCATCCAGCGCGGATAGGGTTTCGGGCTGGTGATGGCCTCGTTCAGCCGGCGGATCGCCTCATCCCGGCCCACGCCGCCGGCCACGATGTCCGTGACCAGTTGGTGCACCTTGGCCAGGCCCGCATAGTTGTTGGTCCAGGAGCGCACCACGCGCAGCAGGGCGATCGGCGTCTGGTCCTTGGGTGCGTAGTTGATACCCACGGACTGGTTGGTGATGTCCACCTCGATGTTCTTCAGCCCCAGGGCCGCGGTGACGGCAATGATGCTGGTTTCCACTTCCAGGGCGCCGGCGCCATACCGGAACATGGTCTCGGCCAGGTGCAGGGCGAAATCCAGGGTCTTCCGGGCGGAGGTGTCCACGCCACCCACCTGGATGGTGGGGTTGGCGTAGGGACTCCCCGCCAGCCGGTCCACGATGCTCAACGGGGCGGTTGGTGGATTCTCGCCCTGCACCAGGCGGCGCAGCATCCTCTTGGCGGCAGCGTCCTGCCGAAGCTGCGCAGGGGTCAGCGGTTCAGTCTTGGGCAGGCCGTCAGTCTTTGGCCTGTGCCCTGGCCGTTCGTGCCGTTCGGTCATGCCCGCTTCCTCCCTGTACGCGGTTTATGGACGGTCAGGCTGCACGCTTCAGCGGCAACTTGCCCAGCAGCGTGCGGGCGGCGGCCGCAGCGGACCTGGCGAGCCTGTTGGCATGGAAGACGGCGGGCCGCACCGGCACGACGAAGTCTCCCACCAGCTGGACCACTTCGCCGCCAAAGCCCTTCTTGAATTCGTAGCCGCCGTGGCCTTCCTCGTCCTGGCCGGAGATGCCGAAGGTGCCGTAGAAGTTGTACCGCGGGTATCCCTTCTCGAGGGCATGCAGCATCATTCCCCAGTACAGGGAGGTTGCGCCGTTGAAGTAGATGTAGTCCTGGACGGTGCCGCCGATGACGCACACCACCTCATCGCCGTAGCAAACGAAGTGGATGGCTGCCACGGTGGCCGTCCCCACGGAGTCGGGGAACCTTTCGATGTCCTTCAGGCTCCGCTCGTAGCTGTCCACCAGGTCCTGTACCACTTTGAGCCGGTTGGCCTTCTTTTTGCTGCCGGTCTCCTCCACCTCACGGCGGAGATCTGCTGCGGTGGCTGACTCCGTTTCCAGGCGCTCAGTGATGGATTTCCGGTAGGCCGGGATGTCGATCTTCGCCATCATCAGCTTGGTGAATTCCGGGGTGGTGGTCCGGAGCAGGTGTTCGTAGTAGGCGCGTTCGCGGTAGACGAATCCTTTTTCGTCACCGGCCCGGCTCAGGGCCCCGTAGAAGTCGTCCAGGGTGTCCAGGGTGGCCTGTTCCAGGAAGACGCCGTTCTTTTCCGCTTTGCGGATGGCTTTGCGCGTCCGGTAGCTGGTGCTCATGATCAGTTCTTCGGCGTCCTGGATGCCCACCAGGTTCTTGATGAACATCCAGTTGACGTTGACGAAGTTCATGTCCAGGCCCTGGTGCTTGAACCCCAGCCGTTCCAGGTCGGCCACCAGGGGCCGGTTGTCCTCGACGTCGGGGTGCTCGGCGCCGTCGGCGTCCCGGGCGATGTACCTGACGTTCGGCGAGATCCGCAGTTCAGCGGCTTTGCGGCCTGCCGCGTGCTTGCGGAGAAGCTCGACGACGGCGCCCACCAGGTTCCGGTCCGTGTAGTCCATAAGGGGGCCCTTGGCGCATTCACAGACGGTGTAGCCGAGGCGGTTTGTGGTGTAGTTGAGCTTTCCTGCCGCCACGAGTTCCCCATTGCGCCGGACTCCGAAGAGTTCCACCTGCTGGCCGCGTGCTCGCTGGAAACGGGCAAAATCAATGGACTGCAGGAAACTGTTCTGCGGGTGCTTCAGGGCGAAGGCCTCAAAGTCGGCGTCGCTGAGGTTGGCGTATTCAAGCCCGGTAGCGGCGGAAACTGGATTCAAGGGGTGACCTTCTTCTGGACTCTTCGCGGCCTGGTGGGCGCGCGATGGGCGGGCGGTGTTCGGGGCGGCCGGCACGCGGGCGTGCTGGTCCGGCGGGGGTCGCGGGAGCTTTGCGGGTCTGGCGGCTGCAGGTCAGTAGAACTGCTGGCCGGTCCGTGCGGTTTCAATCCGGCGGAAGATCTTTTCGCCGCCTTTGACCCAAAGCCGGTGCCGCAGCGGGGACAGGACGTAGTCGTGGCAGCCCACGAAGTCGGTCACTGTCTTGGTGAAGCTGGTCTTGAACATGCCCATTCCGTAAAGGTTGTGGGTCTTGTCCTTGATGCGCGCAGCTGGAGGCGTGCCGCAGAAGTCGTACTCGGTGCAGCCGAGTTCCTGCATCCGGCGGATGGCCGCCCATTGGACCAGGTGCGAGTCACCGTACTGTTTGCGGTTCTGGGTGGAACCGCCGTCCTTGTAGGTTGCCTTGGCACCGTAGTTGATGACGAATGCGCCCACGCTGGGCTTTCCGTCCTCGTAGGTGAAGAAGAAGTTGCCCTGGCCGCGGTTGCTGAACTCATCCCAGAACTGTGCGTAGTAATCGTAGCTCCGCAGGGGCATGGATCCCTTGGCGCTGACGGTGTTGACCATCAGGTCGTACAGGGCGCGGTAGGTTTCAGGTCCGGGTTCCTGCCGGACCACCTGGCAGCCTTCGCGTTCGGCACGCCGGATGGCATTGCGGGCGCGCGAGGAGATGGCTTTGAATACTGCCTCTTCGGAGCCGGAGATATCCAGCAGGGCGGTGGAGTCGTTGGACTGGATATTGGGCGCTTTCACCAGGTTGGCCGCGCGCAGTTCCTTCTGCACCTCGTCGGAGTCGATAATGTCCGGTTCCACTTTGATGTTGAAGACATTCAGCTTCCTGCCGCGGACAAACGCGGCAACGGATTCAAGGACGGGGCCGAGGTCCGCTGCATCGGCCAGGTCGGGGCCCTTGATCAGGTACCACAACCGTCCCAGGACGGGGAAGCTCTTCTCCAGCACCAGGTTGTAGCTGGAGTTTCCGGGGCTTTCCAGCACCAGGAACCGGACTTTCCAGCCGCTTCCGTTCTTGACCGATGCATAGGCGGCGGACTGCAGCATATTGCCGCCGTTCGGATTGGCCGTGACGTGCTTGTCCCAGTTTTCAATTTCCTCGGCGGTGGCAAAACGTGCGGTGAATTGTCGCAAGGGGGCCTTGTCCAATCGGGTCTGTGCGCGGTTTCGGTAGTTCTGGGTGCGTGCGGACATGCAGCCTCAAGTCTAAAGCCTGATGTGCTTCCGGCTTTTCGCCGACCGGCGGTGCACGGGCGGCATCCGCGTTCAGAATGCCCGCTTGACGCCGCTGTTGGCGGTCAACAAGGGTGTAGGCATGAGGCCGGATGGGGAAGAGACTACAGCCCGCACGGGGAGCGACGGACAGCCCTACAGCGCCGGGGTGCAGGTGGCCGCGCTTATCGGATTCCTGGTGGCGTCACTGTTGGTGGCGGCGCTGGGCGGCCTGGCCTCGGCGGCCAATGTCTCCGGCTGGTACGCCACCGCAGACAAGGCGCCCTGGTCCCCGCCCAACGGCGTGTTTGGTCCCGTCTGGACCGTCCTCTATGCGGCAATGGCTGTCGCAGCGTGGCTGGTCTGGCGCCGGCGGACCAGCAGGACACGTCCGGCAATGGCCGCCTACGCCGTCCAGCTGGTCCTCAATCTTGCCTGGACCCCCGCGTTTTTCGCCCTTTACCCCGCCCTTGGCACGCCGGCCCTGTGGCTGGGGCTGGCCATCGTCCTTGCCCTGATCGCCGCCGTCGCAGTAACCGTTGTGTATTTTGGTCCCATCAGCCGCACGGCCGGGCTGCTCCTGCTGCCCTACGTGTCATGGCTGGTGTTTGCGGCCAGCCTGAACTGGTGGGCCGCGGCGCATAACTAAGCGATGGTCTCCGCGTGGCCTGTGGCGTCGCGTTGCCAGGTGGGGATCAGCATTCGACGACGTTGACGGCGAGGCCGCCCATGGCGGTTTCTTTGTATTTGGAGGACATGTCCTTGCCGGTTTCGCGCATGGTGATGATGACTTCGTCCAGGGACACGCGGTGGGTGCCGTCGCCCCAGAGCGCCATTTTCGCGGCGTTGATCGCTTTCGCGGCCGCGATCGCGTTCCGTTCGATGCAGGGGACCTGGACCAGCCCGCCGATCGGGTCACAGGTCAGGCCCAGGTTGTGTTCCATCGCGATTTCCGCGGCGTTCTCCACCTGCGCCGGGGTCCCGCCCATGACCTCGGCCAGGCCCGCGGCCGCCATCGAGGACGCCGACCCCACCTCGCCCTGGCAGCCGACCTCGGCCCCGGAGATCGAGGCCTGTTCCTTGTACAGCACCCCCACCGCGCCCGCGGCCAGCAGGAACCGCACCACCACAGCGTCCCGGTCCTCCTGGGTGGCCTTGTCCATGCCCGGGGCGAAATGCAGGGCGTAGAACAGCACCGCGGGGATGATCCCGGCCGCCCCGTTCGTCGGGGCGGTGACCACCCGCCCGCCGGAGGCGTTCTCCTCATTCACCGCCAACGCCACCAAATTAACCCACTCCTGCCAATACCTGGCATCGAACGGGCCCGCGTCCCACGCCGCATCCGTCTCCTCGACCGGGCCGCCCGCGGATTCCTTCTTCAACCGGTCGTACCAGTCAGGGGCGCGGCGGCGGACCTTCAACCCGCCCGGCAGCACCCCTTCCCGCCTCAACGAGGCGGCCACGCAGCCCTCCATCACCGACCAGATCTGCAGCAGCCCCGCCCGGATCTGCTCCTCGTCCCGGGAGACTTTTTCGTTCACGAGCATCACATCGGCGATGCCCAACCCGGTCACCGCGCAGTGCCCCAGCAGCTCCGCCGCGGTCCGGAACGGCAGCGGCAGCTCCTGTTTGGACGCGTCCAGTTCCTGCTGCGCCGCGTCCTCCTCGCCCTCCCGGACGATGAACCCGCCACCCACCGAGAAAAACGTCGCCGCATGCAGCACCTCCCCGGCCGCATCAGTGACCGTGAACGTCATCCCGTTCGTGTGCCGCGGCAACACCGTCAACGGCCGCAGCACCATATCCTTCACCCCGTACGGCAAGGCCACCGAACCGGCCAGGTTCAGGACCCCGGTCTCCGCGATCGAGGCCAGCCGCTCCTCCACCTCGGCGGGCAGGATCAACTCCGGATGGAACCCCTCCAACCCCAACAAAACGGCGGTCATCGTCCCATGCCCATGACCCGTCGCCGCCAACGACCCATACAAATCAACCCGCAACCCCGCCACATCACCCAGGACACCCAGGCCCTTGAGCTCCTCAGCGAACACCGCAGCAGCCCGCATCGGCCCCACAGTATGCGAAGACGAAGGCCCAATCCCGATCGAAAACAGGTCAAAGACACCAACAGCCATAACGGGGTATTTCCTAACTAAATCTGGTTCGGTTGCCGCTCAACCCACTTCCTGTACGTCCTGTCAGCCTCGACACACCGGTCCATGCGCACCAGGGGCCGGCAGAGCCGGACCCGAAGCCCGGCCACGGTGCGGTACAGGGCTTACTTTTGGCGTTTGTAGAACGGGAGGTCGACGACTTCGAATGGCTCCGCCTTGCCACGGAGGTCCACGTCGAGGGCGGTGCCGGGTGCCGAGTATTCGACGTCGACGTAGGCCATGGCGATGGGGTAGCCAAGGGTGGGCGACGGCTGGCCGGAGGTGACTTCGCCAACCGTGGCGCCGTCCTTGAGGACGGGGTAGTGCGCGCGTCCGGCGCGGCGGCCCTGGCCTTTGAGCCCCACGAGGCGGCGGCCGGAGGTGCTGCCGGCTCCGGCTTCCTTTTTGGCGGCCAGGGCGGCTTTGCCGACGAAGTCGCCTTCCTTGGAGAGCGCGACGACGGGGCCGAGGCCGGCGGCGAACGGGTCGCCCTGCAGCGACAGTTCGTTGCCGTACAGGGGCATTCCCGCTTCGAGGCGCAGGGAGTCACGGGAGGCGAGGCCTGCCGGGGTCAGTTCCCTGTCGTCGGCGACGGCGATCAGTGACTGCCACAGCGCGGGGGCATCGTCGTTGCCCACGAAGATTTCGAACCCGTCCTCACCCGTGTACCCGGTGCGCGCAAGCAGGAGTTCCTTTCCGGCGCCGCCTACCAGGAGCGGCACGCTGACGGCGGCGTAGTACTTCAGCTCGGTGACCAGTGCGTGCTGCGCGGCCGGGACCAGGCGCAGCAGGAGTTCCTGGGCCTTGGGGCCCTGGACGGCGATCAGCGACGTGCGGGCTGAGGCATCCTCCACTACAACATCGAACCCGGCGGCCCGTTCCTGCAGGGCTGCGGCGACCACGGCGGCGTTGCCCGCGTTGGGCACCACCAGGAAGACGTCGGTGCCGTCCTGCGCGGCAGGGCGTCGGTAGGTGATGAGGTCGTCGATGATGCCGCCGTCCTCGTTGCAGATCAGCGAGTACTTGGCCTTGCCCACGGCCATGGCGGAGATCTTTCCCACCAGGGCGTAGTCCAGGAAGGCTGCGGCATCCGGGCCGGTCACCCAGACCTCGCCCATGTGGGAAAGGTCGAACAGGCCGGCAGCCTTGCGGACGGCGTGGTGTTCAGCAAGCTCCGAGCTGTACTTCAGCGGCATCTGCCACCCGCCGAAGTCCGTGAAGGAAGCTCCAAGCTTCTTGTGCTCGTCGTAAAGCGCGGTGTATTTCTCGGTCATGGCGCCGGTCCTTAGTTTTCGAAGTCTTCCAGCGGCGGGCAGGAGCAGATCAGGTTCCGGTCCCCGGCGGCGCCGTCGATCCTGCCCACGGGCGGGAAGTACTTGTCCTGCTTGTGGTGGGCAGGGAAGGCCGCCTGCTCGCGGGGGTAGGCGCGGTCCCAGTCAGAGCTGACGACGGCGGCCGCCGTGTGCGGTGCGCGGCGCAGCGGTGAGTCCGCCACGGCAAAGTCGCCATTGGCCACCTGGTCGATTTCCTTGCGGATGCTGATCATGGCCTCGATGAAGCGGTCGATCTCCGCCAGGTCCTCGGACTCGGTGGGCTCCACCATCAGCGTGCCCGCCACCGGGAAGGACAGGGTGGGGGCGTGGAAACCGAAGTCGATCAGCCGCTTGGCAACATCCTCTGCGGTCACCCCCGTCTTCGCCGTGAGTTCGCGCAGGTCCAGGATGCACTCGTGCGCCACCAGCCCGCCTTCACCGGTGTACAGGACCGGGAAGTACTCGTTCAGGCGGGACGCGACGTAGTTGGCCGCCAGCAGCGCGGACTTGGTGGCCTCGGTCAGGCCCTCACCGCCCATCAGCTTCACGTACGCCCACGAAATCGGCAGCACGCCGGCCGAACCGAACCGGGACGCCGAGATCGCCACACCGTGCCCGGCTTCGTGCGCCGCCTTGTTCGCGTCGCCCGGCATGAACGGTGCCAGGTGCGCCTTGGCGGCAACGGGCCCGACGCCGGGTCCCCCGCCGCCGTGCGGGATGCAGAAGGTCTTGTGCAGGTTCAGGTGGGACACGTCCCCGCCGAACTGGCCCGGCTGGGCCAGCCCTACCAGGGCGTTGAGGTTGGCGCCGTCGATGTAGACCTGGCCGCCGGCAGCATGCACAGCGTCACAGACTTCGCGGACATCCCCATCGTAGACACCGTGGGTGGAGGGGTAGGTGATCATGATGCAGGACAGGACGTCCTTGTTGGCCTCGATCTTGGCCGTCAGGTCGTCGTGGTCGATGGTGCCGTCGGCAGCCGTGGCCACGACGACCACCTTCATGCCCGCGAGCACGGCGGAGGCGGCGTTGGTACCGTGCGCCGAGGCCGGGATCAGGCACACGTTGCGCTGCTGCTCGCCCCGGGAATGGTGGTAGCCGCGGATCGCGAGCAACCCGGCGAGCTCGCCCTGCGAGCCCGCGTTGGGCTGGATGGACACCTGGTCATACCCGGTGATCTCGGCGAGGTCCGCTTCCAGGCCGGCGATGAGTTCGCGCCAGCCTTCGGTCTGGGAGTCCGGGGCGAACGGGTGGATCGAGGCAAACTCCGGCCAGGAAATGGCTTCCATCTCGGCCGTGGCGTTCAGCTTCATGGTGCATGAACCCAGCGGGATCATGGTGCGGTCCAGCGCCAGGTCGCGGTCCGAGAGCTTGCGGATGTAACGCAGCAGCTGGGTTTCAGACCGGTGCGTGTTGAAGACCGGGTGCTGCAGGTAGTCGGAGGAACGCTCGACGGCGGCCTCCAGCCCAAAGCCCTGGCCCTCGCCCTGGACCTCGGCAACCGTGGCGCCAAAGACGTCGGCAACCTGGGCGACGATGGCCACCGTCGTGGTTTCATCGAGGGCGATGCCTACGGTGTCGGCGTCGACGCTGCGCAGGTTGATGCCCCGCGCCTCGGCGTCGGCGATGATGCCAGCAGCCCGTCCGGGGACCCGGACCGTAAGGGTGTCGAAGAAGCTCGTGTGCAGCACCTCGACGCCGGCGGCCGCAAGCGAGGCCGCCAGGCTACGGGCGTGGCGGTGCGCCGTTTGGGCAATCGCCTTCAGGCCGTCGGGGCCGTGGTATACGGCGTACATGGACGCAACGATGGCCAGCAGCGCCTGGGCGGTGCAGATGTTGGACGTGGCCTTCTCGCGGCGGATGTGCTGCTCGCGGGTCTGCAGGGCCAACCGGTAGGCAGGCGTGCCGGCGTCGTCCTTTGACACCCCAACCAGGCGGCCAGGCAAGGAACGCTCCAGGCCTTTGCGGACAGCCATGTAGGCGGCATGGGGGCCCCCAAAGAACAGCGGCACGCCAAAGCGCTGGGCTGAGCCGACGGCAATGTCCGCGCCCTGCTCGCCCGGAGGTGTGATCAGTGTCAGGGCCAGCAGGTCCGCAGCGACCGTGACCAGCGCGCCCCGGTCCTTCGCTGCAGAGATCACCGCGGACTGGTCCCAGACGCGGCCGGAAGCGCCGGGCTGCTGCAGCACGATCCCGTTGATGTCGCCCTCGGGCAGGCCCTTGGACAGGTCGGCGACCTCCACCTCGAAGCCGAGCGCCTCCGCACGCCCCAGCACGATGGCGATGGTCTGCGGCAGCACGTCGATGTCCAGGACGGTCTTGCCGTCTGCCGCGGGCTTGGTCTTGTTGGCGCGGCGCATCAGCAGCACGGCCTCGGCCACCGCCGTTGCTTCATCCAGCAGCGAAGCGTTGGCGATGGGCAGGCCCACAAGGTCCTGCACCATGGTCTGGAAGTTCAGCAGCGCCTCAAGCCGGCCCTGGGAAATCTCCGGCTGGTAGGGCGTGTAGGCGGTGTACCAGGCCGGGGATTCCAGGATGTTGCGGCGGATCACCGGTGGAGTCACGGTGTCGTAGTAGCCCTGGCCGATCATCTGGACTGCCGTCTTGTTCTTGGCGGCAAGCTTCCGCAGTTCCGTGAGGACTTCAACCTCGCTGAGGGCGTCCTGCAGGCGAAGGGCGGTGTCCTGGCGGATGACCTTGGGAACCGCGGTGTCCACAAGGGAATCGACCGAGTCGTAGCCTACGGCTTTGAGCATGGTGTCGACGTCGGCCTGGCGGCGCGCGCCGATATGGCGGTCTACGAAAGTGGTGGAGGCTGGGGTAACCGACACGAAGGAACTCCATTTACTCAGGCGGCGAAGGGTACGCCACAGCTATTCGGGTTCCTCCCCGCTCTGTATTGGACCTGAGAGTTTCCGCGTTCCCTGCCTGGGCAGGACCCGCTTGCACCGTCGGTGAGCACAACAGTCCCTACCTCTCCAAAAGAGAATAAGACTGCCTGCTGCTTTCCAGAGGTGCCTCGCCGCGGCGGTACGGGGGCCTGCGAGATTCCTGGGGAGGATTTGCTCCTACGGCGCCTGCCTGTACTTCCGGCAGAACTCTCCCGCCGCAGATCAAAGGCTATTCATTTGTTGGATCATGAAGGCCGGTGACAGCCCTCACAACTTTCTATTGTTCTACGCGGCAACCCCTCCCGGCAAATGACGGAGCTACCTGCGGAGCCGTTCCAGCGCGGCCAGGAGTTCCTCCACGTCAGCGGCCGCTCCCCCGGCCGGCGCAGGGGCCACGGACAGCATGGCGTTGAAGTACAGGCCGTCCCCCATATAGAGGACTGCCTTGGCCAGTCCAGGTCCCACATCCGCAGCAATTTCGTCCAGCCAGCGCTGCTGGATGGCCGCGAAGCGGCGCCGCGTCTCCTCGTGGGCCACCTCTGCAAGCCGGGTGGCGGCCACGATGGCACGGTCCAAAGGGGTATCCGCCCAGACCGAGGAACGGATGAAGTAGGCCGCGGCGCCTTCAGCTGCCGACGCCATGGCATCGGCATCCTCGCCCGCCAGGCCCTCCAGGCGGTCGAGCAACACGGCAATCATGGCTTCCTTGTTGGGAAAGTGGTAGAGGAGGCCGCCTTTGGATACGCCGGCCCTGCGCGCCACGGCATCGAGGGTGGCCGCCCGCTCACCCACTTCAATCAGCAGGGACTCGAAGGCGTCAAGGACCGCGTCACGGGCAACAGGCTTTCGGGGCATGCCCTCCATCATGCCCTCCCCCGCGCAGGAATAAGGAAAACCATCGCATTTTTAAACTATACCGTCCGGACGGTATAGTTATCTTATGACCACTTCCATCGAGAGTTCGGCAACCGGGCAGGCAAGCAGCACTTCCGTGCGTCCTCCGTGGCGCGACTGGCTGGCGCTGGGGCTCCTGATGTTTCCCGTGCTGCTGGTGGCGGTGGACAACACCGCACTGACGTTCGCGCTGCCGGCCATCGCCCGGGCCCTGGAACCCACGGGCGTGCAGCTGCTGTGGATCGTTGACGCCTACCCCCTGGTGCTGGCCGGGCTGCTGGTATCAATGGGAAGCCTCGGCGACCGGATTGGGCGGCGGAGGCTGCTCATCCTTGGCAGCATCGGCTTTGCCGCGCTGTCCGTTGCGACGGCTTTTGCACCCGCGCCGGAATGGCTCATCGCCGGCCGCGCCGCCCTGGGATTCTTCGGCGCCATGCTGATGCCGTCCACCTTGTCGCTGATCCGCAACATTTTCCCCGAGCCCAATCGCCGCAGGCTGGCCGTCGCCATCTGGGCCGCCGGATTCTCCGGCGGCGCGGCCCTGGGTCCGATCTTCGGCGGCTGGCTGGTGGAGCACTTCTGGTGGGGTGCCGTCTTCCTGGTGGCGGTCCCCCTCATGCTCCCCCTGCTGGCGTTTGGACCGGCCCTCATCCCGGAATCGAAGGATCCGGCACCCGGCAAGGTGGACATCCCCAGCATCCTGCTCTCCATGCTGGTCATGGTGCCCGTTGTCTACGGGATCAAGGCAGTTGCCACCGAAGGTCCAGGGGCGGCAGGTCTGGGCGCCATCGCCTTCGGCCTGGCCATGGGGGCGGTGTTCGTGCAGCGGCAGCAGCGGCTGGCGCACCCCCTGCTGGACATGTCCCTATTCCGGAACAGGGTGTTCAGCATGGCCATCAGCGCCAACATCCTTGCCCTGTTCTCCTTCAACGGCTTCATCCTGTTCCTCGCCCAGCACCTCCAACTCCTCGAGGGAATGACGCCGTCCGCAGCCGGCGTTGCCATGATCCCGGCACTGGCCGCCACGGTGGTGGCCGGCCTGGTGGTGGTGCCGCTGGTCCGCAAGGTCCGCCCGGGATACGTGGTGGCAGCGGGGTTGGCGTTCAGTGCCACCGGCTACACCATGGTCGCATTCGGGAATCACGACGGCGGCCCCTCGCTGCTGCTGGCAGCCCTGCTGGTCCTTGCATTGGGCGTGGGTACGGCCGAAACCATCTCCAACGACCTCATCCTCGGGTCCGCGCCGCCGGAGAAGTCAGGCGCTGCCGCGGCAATCTCCGAGACCGGCTACGAGGTGGGGTCGCTGCTGGGCACGGCGGTACTGGGCTCCATCCTGACGGCGTCCTACCAGCAGAACCTGCGGCTGCCCGCAGGCCTTGACGGCATGCTGCCCGGCTCCTCCCTGCACAGCGCGAGGGAAACACTTGCCGGCGCAGTGGAAGCAGCAAACCTGCTGCCCGCTTCCCTGTCGGACACCGTCCGGGACGCTGCGGCGTCAGCGTTTGATTCCGGCGTGCACATCACTGCGGCAATTGGGCTGGTACTGATGGCGACGGCGGCAGTCCTCGCCGCCGTCGTGCTGCGGAAGGTGCCGAAAGCGGCCTGACCAAGCGAAACAAAAAGGGCGCCTGGTACCGGATTAATTCCGATACCAGGCGCCCAAAGGGTCCAGGCGGGTGGCTGCCGGCTACTTGGAGTCGGCGGCTGTGACCTTGGCGGTCGGCTTCATGTTTTCAGCCTGTACCATCCAGGCAAACTGCTCCAGCCGGGCAATGAACTCGTGCAGGAGGTCCGCGGAGGTGGGATCCTCCTCGTCCACCTCGTCATGGACTTTGCGCATGGTGCCCACGGCGGCTTCCATGGCGGCAACGATCCGCTCGATGGCATCCGTAGTGCTGATCAGCCCTTCAGGGAACTGGGCCAGGCTGGTGGTTTCGGCAACGGTGGAGCTGCGGCCGTCCGGGAGTGCATGCAGGGCGCGCATTCGTTCGGCTGTGTCGTCGGCGAACTGGCGGGCAGCGTCGACGATCTCATCAAGCTGCAGGTGCAGGTCGCGGAAGTTGGTGCCCACGATGTTCCAGTGCGCCTGCTTGCCCTGGACGTGCAGTTCGATCAGGTCGGCCAGGACAGCCTGCAGATTGTTGGTCAGTGTCGGTGAAGCTTTCATGCGTCCTCCTCAAGTGGTCCAATACGGCCGACGCTACCAGCCGAGCACCTAGCGGCGGCAGGGCTTTCGGCAATTTCTCAGTGAGCTTACTAATTTGGAAAGGAAGTCATAAACGAATGTGATTCATATTGCGTCTTGCATCACAGGTCCGGCACCCCCATACTAAATGAACGCCATTCATATAGTGACCTCCGTCTCACAGCCTTCCAGAAAGTGGTGCCATGACAGAGACAATCCGCACCAGTACGGCCAAACCCGGTCCGCACGCCCACGCCCCGTCCGCGGACGGCGTCAGCGCCAAAGGCCTCAAGGGCGGGCAGCTCGGGCTCCTCGCCGTCGTCGTCCTGGGCATTTCAACCATCGCCCCCGCCTACACCCTCACCAGCGCACTCGGACCCACCGTCAATGAAGCCGGACTCCAGTTGCCAGTCATCTTCCTGATCGGGTTCATCCCCATGATCCTGGTCTCGCTCGCCTACCGGGAGCTCAATGCCGACTCCCCGGACAGCGGCACAACCTTCACCTGGGTGACCAAAGCCTTCGGCCCCTGGGTCGGCTGGATGGGCGGCTGGGGCCTGCTGGCCGCCAACATCATCGTGCTGTCCAACCTGGCCGGCGTCGCCGTCGACTTCTTCTACCTCTTCCTGTCCCAGCTCACCGGCTCACCGGAACTGGCAGACCTGGCCGGCAACAAAGCGTTGAACGTCCTGACCTGCTTCGTGTTCGTGGCGCTGGCTGTTTGGGTCAGCTACCGCGGGCTGCACACCACCAAGGTGGTGCAGTACGGCCTGGTGGGCTTCCAGCTTCTGGTCCTGGGCCTGTTCGTCGCCATGGCCTTCGCCAACTGGTCCACGTCCGAAACGGCCATCCCGTTCAGCTGGGACTGGTTCGACGTCACGAAGATCGAGACGTTCGGCCAGATTGCCGCCGGCATCTCGCTGTCGATCTTCGTGTACTGGGGCTGGGATGTGTGCCTCACGGTCAACGAGGAAACAGCGAACGGCCAGAAGACGGCCGGACTGGCCGGCACCCTGACCGCCGTCATCGTCCTGGCCATCTACCTCCTGGTCAGCATCGCCACCATGATGTTCGCCGGCGTCGGGGACACCGGCAACGGCCTGAACAACGCCGACAACCAAGAGAACATCTTCACGGCCCTGGCCTCCCCCATCATGGGCCCCTTCGCCATCCTGATGTCCCTCGCCGTGCTGTCCAGTTCCGCGGCCTCCCTCCAGTCCACGTTCATGTCGCCGTCCCGAAGCCTGCTGGCCATGGCGCACTACGGCGCCCTGCCTGAACCGTTCAGCCGGATCAGCAGGAAGTTCGCGACGCCGGGCTACGCCACCATCGCCGCCGGCATCCTGTCCGCCGGGTTCTACGCGGTGATGCACGTGGTCAGCGAAAACGTCCTGAATGACACCATCCTGGCCCTGGGTCTGATGATCTGCTTCTACTACGGCCTCACCGCGCTGGCCTGCACCTGGTACTTCCGCCACAGCCTGTTCAACAGCACCCGCCACTTCCTGCTGCGGCTGGTATGCCCGGTGGTGGGCGGCGTGGGCCTGTTCGTGGTGTTCGTCCAGACCGCCGTGGACAGCCTGGCGCCGGAGTTCGGCAGTGGTTCCGAGGTCTTCGGCGTGGGCCTGGTGTTCATCCTGGGCATCGGCATCCTGGCCCTGGGCGCCGTCGTCATGCTGGTCATGTCCCGCACGCACCCCGGCTTCTTCCGCGGCGAAACCCTCAAGCGGGACACCCCCGCGCTGGTAGTGCCGGAATAGATCGCTGGAGGCCGCCACAACGCTGCCTGAACGAAAAAGGTGCCGTGCCCCCATCAGGGGCACGGCACCTTTTTCGTTTTCACCAGTAGTGCGCCACGTCGATCACCAGGCGCGAGCCCGGGCCGGGACCGGCCAGGGTGAAGACCCGGAACGGCAGGCGGGCCCGGACGCCCAGACCGAGGCTTGTGTACCCCTCGAAGCTTCCGGCCGAAACCACCTGGCGGAACGTCTGGTAGCCGGCCACGTTGCTGAGTTCAGCCTTGTCCGCCGGGTTGTAGGTGGGGTTGCCGTTCTGGTCGTAGGACGGCGCCTTGATGCTGATATGCAGGCGCGCGCCGCCCCGTACCGGGATGAAGGCCCCGGAGCCTTCCTGCTCAATCCGCGGCACATACTGCACCGTGTAGGACACGGCGGGCCCGTTGAGGTCCACCACCAGCCGGTCGAAGCAGTAGTGCTGCCCGGTCCGGACATTGGTGACCGATGCGGTCCCCGTATCCTGCCCGGTCTTCGCAAGGGAGCCCCATGTGAGGCCGCAGTAGGGCGCCGCCGAGGCGGGCGCCTGGACCACGATTCCCAGCCCGGAAGCCAACAGGATTGCCGCGAGCCAGGTGAGGAACTTCTTCATAGCAGTGCCATCCACGACTAAAGACCATTGGATGCTTCCAGCGTAGGAGTGTCCGGACCGGGAAACGAGGGGGCATTTTGATAACGACGGCGTCCGGGGACAAAGCAGCGCCGGCCACCTCGGGGAGGTGGCCGGCGCCGGCAAAAATCAGGAAGACACTCAGCCTTCGCAGTCGCGGCAGTACTTCAGGCCGTCCTTTTCACGGGCAACCTGGGAGCGGTGCCGGACCAGGAAGCACGACGAGCAGGTGAACTCATCGGACTGCTCGGGAACCACAATGACGGTCAGTTCCTCATTGGACAGATCGGCGCCGGGCAGGTCGATGCCTTCAGCGGTGTCGTTCTCGTCGACATCGATAACCGCGGTCTGCGCGTTGCCGCCCCGTGACGCCTGGAGGGCCTCGAGAGAGTCGGCCGGCGACTCTTCTTCCTGCTTGCGTGGAGCATCGTAATCGGTAGCCATAGCGTGTTCACTTTCGTTGCTGCGCAGCGCCATTTCAGGCACCTCAGTGCAGCAGTTTAGGGCATTATCGCGCTACCGGCGCAATAGTGTGGCTAAGCAGACATTCTGCCGCTTCCGCCCGCTGTTCCTGCATGCCCGGACCGGGCCTGGTCGGCACCGAGGGACACTCCGCTCAAGGCCGGAAGCCAGCCCCACCGGGTGGCGTCGGCCATGGCGCCGGCGGCACTGGACTCGGATTCGTAGGTGAAGGTGTCCAGCAGCCAGTCGCGGAGTCGGATGAGCAGGGTAGCCGTCATGCACTGAAAACTACGCAGCGATTGTTGTGGCCACGTTTCGCGCCGGTCTCCCCCGGATTAAATCAGCTGCCGGCAGGATCTCCGGCCGGATTCGGCAGGCGGGTTCTTCAGGCGGGCGGTGCCGTGCTGCTGCGCAGGACGAGTTCCGGCTCCACGACAAGTGTCCGGGGTCCTTCCGCGCCGCTGAACGCCGTCAACATCATCTGCATGCACCGCCGGCCCAGTTCCTCGAAGTCCTGCCGGACCACCGTCAGCGGCGGACTGAAATAGCCGGCCTCGGGCTGGTCGTCGAAGCCCACCACGGACACGTCCTGCGGCACTTTGATGCCGGCCTCGGTCAGGGCGCGCAGGACTCCCAGGGCCATCTGGTCGTTGCCCACGAAGAGGGCGGTGGCCCGGCGGGTGGCCGCGATCCGTCGGCCGATGGCGTAGCCGCTGCCGGCGCTCCAGTCACCTTCGATGATCAGGTCCGCCTCGAGTCCTGCGGAGGCAAGGGTGGACCGCCAGCCGTCGGCACGCGCCACGGCATCGATCCAGTCCTGCGGGCCCGCGACGTGCCCGATCCTGACGTGCCCCTGCCCAATGAGGTGCCGCACGGCGAGTTCGGCCCCGCGGCGCTGGTCCACCCTGACGCCGCCAACAGTGTCATTCCCCTCGGGTCCAACGGCCACCACCGGGACCCCGATGGGAAGTTCCGCCAGGGCGGCCAGCGTCTCAAGGTGCGGAACGATCACCACGATGCCGTCCACCGACTGGTCCAGGAAGTGCCTGACGGCGTCCAGGATCGCGTCCCGGCTGACCTCCCGCAACGCGGCGACGCTGACGAAATATCCGGCGTCCCTCGCAGCGCGTTCCACGCCCAGCAATGTATTGGCAGGACCGTACTGGGAGAGCTCGCTGCCCAGGACGCCTATGGTCTGCGAGCGCCGGGTGACCAGGCTCCGGGCTGCGGTGTTGCGGCGGTAGCCGAGCCGGGCTATCACCGCTTCCACTTTTTCCCGCGTCCCCGGGCTCACGTTGGGGTGGTTGTTGACCACCCGTGACACGGTCTGGTGTGAGACCCCGGCCAGCTCCGCCACGTCCTCAAGCCTCGGCAGCCGGCGTGGTTTGCCGTGCGTCACGGGGTTGTTGTCCGTGGCGGGCGCCGGGAGCTCAGCCGTGCCATTGGATCAGATCCCGCCTGCCAGCTTGTAGTAGGCGGCGTTCCAGTTCAGGTCCTTCTTGAACTGCCGGATGGTGGTGTCGTGGTCAATGGTCAGCAGTTCGGTTTTGGCGATCTCGGCGAAGTCTTCGAACACGTCCATGCCCACCTGGGTGGAGAGCACGGTGTGGTGGGCTGCGCCGGCTGTGAGCCAGGCGGCGGCGGAGGTTGCGAAGTCCGGCTTCGGCTGCCACAGGGCGCGGGCCACGGGCAGGTTTGGCAGCGGCTGGTCCAGGGGAACCACGTCGACGGCGTTGGCCACCAGGCGGAAACGGTCCCGCATGTCGGACAGGGCGACGACGACGCCCGGGGAGGCATCGGCGTCGAACACCAGGCGGACCGGGTCCTCCTTGCCGCCGATGCCCAGCGGGTGGATTTCCAGGCGCGGCTTCGACGCCGTGAGGGAGGGGCAAACTTCCAGCATGTGGGCGCCCAGGATCTTCTCGGACCCGGGCTCCAGGTGGTACGTGTAGTCCTCCATCAGGGACGCACCGCCGGGCAGGCCGGCACCCATCACCTTCGCGGCGCGCACCAGGATGGCGGTCTTCCAGTCGCCTTCGGCGCCGAACCCGTACCCGGCGGCCATGAGCCGCTGCACGGCGAGGCCGGGAAGCTGCCGCAGCGCGCCCAGGTCCTCGAAGGAGGTGGTGAACGCGGCGGAGCCATTGGCTTCGAGGAAGCTGCGCAGGCCCAGCTCGATCCGGGCGCCGTACCGCAGCGATTCATGCCTGGCCGCGCCTGCGCGGAGCTCCGGCACCACGTCGTAAAGGTCCGTATATTCCGCCACCAGTGCGTCGACGTCGGCCTCCGCCGCGCCGTGCACGGCGTCCGCGAGCTCATTGACGGACCAGGTGTTCACGGCGACGCCGAAGCGCAGCTCCGCCTCGGTCTTGTCGCCTTCGGTGACGGCGACGTTGCGCATGTTGTCCCCGAAGCGTGTCAGCTTAAGGGTGCGGACGGCGGCCCAGCCGGCGGCGGCGCGCTGCCAGGAGCCCACCTGGCGTGCCACCTCGGGGTTGGAGACATGCCCGACGACGGTCTTCCGGGCGATGCCCAGCCGGGACTGGATGTACCCGAACTCGCGGTCGCCGTGCGCGGCCTGGTTCAGGTTCATGAAGTCGAAGTCGATGTCCGCCCACGGCAGGTCCCGGATGGCCTGGGTGTGCAGGTGCAGCAGGGGCTTACGCAGCAGGTCCAGGCCCTGGATCCACATCTTGGCCGGGCTGAACGTGTGCATCCAGGCGGTCACACCGATCACGGAATCATCGGCGTTCGCCTCCAGGGCGGTGCGCCGGATGGCATCCGAATCGGTGAGGACCGGCTTCCAGACGATCTTGACCGGGACGGCGGAATTGGCGTTGAGCTGGTTGGCGATCTCCTGCGACTGGGCGGCCACCTGCTTGAGGACCTCCTCCCCGTACAGGTGCTGGCTGCCGGTGAGGAACCAGACCTCGTAGCCGTCGAGGGAGGTGCTTGCTGCGGTGCTCATGGATTCTCCTGGGAAGTTGTGTAATGACGGCGCCGTGGATTACTGGCCTGTGTTGTTTATTGGCCGTAGACGTTCTGGTAGCGGGCATAGAGGGAGTCGATGGAGCCCTGGTCGATGGGCAGCGGTTCGCCCAGCTGGCGGGAGATGTGGACGGTGCGGGCCACTTCCTCGCACATCACGGCGGCCTTCACCGCGGAGCGGGCGTCCTTGCCGATGGTGAAGGGGCCGTGGTTCTGCATCAGGACCGCCGGTGAATTGGAGTTCTTCAGCGTCTCCACGATCCCGTGGCCGATCGAGTCGTCCCCGATCAGCGCGAATGGGCCCACCGGGATGGAGCCGCCGAACTCATCGCCCATCATGGTCAGCACGCACGGAATGGCCTCCCCCCGGGCAGCCCAGGCAGTGGCGTAGGTGGAGTGGGTGTGCACCACGCCCCCCACCTCCGGCATGTGCCGGTACACGTAGGCGTGCGCTGCGGTGTCCGACGACGGCGACAGCGGCGGGTTGCCCCAGTCCACGGTCCCGCCGCCACCGACGTTGGTGCCCCTGACGGGCATGCCGTGCAGGTCCGTCACGATCATCTGTTCCGGGGTCAGGTCCTGGTAGGCGACCCCGGAGGGCTTGATAACCATGAGGTCGGTGCCCGGCACCCGGGCGGAAACGTTGCCTGCGGTCCACACCACCAGTTCGTAGCGGGTCAGCTCGGCATGCAGCGCACACACTTCCTCACGGACCCGGGCGATGGTTTCCAGGATCCCGGTGTCGGTGCTCATGCGGAGACCCCCACGGCAGGTTCGGCGGCGGAGCCGGGCAGGCTGGCCCGGGCGGCTTTGCGCTGGATGGCCTTGAGCCGGTGCATCACGTCATTGCCGCCGCGGCCAAAGTAGTCGTGCAGTGCCCTGTATTCCTGGAACAGTTCCTCGTACGCGGCAACGTTTTCCGGGATCGGCGTGTAGACCTCGCCGGGTTCGGCGCCCATGGCGGCGGCGGCTTCCCGGATGTCCGCGTATTCACCCGCGGCCACGGCGGCGTGGATGGCCGATCCCAGGGCCGGGCCCTGCTCCGAGCCGATAGTGGACAGCTGCAGGCCGGTGGCGTCCGCGTAGATCTGCATCAGCAGCCTGTTCTTGAGCAGGCCGCCCGCGACGATGAATTCCCTGACCGGAACCCCGGCGTCGCGGAAGGCGTCCACGATGGTGCGGGTTCCGAAGGCCGTGGCTTCCAGCAGGGCACGGTAGGTGTCCTCGGGCCGGGTGGCAAGGGTCTGGCCCACCACGATGCCGGACAGCTCGTGGTCCACCAGGACCGAGCGGTTGCCCGAGTGCCAGTCGAGCGCGATCAGGCCGTGCTCCCCGATGGCCTGCCGCGACGCCAGTCCGGTGAGGTACTCGTGGATTCCCAGCCCCGCGTCCCCGGCAGCCTCATGGTATTCGGGGGGGACGCCGTACTTGGTGAACCAGCCGAAGATGTCCCCCACACCGGACTGACCGGCCTCGTAGCCCCACAGGCCGGGCACGATGCCGCCGTCCACTGCCCCGCACATTCCCGGCACTTCACGCAGTTCGCTGCCGTTCATCACATGGCAGGTGGAGGTGCCCATGATGGCCACCAGCTGGCCGGATTCCACGGCCTTGGCAGCAGGGGCAGTGACGTGGGCGTCAACGTTTCCCACGGCCACGGCGATGCCCTCCGGCAGCCCGGTCCAGGCTGCAGCCTCCGCCGTCAGGGTCCCTGCGGCGTCCCCCAGCCGCCCGATCGTGTGCTCCAGCTTGGAACTGACAAAGTCCTTGAAGTCCGGATTCAGGGCGGCCAGGAAATCCTCCGAGGGGTACCGCCCGTCCTGGTAGATGCCCTTGTAGCCGGCGGTGCAGGCGTTGCGGACGTAGCGGCCGCACAGCTGCCAGACGATCCAGTCGGCCGCCTCCACCCAGTGGTCCATTTCGGCGTAGGCCTCCGGGTCCTCTTCCAGCAGCTGCAGGCCTTTGGCGAATTCCCACTCGGACGAGATCAGGCCGCCGTAGCGGGGAAGCCAGTCTTCGCCGCGTTCGGCCGCCAGCCGGTTGATCCGGTCGGCCTGCCCCTGGGCGGCGTGGTGGCGCCAGAGCTTCACGTAGGCATGCGGGCGGTTGGCATAGCCCGGCAATTCGTTCAGCGGCGTGCCATCGGCCTTCACGGGCACCATGGTGCAGGCGGTGAAGTCGGTGGCAATGCCGACGACGGCGGCCGGGTCGATCCCCGCGTCAGCCACCGCGGCAGGAACGGCGGTGCGCAGGACGTCCCGGTAGTCGTTGGGCACCTGAAGCGCCCATTCGCCGGGAAGCCGCGTGCCGTCGTCGCCCGCCACGTCACCGGGCAGGGAGCCGGTCACCACCGCATGGGGATATTCATGGACGGCGCTCCCAAGCTCCTTGCCGTCGCGGACCCGCACCACCACGGCGCGGCCGGACAGGGTCCCGAAGTCCACGCCGACCACGCAGTGGTCGTGGCGGGGGTCGGAGCTGGAAGTGAACAGCGCATCTGGCATGGGGTTGCCTCCATCCGGGAGGCAAGCGGCCTCATTACCGGTTTTGTAGGGTCAGGGTCGAGCTAAGTGCTGCAGCAAGTGTGAACGCTAACAAAGAAGAAGTCAATGACATCGAAAGATTTCGGAGTTTCCGGGAGCAGGCTCTTGTTAGCGTTCACAAATCAGTCTATATTGAACCGACACATCAACCATGTGGCCAGGACCGGGAGCACCGTTGCTTCCCGGCCCAACAACACTTCGCGGCAATGCTGCCGCGGAAGGAGATTATGGTGAGAATCAGAAAACTCATGGGCGCGGTGGCCCTTGTCCTCGCCCTGACCGTGGGAGCCACCGGTTGCGGCTCCCGTGGCGGAACCAGCGAATCCAGCGGCGCAGCGAAGCCCAGCGACTCGCTGGTTGGCATCTCGATGCCAACCCAGACATCTGAACGGTGGATCGCCGACGGCGCAAATGTTGAGAAGTCCCTGAAAGACCTCGGCTACAAGACGGACCTCCAGTTCGCCAACGACGACATCCCCACGCAGGTCTCGCAGATCGAAAACATGCTGACCAAGGGCGCCAAGGCCCTGATCATCGCTGCCATCGACGGCACCACCCTGACCGACGTCCTGGCCAAGGCCAAGGAGCAGAACGTCAAGGTCATCGCCTACGACCGCCTTATCAACGGCACTCCGAACGTGGACTACTACACCACGTTCGACAACTACACCGTGGGCGTCCAGCAGGCCACCTCGCTGCTGACCGGCCTGGGCCTGGTCGACGCGAGCGGCAAGAAGGTGGACGGCAAGGGCCCCTTCAACATCGAACTTTTCGCCGGAAGCCCGGACGACAACAACGCCAACTTCTTCTGGACCGGCGCCATGGACACCCTCAAGCCCTACATGGATGCCGGCACCCTGAAGGTCCCCAGCGGCCAGACCAAGTTTGAGCAGGCCGCCATCCTTCGCTGGCAGGCACCCGTGGCGCAGAAGCGCATGGAGGACATCATCACCTCCGCCTACAGCTCGGGCACCAAGCTGAACGGCGTCCTTTCCCCGTACGACGGCCTGTCCATCGGCATCATCTCCGCCCTCACCAGCACCGGCGGCTACGCCAAGGGAAGCCTTCCGGTGGTCACCGGCCAGGACGCCGAAAAGGGCTCCGTGAAGTCCATCGTCGCGGGCGAGCAGTACTCCACCATCTTTAAGGACACCCGCCAGCTCGGCGCACAGGCCGTCAAGATGGTCGACGCCGTCCTCAAGGGCCAGGAACCTGAAACCAACGACACCAAGACCTACAACAACAAGGTCAAGGTTGTTCCGGCCTTCCTGCTGAAGTCCGTGATCATCACCAAGGACAACTACAAGAAGGAACTGATCGACTCGGGTTACTACACCGACGCCGACGTCAAGTAGTCAGCGTCCGGGGGCTGTGGCCGGACCTCCATCCGGCCGCAGCCCCGCCCGCAACCTCCTGCAGCAGCAGGACGGCCAAGCTTCGACCAGTCAGTGGGAATTGACGATGAACACACCCATTCTTCAAATGCGAGGAATCACCAAGACCTTCCCCGGCGTGAAAGCGCTGCAGGACGTCACCCTCGATGTGAACCGTGGAGAGGTCCACGCCATCTGCGGCGAAAACGGCGCCGGCAAATCAACGCTCATGAAAGTGTTGTCCGGCGTCTATCCACACAACACCTTCGAAGGGGAAATCCTCTTCGAAAACGAACCCTGCAACTTCTCCAGCATCTCGGACAGCGAGAAGCGGGGCATCGTGATCATCCACCAGGAACTGGCGCTGAGCCCGTACCTCTCCATCGCGGAGAACATCTACCTTGGCAATGAACAAGCCACCAACGGATGGGTGGACTGGCGCAAGACCAACCTGGAGGCAGCAAAGCTGCTGGCCCGCGTGGGCCTCGACGAAAACCCCGTCACCCCCGTCCAGCACATCAGCGTGGGCAAGCAGCAACTCGTGGAGATCGCCAAGGCGCTGTCCAAGGAAGTGAAGCTGCTCATCCTGGACGAGCCCACGGCCGCCCTCAACGACGAGGATTCCGGCCACCTGCTGGACCTGATCCTCCATCTGAAGGGCCAGGGGGTCACCAGCATCATCATCAGCCACAAACTCAATGAAATCCGGAAGGTGGCCGACGCCGTCACCATCATCCGGGACGGCAAAACCATTGAGACCCTCCGGCTCGATGAAGGCCAGATCACCCAGGAACGCATCATCCGCGGCATGGTGGGCCGCGACCTGGAGAGCCTGTACCCGGACCGCGAGCCGAACATCGGTGAGGAAGTCCTCCGGATCGAGGACTGGTCCGTCCGGCATCCCCAGGACCACAGCCGCATGGTGGTCCGCAACGCCAACCTGCATGTCAGGAAGGGCGAGGTGGTGGGACTTGCCGGGCTGATGGGCGCCGGGCGCACCGAACTCGCCATGAGCGTCTTCGGCCGAACCTACGGCACCGCAATGTCCGGCAAGGTCTATAAGTACGGCGAGGAAATCAACACCTCCACCGTCTCCGACGCCATCCGCCACGGCATCGCCTACGCCACCGAGGACCGCAAGCACTACGGCCTGAACCTCATCGAGGACATCAAGCGCAACATCTCCCTGGCAGCGCTGCGCAAGCTCGCCAAACGCGGCTTCGTGGACAAGAACCAGGAGACCGTGGTGGCCAACGGCTACCGGAAGAGCATGAACATCAAAGCGCCCTCGGTGGCCGCCATCACCGGCAAGCTCTCCGGCGGCAACCAGCAGAAGGTGGTGCTGAGCAAATGGATGTTCTCCGACCCGGACGTGCTCATCCTCGATGAACCCACCCGCGGGATCGACGTCGGGGCAAAATTCGAGATCTACACGATCATCGCCAAACTGGCGGCCGAAGGAAAAGCCGTGATCGTCATTTCCTCGGAACTTCCCGAACTCCTGGGCATCTGCGACCGCATCTACACCCTCGCCGCCGGCCACATCACCGGCGAAGTCCCCATCGCCGAGGCCACCCAGGAAACCCTGATGCACTACATGACCAAAGAGAAGGAATAGCGAAATGTCCGCCTTACGAGAATCGCTCGGATTCCTCACCAGCCGCCTCCGCCAGGTTGGCATCTTCGTTGCCCTGATCCTGATCGTCCTGCTGTTCCAGGGGCTGACCGGCGGGATCCTGCTGGAACCGCAAAACGTCACCAACCTGGTGGTCCAGAACAGCTACATCCTCATCCTGGCCATCGGCATGGTGATGGTGATCATCGCCGGGCACATTGATCTTTCCGTCGGATCCGTTGCCGGGTTCATCGGTGCGGTGGCCGGCGTCATGATCGTGCACTGGGGCTGGCCGTGGTGGGCCGCAATCCCTGCCTGCCTGGTGGTGGGTGCCCTTGTGGGCGCCTGGCAGGGCTACTGGATCGCCTATGTGGGGATCCCGGCCTTCATCGTCACGCTGGCGGGCATGCTGATCTTCCGCGGACTCACGCTCATCACCCTCAAGAACCAGCAGATCACCCCCTTCCCCGCCGAACTGCGGGCCCTGGGCGGCGGTTTCCTTCCGGACATCTCCGGCGGCACCTCCGTCCTGGAATGGCTCACCGTCATCCTGGGTGTCGGCGCTACGGTGGCACTGCTGATCCAGGCCCTCAAAGAGCGCAGGATCCGCAGGAAGTTCGATCTCGAAAGCGAACCCCTGGTCTGGTTCGTCATCAAAACCGCCTTCACGGCGCTGCTCATGCTCATCATCACCTTCCTGCTGGCCTCCTACCGCGGCACCCCGATCGTCCTGGTGGTCCTGGCCGTCCTGGTGATCGCCTACACCGCCCTGATGAGCAACAGTGTCTTCGGGCGGCACACGTACGCCATCGGCGGCAACCTCCATGCAGCTGAACTGTCAGGCATCAAGACCAAGGCCGTCACGTTCCGGCTCTTCGTGAACATGGGCGTGCTCGCCGCACTGGCAGGCCTGGTCTTCACTGCGCGGCTCAACTCGGCACAGCCCGCCGGTGGAACAGGCTTCGAACTGGACTCCATCGCCGCGGCCTTCATCGGTGGCGCCGCCGTTACCGGTGGCATCGGAACAGTCGCGGGAGCCATGATCGGTGGCCTGATCATGGGCGTGCTCAACAACGGCATGTCCATCCTGGGCCTGGGCACCGATTACCAGCAGCTCATCAAGGGCCTGGTACTCCTTGTCGCCGTCGGCTTCGACATCTTCAACAAGAACCGCAGCGGCGGCGGTGGTGACCTCGGCAAGCGGTTCAAGCTGAAGACTACGCCCCCGCCCGCCGAGGAAAAGCCGACGCCGGCGGCCAGCGAAACCGTGGGCGTCAAGTAGCGGCTACCGCGGCCGCGGCGCTGCTTCGTGCAGACCCGGGCCTTGGACGACGCGTCCGGGGCCCGGGTCTTTGCGGCTCAGGGCGCTGCCGCGAGCCCGGTAGCAACATCTGCCGGCGAGCGCCGGCGGCGGCTGAGGAGGATGAAGGGTGCCGCCAGCAGCTGCACCGCGCCGCCCAATGCGAGCGATGCCGGGTAGCCGTAGAGGTCTGCGGCCCTGCCGAGCGCCGGCTGCACCACCACTCCCCCACTGGACCCCATGAGCGAGGCGAAGCTCAGGACGGTTGCCCGCTGTTTCGAGCCGATCATGTCGTTCAGGTAGGCCTGGCGCACGGGGGTTCCGGCGGAGGCCACCACGGCCCAGAGTGCCAGGAGCACCAGTGCCAGCCAGAAGATGCTGGTGGCCAGGAGCACCACCAGGACCACCGAGCTGGTGATGGTAGAAATGATCAGAACGGTGGTGCGCCGGCGGACCAGTTTCCGGACCAGCGGAGCCAGCCAGCCGCCCAGGATGTCCGCGCCGGCAACAATGGCCGCTGCCAGGCCTGCGATGGCGTAGGCCCTGGGATCTCCGAAGAGCTGCAGCAGGTAAGGCTGGAGGGCATAGAAGACATAGAATCCCACGCCCTCGGTGAACGGCGCAGCCAGCATCATGTACCTCACCGGCGGGTTCCGCAGGCCGCCGTCCAGCGAGGCGCGCAGGACAGCCCGCGTGGCCTGCACCGGGTGGGCCGAACGCTCCGGGGTGAAGCCGACGTCGTGCATGAGCAGGAAGGCCACCGCGAACATTGCCACCAGCACCGCGACGCGCAGCAGGAACGGCACGCCCAGGTTCGTTGCCTGCGCGATGACGCCGCCGGCCACTGACCCTGCCAGCATGGCGACCCCGGAAACCATCTGGCCGCGGCCCAGGACCGCTTCCAGGCCGCCGTCGTAACCGGAGAAGTGCAGGGCGTCCACCAGCCAGGCTTCCACTGCCCCCGAAAAGAAGGTGAAGCCAAGCCCCAGCAGCGCCGACACCCCGGCCCACCACCAGAACGGTGCGGACAACTGCCACAGCAGGTAATAGAGGTAGGTGGATCCTGCCAGGGTTACGGTGCCCAGCAGGAAGGAGGTCCGGCGCCCCCAGCTGTCCGCGACTACCCCGGTGGGAACCTCGAAAAGCACCATCCCGGCAGTGAAGAAGGCGTTTGCAGCGAAGGCTTCCAGGTTGGTCAGCCCGGCGTCGAGCAGGAACAGCGTATTGATGCCCCAAATGAACGACGCCGCAAGGGTGTTGCCCAACGTCAGCGTCAGGTATACGGTCTGGATCTTTCGTGCTGCGGCGTTCACCGGCGGCCGTTCCCTGTATCTGTTCCTGCCATGGCGGGCTCAGGATGGGCTGTAATTCGGGGGTACGGGGTCATGGCGCAGGTACTGGCGGCGGAAGCGCCCGGTGCCGGCGGTCAGCGCCCGCAGTTCCACCGCATACCGCAGGAGTTCCTGGTCCGGGACTTCGGCGCTGATCTCCGTGAGGCCCTCACCGGAAGAGGTGGTGCCGGTGAGGCGTCCCCGCCGGCCGGACAAATCACTCATCACTGTGCCCACATGTTCATCGGCGACCGTGATGGAGACGGATGATACCGGCTCCAGCAGCTGGATCCTTCCTGCTGCCGCGGCCTCCCGGAGCGCCAGCGCCCCGGCCGCCTGGAACGCCGCATCCGACGAATCCACGCTGTGGGCCTTGCCGCCCACCAGGGTGACCCGCAGGTCAACTACGGGAAAGCCCGCGGCGACGCCCTTGTCCATTTGGGCCCGGACGCCCTTCTCAATGGACGGGATGAACGTTCCCGGGATCACGCCGCCCACCGTCTTGTCCACGAACTCGAACCCCGCGCCGCGCTCCAGCGGTTCCACCTCGATGTCGCACACGGCGTACTGGCCGTGTCCGCCGGACTGTTTAACATGGCGGCCGTGGCCGGAGGCGCCTGTGGCAAAGGTTTCCCGCAGCGGCGTCACCACGTCCACGGTGTGCAGTTTCACTCCCTGTTCGCGCAGCCTGTCCAGGACCACCTCCGCGTGCGCTTCGCCCATGCACCAGAGGACCAGCTGATGCGTTTCGGCGTTCCGGTCCACCCGCAAGGTGGGGTCTCCCGCCGCTATCCGGCCCAGGCTGCGGGCCAGCGCGTCCTCGTCGCTGCGGGAATCGGCTTCCACGGCAACCGGCAGCAGCGGCTCAGGCATTTCCCACGTGGCGAGCAACAGCGGGCTTTCCCGGGCGGAAATGGTGTCGCCGGTTTCGGCGCTGCCCAGCTTCGCCAGGGCACACATGTCCCCCGCCACGCAAAAGGGGACGGGGCGAAGGGTGGCACCCAGCGGTGAGTAGATATGGGTCACCCGTTCATCGGTGTCATGGTCCTGGTGACCCCGGTCGGCCAGGCCGTGACCGCCCACGTGGACCGGCGAGTCTTCCCGGAGCGTTCCGCTGAACACCCGCACCAGGCAGATGCGGCCCAGGAAGGGATCGTTGGAGGTGCGCACCACCTCGGCTGCGAGGGGGCCGGACGGATCGCAGGACAGGCTCCCGGCCGGTTCCCCCGCGAGGTCGGTGGTGTCCGGCAGGCTGCGCTCCCCTGGCGGCGGAAAGGCGCGGACCAGCAGGTCCAGCAGTTCGGCGGTCCCCAGCCCGGTGACGGCGGACGTGGGCAGCACGGGAAAGAACGAGCCACGTGCGACGGCGGTTTCCAGGTCTGCTGCGAGCACTCCGGTGTCGATGTCCTCGCCTTCCAGGTAGCGGTCCATCAGCGTTTCGTCTTCGCTTTCGGCGATGATGCCCTCGATGAGTGCGCCCCGGGCAGGCCCGGCAGCCGCGAGTTCATCCGGCGTGGCAGCCCGGACTTCAGGGGTTGCCTCGCCGGAGGAGTAGTCCGTTACCTCCCGGGACAGCAGGCCCAGCAGGGACAGCGGCCCGGGGGCCTCCTCTGCTGAAGGCAACGGGACACACAGCGGCAGCACGCCGTCGCCGAACGCTTTGCGGCAGGCGGCCACGGCGCCGTCGTAATCTGCCCGCGGGTGGTCCAGCCGGGTGATCACGACGGCGCGTGGCAGCAGCATGTGCGCGCACTCGCCCCACAGGGCGGTGGTGGTGGCGTCGATTCCGTCCACGGCCGACACTATGAAGAGGGCAGCATCGGAGGCGCGCAGCCCCGCCCGCAGCTCACCAATGAAGTCGGGGTAGCCCGGTGTATCCAGGAGGTTCACTTTTGTCTCGTCCACCATCAGGGGCACCAGGGACAGGGTGACGGAGCGCTGCTGGTGAACCGCGGCGGGGTCCGAGTCGCTGACCGTGGATCCGTCGGCGATGGAGCCTTTGCGCGTGATCATGCCGTTGGCTGCCAGCAGCGCCTCGATCAGCATTGTTTTCCCGGCGCCCGAGTGACCCACCAGGGCCACGTTCCGGATCCGCGCCGGGTCCTGGGCCGCGATGCCGGTGGCTTGGTCGGCGCGCTTTGACTCAGGCCCGTTCCTGCCGCCTCCCGCCCGCGCTGACTCCTTGGTGCTCTTCACCGACATTGGAACCTCCTGGCATCATCGCCGACCCGACCTGACGTGTCCCTCTGATTCGACACCTTGGACGGCAGGACGGCAAGAGCACAGGCTATTTGCTGCGGGCTTTGCGGGTGGCGGCGTCGTTGGCCTTCTGGATGGCCTTGACCAATTCACCCTTGTCCATCTTCGAGCGGCCTTTGACGTCCAGTTCCCTGGCCAGTTTGTAGAGGTGGTCCTTGGACGCATTGGCGTTGACTCCGCCCGCGGTGGGTTCGGAGGAGCTGATGCCCTGTTCTGCGCGCTTGTCCGACGGGCCCCTTTTTTCCTTGGGCTCCCAGTGGTCGCCCACTTTCTCGTAGCTGTGCTTCAGGGATGCGTATGCTGCCCGGGCCGCCCGCTGCTCATCCTGGTCGTACGACTCAAGGGCGGAATCATAGGTCTTGGCGAATGTGTCCTGCGCCTTTTGCTCAGAACGCTGCAGGGTGGAAGGAAGTTCTTCCTTGCGGGCATGATCGTTCTTGCCGGTCTTGGGCATGGCACCCATCCTCCTTTAGTCAGCACGCTGATTATGTGGATGGATCCAGCTTAAACCCGGAGGTTGAATGGAGCCCCCTGTCGGATTCGAACCGACGACCCCCGCTTTACAAGAGCGGTGCTCTGGCCAACTGAGCTAAGGAGGCGCGCCCCTGCGGGCGTGCACCGTGAAGGCGCTAGATAAGGTTAGCCCAACTCCCGCCGGGCGTAAAAACGCCGGACTACTGGCGGTGAATGCGCCAGGGGCCCGCCCCGGAAACGGTCCGGAGCGGGCCCCTGCCCTGACTGGGAATCCTTAGCCCTTGGCGGCGATGGCTGCCTGCAGGAAGTCCGGGAACGGCGTCTGCGCGCTGTCGCCCTTGCCCCACTGCTTGCCGTCCACGAACACGGTGGGCGTACCGGTGACGCCGATGGCCGCGGCCTCCTTCGTGGTGAACTTCACGAACGGGCGGTAGGTCTTGTCATCGACGCAGGAACCGATGTTGACGCCCATGTCGGACGCCATCTTCTTCAAATCACTGTCGGAAAGGCCTGCGCTGCCTTCCGCCGGCTGCTTGGCGAACAATGCGTTGACGAAATCGGAGTACTTCTCCGGGGATTCGTTGACCACGCACGCTGCTGCGTTGGCGGCCCGGGATGAGTAGTTGGTGGTGGACCGGCTGTCCAGGAATCCGAGGGCCCGGTACTCAACGGTGATCTTGCCTTCGTTGCGCAGCGACGTGAGCTGGTCGTTGTACTGGGTCTCGAAGTTCTTGCAGATGGGGCAGATGAAGTCGATGTAGAGGACCACCTTGACCGGCTTGCCGGCCTCCGCTTCGGCGCCGGGAGCCACTACCTCGGCGGGCGCCGTCTTCGGCGCGTCCCCCAGGGAGGCGGCGTCAACCGTGGCCGGTTCCGACTTGGCCACATCCGTATTGGCCAGCAAAGTGACGCCGCCATGCACGTTGGCGTTGGCAGGCGTGGGGCCCTGGTCCGCTATGGGGGCGTTCTGCTTGAGGCTGTTCGTCACCACCAGCGCCACCACCACCAGGATGGCCACCACTGCCGCCACGATGCCCCAGCCGATCAGCAGCTTGTTGCGCTTGTCCTTCTTCAGCTGCTCTTCCCTGATCAGGCGCGCCTTTTCCCGCGCCTCCGCGGTTCGCTCAGCCTTGGACTTACGTACTTCGTTTGCGGGGCTCATGAGTTCCTTGGGTCGGTCGACGTAGGGGGACCACTTCGTGGCACTCCAACATTTTAGGGGAGAAAGCTGAGCGCTTGCGGTTTCAACCATTCCACCGGCTTGACCAACGGACGAATAGCCCCGATGATTCCGTCCGGCTAGGGTGGCTAAGAGGCACAAGCAACCCCAGGGGGCAGCAATGCAAACACCCGTCCAGGAAAAACCCGCCGGCAAAGCAACGGCCGGCAGCTCCGGTCCCAGCCATGCCGGCCATACGAAGTACGACTTCATGGTGGTCTCCAACAGGCTGCCTGTTGACCGGGTCGCGGCAGGGGATGCCGGTGATGACGAGTCTGGCTGGCGCCGCTCCCCCGGGGGACTGGTGACCGCCCTGGCCCCCATGATGACCAAGACAGACGGCGCCTGGGTCGGATGGCACGGCGCGCCGGACGAGACTGTCAAACCCTTCAGCCACGGCGGCATGGACCTCGTCCCGGTCCAGCTCAGCAACGACGACGTGGAGCTGTACTACGAGGGGTTTTCCAACGCCACCCTCTGGCCGCTCTACCATGACGTCATTGCCCCGCCGGAGTTCCACCGCACCTGGTGGGACGCCTACCGAAGGGTCAACCGCAGGTTCGCCGACGCCGTCGTACAGCATGCGGACCAAGGCGCCACCGTGTGGGTGCAGGATTACCAGCTCCAACTGGTGCCCCGCATGCTGCGCGAGGCGCGGCCGGACCTGCGCATCGGATTCTTCAACCACATCCCGTTTCCTCCGCCGGAGATCTTTGCCCAGCTGCCGTGGCGCCAGGCCATCATCGACGGACTCCTCGGCGCAGACCTGGTGGGTTTCCAGCGGCCCAGCGATGCCGGAAACTTCATGCGCTCCGCTCGCCGTTTCCTCGGTGCCAGCGTTAAGCAGCAGCAGGTCCACGTAAAGGGCCAGGACGGGCAGGTCACACACATTGCCCGGGCACAGGCCTTCCCCATCTCCATCGACGTCAAGCACATCAGCGAGCTAGCCGCCAGGCCGGACATCATTGAGCGCGCCCGCCAGATCCGCCAGGATCTGGGGAACCCGAAGACCATCCTGCTCGGCGTCGACCGACTGGATTACACCAAGGGCATCAGGCACCGGCTTAAAGCCTTCGAGGAGCTCCTGGCAGACGGCAAGCTCTCGGTTGGAGACGCCACCCTGATCCAGGTGGCCAGCCCCAGCCGCGAGCGCGTCGAGCAGTACCGGCTCCTGCGTGAGGAGGTGGAGGGCACGGTGGGCCACATCAACGGCACCTACGACACCATCGAGAACACCGCCGTCCGCTACCTGCACCACAGCTACCCCGTGGAGGAGATGGTGGCGCTGTACCTTGCCGCCGACGTCATGCTGGTCACGGCCCTTCGGGACGGCATGAACCTGGTCGCCAAGGAATACGTCACGGCGCGCACCAACAACGACGGCGCGCTGGTCCTCAGTGAGTTCGCCGGCGCAGCCGACCAGCTCAAGCAGGCACTGCTGATGAACCCGCACGACATCGACGGCCTCAAGAGCGCCATCATGCGTGCCGTGGAGATGCAGCCGCGGGAGTCCGGCCGCAGGATGCGGGCCATGCGGAAGCAAATCCTCGAACACGACGTGGACCACTGGTCCGCCGACTTCCTGAACGCACTGAACGAGAAGGTGGTCCGCGATGACTCCTGACGGCCACACCAAGGCAGCGCTGGCGCTCACCCCCGAACTGCGGGAAGCGCTGCACCGCATTGCCGGTACGGAGCACCTGCTGGTGGCCATGGACTTTGACGGGACCATCGCCCCCATCGTGGGCCGCGCCCAGGATGCGCGGCCGCTTCCACGCTCAGCCGCGGCGCTCGCGGGGCTCGCCGTGCTTCCACGCACGACGACGGCACTCATCTCCGGGCGCGCCCTCGCCAGCCTGCGCGAGGTGGCGTCCCCGCCCGTGGACACCCTGCTGATTGGCAGCCATGGGGCCGAAGCCTGGCTTGGGCCGGGCTCCACGGAACTGACGCTGGACGACGGCCAGAAGACCCTCCTTGAAGAGGTGCGCGCCGAGTTGGCGGCTATCGTCGCGGAGGCGCCTGGCACGTCCCTGGAATACAAGCCCGCCGGCGTCGTCCTGCACACCCGACTGGCTGCGGATGACGTGGCCGAGGACGCGGTGTCAGCAGCCCGGTCGGTGCTCCAGGAGCGAAAGGGCATCTTCCTCAAGGAGGGCAAGCGCGTCCTGGAGACCTCCGTGGTCAATGCCTCCAAGGGCGAAGGCGTCAGCTTCCTGCGGCAGGCCACCGGGGCCACTGCCGTGCTGTTCGCCGGTGATGACGTGACGGACGAGGACGCTTTCGGCCGGCTTGAACCAGGCGACGTAGGGGTCAAGGTTGGCCTCGATTTCACCCAGGCCCAATACCGGGTGGAGGCGCCTGTCCATATCGCGGAGCTGCTGGAAGCCCTGCTCCAGGAGCGGAGCATCGCCGTCGCCGAGGAAGACCCCCAGGCCGCTTCCGGATAGCCCGCGGCCGGAAGCACATGTGACATCCGTAACATTTGCGGTAAAAGAAGCAACTTCTGGCATACTCTTGGGTGTGATGTGGCGCACAACAACCGTGCGGCGTCACGTGGTGCTCCGCGCAAAGCCGCGGAGCATTTTGTGGGAACACAACTGAATAAACATGAACCATTCACAACGGATCGTCCGGCACGTACCTGCCGGTGAAGGGATTGATAACTGTGGCTACAGTTACTTTTGATAACGCTACGCGTCTGTACCCGGGCACAGATAAGCCCGCCGTCGATAAGCTCAACATCGACATCGCCGATGGCGAATTCCTGGTCCTCGTTGGACCCTCCGGCTGCGGCAAGTCCACCTCCCTGCGCATGCTCGCCGGCCTGGAGGACGTCAACGCAGGCCGCATCCTGATCGGTGACCGTGACGTCACCGATGTTCCGCCGAAGGACCGCGACATCGCGATGGTTTTCCAGAACTACGCGTTGTACCCGCACATGACTGTGGCCGACAACATGGGCTTCGCCCTGAAGATCGCCGGCGTCTCCAAGGAAGAGCGCGCCGAGCGCGTCCGCGAAGCCGCAAAGCTCCTTGACCTTGAGCAGTACCTGGACCGCAAGCCGAAGGCACTCTCCGGCGGCCAGCGCCAGCGTGTTGCCATGGGCCGCGCAATCGTCCGTAACCCCCAGGTCTTCCTCATGGATGAGCCGCTGTCCAACCTGGACGCCAAGCTCCGTGTCCAGACCCGCACCCAGATCGCATCTCTGACCCGCCGCCTGGGCGTCACCACCGTCTACGTCACGCACGACCAGGTCGAGGCCATGACCATGGGCGACCGCGTCGCCGTGCTGAAGGACGGCCTGCTGCAGCAGGTGGACACCCCCCGCAACCTCTACGACCGCCCCAAGAACGTCTTCGTTGCCGGCTTCATCGGCTCCCCCGCCATGAACCTGCTGGAACTTCCCGTCGTCGACGGCGGCGTCCAGTTCGGCGGCACCGTCTACCCCGTGCCGCGCGACGTCCTCGAAGAGGCACACGGCTCCACGGTTACGCTGGGCAGCCGTCCCGAGGACCTGGAAACCGCTCCGCACGGCGAAGGCCTGAAGGTTGAGGTAGATGTCGTTGAAGAGCTCGGCGCCGACGCCTACGTCTACGGCCACACCACGCTGGACGGCAAGGACCACGACATCGTGGCCCGTGTCGATGGCCGCCGCCCCCCGATGAAGGGCGAGGTCATTTACGTCCGTCCGCAGTCCGGCCACGTGCACCTCTTCGACACGAAGACCGGCCTGCGCCTGGGCGACTAAACTCCCCACCGGCACCCTAACGGCGTGGGCCCACCCACGCGCGTAACTGACGGCGGTCCGCACCTTTTCGCAACGGTGCGGGCCGCCGTCGGCCTTTAACCATGGCCGCACAGGATTTACCGTCCCTGCCCTGAGTACGGAAGAATTGAGCCCATGACCGAGGAACACAGCGCCCAGTGGCATGACGAACCCACAGACTATGCCCAGGTGGGTAAGCTCCCGCGGTTCGTGGCCGCCAGCGCCGACGAGAACAAGGCCGCTTCGGTAGCCTCCTCGCTGAGCATCACCGCCGCAGCGGCGGATCCGGAGCTGCTGGACCTGCCCTGGCACATCGCCCTCGAGGAGTGGCCGGCGCAGTACCTGGCCGCACTCCCCCGGGGCATCTCCCGGCACATCGTGCGCTTCGCCCACCTTGGCGGCTCGGTGATTGCCATCAAGGAAACCTCCGAGCATGTGGCCCGGCACGAGTACCACATGCTGCGCAAGCTGGCCCGGCTGGACGTCCCCTGCGTGGAACCCGTGGCCGTGATCACCGGCCGCACCACCCCTGACGGACGCCCGCTGAACCCCGTCCTGGTGACCCGGCACCTGAAATTCTCCATGCCGTACCGCGCACTGTTTTCGCAGATGCTGCGCAAGGACACCCTGACCCGCCTCATCGACGCCCAGGCGCTGCTCATGGTGCGGCTGCACCTGATCGGGTTCTACTGGGGCGACGTCTCGCTGTCCAACACCCTGTTCCGCCGCGACGCCGGCGCGTTTGCCGCCTACCTGGTGGACGCCGAAACCGGTGAGCTCTACCCCGACCTCTCCACCGGCCAGCGCGAATACGACCTTGAGATCGCCAGGGTGAACATCGCCGGCGAGCTGATGGACCTCCTGGATGGCGGTCTCATCGAGGAAAAGGTGGACCCCGTGGCCACCAGTGAGCTGATCATGGACAGCTACCGGCGGCTGTGGGCCGAGCTGACGGAGAAGGAATCCTTTGAGCTGGGCGAACGCTGGCGGGTGAGCGCCCGCATCCGGCGCCTGAACGAACTCGGCTTCGACGTCGAGGAATACGCCATAAAGACCACCCAGAACGGCTCCACCATCCAGCTCCAGCCCAAGGTGGTGGACGCGGGGCACCACCAGCGGCGGCTGCTGCGGCTTACCGGCCTGGACGCCCAGGAGAACCAGGCCCGCCGCCTCCTCAATGACATGGACTCCTTCCGGGCGGACAACAACCCGGACATGGATGAGGAATACAGCGCCCACCTGTGGGTCAGCCAGATCTTCGAACCGATCGTGCGCGCCATTCCCCGGGACCTGTCCGGCAAACTGGAGCACGCCGAAGTGGTCCACGAGGTCCTGGAGCACCGGTGGTACATGTCCGAGAAGCAGGAGCGCCACATTCCGCTGGCGGAAGCTGTCCAGTCCTACATCGACTCGATCCTCCGGCACCGCCGGGACGAGGCCGCGATCATGCTGAACCCTGATACCGAGCTGCTGAAAATCCTTGAGGTGGAGACCGAGGAGTCCCGTTACGGCGAAGACGAATCGGTGGACGAATACCCGGATTCGGACGACTGAGTCCTAGATCGCCTTACCGGGGTTGAGGATCCCCGCGGGATCGAACAGGTCCTTGATCCTGCGCTGGAGCTCCCGCACCGGTTCCGGCTGCTCCTGTCCCAGCCACCGGAGCTTGTACTGCCCTACTCCGTGCTCACCGGTGATGGTGCCGCCCATCGCCAGCGCCGCGGTGATGGACTCGTCCAGTGCCGCCTGCAGCCGCTGCATGGCTGCGGAGTCCACGCTTGCCCCCTGCCGGTCGATCCAAAATGTGGGGTGCAGGTTGCCGTCACCCGCGTGGGCCACCACCTTGAGGTGTACCTGCTGCCTGGCGGCCATGGCTTCGAGTTCCGCGACGTAGTCCACCAACCGGGAGCGGGGAACGGCCACGTCCTCGCCTACACGGTACTCGTCGTCCACCTCCGTCCCCCTGCTGTGCCGGCGGAGTTCCACCAGGCGCTCCGCCTCGGCGCTTGCCTCAGTAGTCACCGTTGCCCCGCCGGCGCGGAGGACCTGGCGCACAACCTCCGCTTCCGCGGCGGCGCCAAACCCGTCGGTCTGGACCAGCAGGAGTGATTTTCCGCGGGCGGTGAGGTCGGAGCCGTGGATGTCGTCGAGCTGGGCCAGGGTACCGCCGTCGAGCAGTTCCGTGATCGCCGGCTGGACGCGTGCCTTGCCTACGGCCAGGACCCCTGCGGCAGCCATCCTGAAGTCCGGGTAGAAGGCGGCCACGGTGTGGACTTCCCGTGGCAGGTACTTCAGGCGCACGGTGATTCCGACGACGACGCCCAGGGTTCCTTCGGATCCCACGAAGAGGCCCGTCAGGTCATAGCCCGCCACGCCTTTGAAGGTTTGGTGGCCTGTGTGGATGAGGGACCCGTCGGCCAGGACCACATCCAGTGCCAGGACCGAATCCCTGGTGACCCCGTACTTGGCGCAGCGCAGGCCGCCGGCATTGGTGGCCACGTTCCCGCCGATGGTGGAGCTTCGGAAACTGGCCGGATCGGGGGCATACATGAGGCCGTGCGCTGCTGCGGCTTCGTTGAGGACCGCGTTCACCACGCCGGGCTCCACCATGGCTGTCTCATCGTCTGGGTTCAGGGCGAGGATCCGGTTCATCCGCTCCAGCGAAAGGATGATGCAGTTCCTGGTGGCATGGGCACCACCGGAAACGCCTGTACCCGCACCCCGGGGGACAATGGCCACTCCGCTGCCGGCGCAGGTTTTCATCACCGCCTGCACGTCGGCCACTGATTCGGCGAACACCACCGCCAGGGGAAGCTGGAAATCGATGACGGGGGCCTGGTCGATGGCGTACCGCCGGAGCGAGACCTCGCTGACATCCAGCTGCCCTGGCGCCAGGATGGCCTCCAGCTCGTCAACGATGCTTCCCACAAAGCCTCCACCCGTCGTCGGACATGTCTACCCAGTCTAGGGCGTGCGACGCTCCGGTCTTCTGGATTTGCCGGCGTGCAATCGCTTCCAGTTGTTGGACTGCAGAGCCTCGAAAGTTCGTGTAAAATTAGGCGAAACATGTATGGAAGCGTTTTCATTTATCGCCCGTCCGCCGCTATGCTGGCTTTCATGTCTGTCGATACTGTGACCCAGGACACCTCAGCTGCCACTGGCCCCCTGACGCTCATCCACGCTGCCGATACCGCTCCCGGCTGGTGGCGCTCTGCCGTGATCTATCAGGTCTACCCCCGGTCATTCCGGGACCTGAACGGTGACGGCGTGGGAGACCTCGCGGGAATTACCGAGGAACTGCCGCATCTGGCGGACCTGGGTGTCGACGCTGTTTGGCTGTCACCCTTTTACCGTTCCCCCCAGCGTGACGCCGGATACGACGTCAGCGACTACTGCGACGTTGACCCGATCTTTGGCACACTCGCCGACTTCGACGTCATGATGGCCGAATCCCACCGCCTGGGCCTGCGGGTCATCGTGGACCTGGTGCCCAACCACTGTTCGGACCAGCATCCGGCGTTCCAGGCAGCCCTTGCGGCACCGGCCGGTAGCCCCGAACGGGACATGTTCATCTTCCGTGACGGCACCGGGCCTGACGGAGAGGAGCCACCGAACAACTGGCAGTCACACTTTGGCGGACCTGCCTGGACACGGGTAACAGACGCCGACGGCCGGCCGGGCCAGTGGTACCTGCACCTCTTTGACTCCTCCCAGCCGGACTTCAACTGGGACAACCCCGCCGTCCACGCCGAGTTCGAGCGCGTGCTGCGTTTCTGGTTGGACCGCGGCGTGTCCGGTTTCCGGGTGGACGTAGCCCATGCCCTGGTCAAGGCCCCGGGCCTGCCCGCCTGGGGCGGCCGGGCCGATGGCGGCAACAGCGACGGGTACCCCGGCCACGAGGCACCCATGTTCGGGCAACCCGGCGTCCACGACATCTACCGCAACTGGCGGCTGATCCTGGACGAGTACGGCCCGGACCGGATCCTCTGCGCCGAGGCAAGCGTGGACCTTCACCGGCTGGCCCACTGGGTCAGGCCCGACGAGATGCACCAGGCGTTCAATTTCCCCTACCTCCATGCGGGCCTGGACGTCTACCGGCTGCGCTCGGTCATCACCGATTCCCTGACCGTCCTTGACGGCGTCGGCGCCCCGAGCACATGGGTGCTGTCCAACCACGATGTGGTCCGCCATGCCAGCCGGTTTGGCTACAACGGCCATGGCCCACGGGACGGCGACGGCATCGGGGCGGCCGATCCCCAGCCGGATGAGGAACTCGGCCGGCAGCGCGCAGCTGCTGCCTCGCTGTTCATGCTGGGACTGCCCGGTGCCGCCTACCTCTACCAGGGCGAGGAGCTGGGGCTGCCGGACGGCATCGACATCCCCGGCCACCTGCGCCAGGACCCCACGTTCGCCCGGACCGGCGGGCAGCGGCTTGGCCGTGACGGCTGCCGGGTGCCGCTGCCCTGGCGTGCCGGAGAACAACACCTGGGCTTCGGTTCGGGAAATGAACCATGGCTGCCCATTCCCGCTTCCTTTGGCGGGTTGGCGAGGGACCTGCAGGCGGAATCGCCGTCGTCGCACCTGTCCCTCTACCGCGACGCCCTGGCACGCCGCCGCGACCTGGACCTGGGCCGGGGATCCCTGTCCTGGGCCGAGGACTGGTGCACCGGGTCATCGCTGGGCTACCTCAACGGCACTACGCTGGTGGTTATGAACCTGAACCACGAGCCGCTGGAGATACCTGCGGGCCGCGTCCTTATCCGCAGTACGAGGTCCGGCACGGAAGGACTGCTGGCTTCGGGCGAAACCGCCTGGATCCGCATCACAGCAGCAGGCTGACCATGGCGGGCATCAAAGAAGTTGCCAGCCGGGCCGGCCTGTCCGTGGCCACCGTCTCCAGGGCGCTGAGCGGCAAGTCCAACGTCTCCTCCAGGAGCCGCCGCCTTGCGCAGGAGGCGGCACGGGAACTCGGGTTCGTCCCCTCTTACCACGCCTCCAGCCTCGCCTCCGGGCGGAACCACAACATCGGCCTGGTGGTGCCCAACGTCCAGCGCTGGTATTTCTCTTCGGTCCTGGAGGGCGTTTCGGAAGCCCTCCTGGACGCCGGCTACGACCTGACGCTGTACAACGTGGGAGAGCAGCCGGAGCACCGCAGCAGCATTTTGAACGACTTCCTGCTGCGGAAACGCCTGGACGCCGTCATTGCGGTGGCGCTGGTACTCAGCGAGGAAGAGATCGGCCAGCTGCTCGCCGTGCACCGTCCGATTGTGGGCATCGGCGGGGCGCTGCGGGGCGCCTCGACCATAAGGATCGACGACGAAGGCCTGGCCATGATGGCCACCCGGCACCTGATCGGGCTGGGCCATACCCGGATCGCGCATGTTACCGGGGATGCGGCCTTGAACCGGGACTTCAACCTTCCGCAGCTGCGCCAGAAGGGCTTTGCAGCGGCTATGGCAGCAGCCGGGCTGACGGTGCGGCAAGAGTGGCAGGCCACGGCCGACTTCACCATCCAGGGCGCGTACGCGGCGGGCCGCCGGCTCCTGGGCACCTCCGCTGACCGCCCCACCGCAGTCTTCGCCGCGTCCGACGAGATGGCCGTGGGCATCATGCTCGCCGCCCGGGACTTCGGCCTTCAGGTCCCACAGGACCTTTCCGTCGTGGGGATTGACGGGCACGAACTTGCAGAGACCTTTGGGCTGACCACCATCAGCCAGGATCCACGCGGACAGGGAAGGCTCGCGGCTGCCACTGCTTTGGCCCTGCTGGACAATGCGGGTGGAAGTTCCGAGGGCGCAAGTTCCGAGGGCGCAGGTTCCGACGGCGGCCTAGCGGCGGATGGAGCGCGGGACCAGGAATACCCTACGGAGTTTGTGATCCGGAACAGCACCGCCGTGCCGCCGGACAAGGCCGCGGGGCGGGGCTAGGCCACGCCTCCAGTCGCGCTGTCCTCTGCGGCGTCCCCGGCGCCCATGAACCGCGCATACCTGTCCAGGATCCGGGGCCACGCCTCCGCGTACTCTTGACGCGCGGCGGCAGGATCCTCGGCGCCTTCCCACCCTTCATGGAAGACCCGGACTTCAGTTCCGCCGCCGAGGGCGCGGAACGCCACCAGGAGCTCGGTGGACCACAGCGCCGTAGTGCCGGGATGCCAGGTGGCATGGAAGGACAGGGGCGGCTGCCAGTCATCAAGGGTTCCCCAGATACTGGTGCGGCCGTCATCGGCTGTTTCGAGGATGAGGTTCTCTTCAAACTCCACGTAGGAGCCGGCACCATAGACACTGTGCTGCTCAAGGGGCCACCAGAGGTGGGTGTGCTCCGTGAAACCAACGAAAGCCCGGGCCACGGGACCGGGCACGACTACGGTGTGGACCACCGGTTCCAGCGGCTCAATTGCCCGCTGTCCGGCTTCTTCGAAAGGGTCCTGCGGGTGGCTGAAGATGCTGCTCATGAGGGACTACTCTACCCCCGGGCACGGTGCCCGGGGGTAGAGTCCGCCCGGAGGCAGGGCATCCTCTTTGTGCTGTTCGGTTAAAGCAGCAGGGCCCTGACATTCGTTGTCAGGGCCCTGCTTAATGTGTGTCCGGCGGTGACCTACTCTCCCACACCCTCCCGGGTGCAGTACCATCGGCGCTGTGGGTCTTAGCTTCCGGGTTCGGAATGGGACCGGGCGTTTCCCCCACGCTATGACCGCCGTAACCCTTGTACCCGCCCGCCCGGTGTTTTGTTCGGGGGTGGGAAGTCTGGTGGTTACAACATTGTGGTGTTGTTATTCAGTTGTGGTGGTTCCGTGCCGTGACAACCCGTGTGTTGGGGGGTTGTTGGTTGGGAACCACATAGTGGACGCAAGCAGAGTTTGTATGTATCTGTGTGGTGTAAGTTGTTGGCCTATTAGTACCGGTCAGCTTCACGAGTCGTTAGTCCTCGCTTCCACATCCGGCCTATCAACCCAGTGGTCTGGCTGGGGGCCTCTCACACCCGAGGGTGTATGGAAATCTCATCTCGAAGCGAGCTTCCCGCTTAGATGCTTTCAGCGGTTATCCCATCCGAACGTAGCTAATCAGCGGTGCACTTGGCAGTACAACTGACACACCAGAGGTTCGTCCGTCCCGGTCCTCTCGTACTAAGGACAGCCCTTCTCAAATTTCCTGCGCGCGCAGCGGATAGGGACCGAACTGTCTCACGACGTTCTAAACCCAGCTCGCGTACCGCTTTAATGGGCGAACAGCCCAACCCTTGGGACCTACTCCAGCCCCAGGATGCGACGAGCCGACATCGAGGTGCCAAACCATGCCGTCGATATGGACTCTTGGGCAAGATCAGCCTGTTATCCCCGAGGTACCTTTTATCCGTTGAGCGACGGCCATTCCACAATGTACCGCCGGATCACTAGTCCCGACTTTCGTCCCTGCTCGAGATGTCTCTCTCACAGTCAAGCTCCCTTGTGCACTTACACTCGACACCTGATTGCCAACCAGGCTGAGGGAACCTTTGGGCGCCTCCGTTACTTTTTAGGAGGCAACCGCCCCAGTTAAACTACCCATCAGGCACTGTCCCTGACCCGGATTACGGGCCGAAGTTAGATGTCCAAAGTGACCAGAGTGGTATTTCAACGATGACTCCACCCGAACTGGCGTCCGGGCTTCAACGTCTCCCACCTATCCTACACAAGCCACTCCGAACACCAATACCAAACTATAGTAAAGGTCTCGGGGTCTTTCCGTCCTGCTGCGCGTAACGAGCATCTTTACTCGTACTGCAATTTCGCCGAGTTTATGGTTGAGACAGCGGGGAAGTCGTTACTCCATTCGTGCAGGTCGGAACTTACCCGACAAGGAATTTCGCTACCTTAGGATGGTTATAGTTACCACCGCCGTTTACTGGGGCTTAAATTCTCAGCTTCGCCTTGCGGCTAACCGGTCCTCTTAACCTTCCAGCACCGGGCAGGAGTCAGTCCGTATACATCGTCTTGCGACTTCGCACGGACCTGTGTTTTTAGTAAACAGTCGCTTCCCCCTGGTCTCTGCGGCCCCGATCCCCTCCACACCGCAAAGGGTGTATCAAGGTTGGGGCCCCCCTTCTCCCGAAGTTACGGGGGCATTTTGCCGAGTTCCTTAACCATAATTCTCTCGATCGCCTTGGTATTCTCTACCTGATCACCTGTGTCGGTTTGGGGTACGGGCGGCTAAAACCTCGCGTCGATGCTTTTCTCGGCAGCATAGGATCACCAAATCCCCCCAAACGGGGGTCCCATCAGATCTCAGGCACCATGAGTGGCGGATTTGCCTACCACTCGCCCTACATCCTTAGACCGGGACAACCATCGCCCGGCTCGGCTACCTTCCTGCGTCACACCTGTTAATACGCTTGCCTCCCGGGATCAGGTCCTGCGCTCCACCAAAACCCTCACACCACAAGGGCGCTCGGGCAGGCTTCGGGCAGTTAGTATCCCCCGCTCAGCATGGGCGGTTTTTCGCCGGTACGGGAATATCAACCCGTTGTCCATCGACTACGCCTGTCGGCCTCGCCTTAGGTCCCGACTTACCCAGGGCAGATTAGCTTGACCCTGGAACCCTTGATCATTCGGCGGACGGGTTTCTCACCCGTCTTTCGCTACTCATGCCTGCATTCTCACTCGTGTAGGCTCCACCGCTGGTTTACACCGCGACTTCACCGCCCACACGACGCTCCCCTACCCATCCACACGCCTGAACCACAAGGGCTTAGCTAAAATGTGAATGCCACAACTTCGGCGGTGTACTTGAGCCCCGCTACATTGTCGGCGCGGAATCACTTGACCAGTGAGCTATTACGCACTCTTTTAAGGGTGGCTGCTTCTAAGCCAACCTCCTGGTTGTCTGGGCAACTCCACATCCTTTCCCACTTAGCACACGCTTAGGGGCCTTAGTTGGTGGTCTGGGCTGTTTCCCTCTCGACTATGAAGCTTATCCCCCACAGTCTCACTGCTGCGCTCTCACTTACCGGCATTCGGAGTTTGGCTGACGTCAGTAACCTTGTAGGGCCCATTAGCCATCCAGTAGCTCTACCTCCAGCAAGAAACACGCAACGCTGCACCTAAATGCATTTCGGGGAGAACCAGCTATCACGAAGTTTGATTGGCCTTTCACCCCTACCCACAGCTCATCCCCTCCATTTTCAACTGAAGTGGGTTCGGTCCTCCACGACGTCTTACCGTCGCTTCAACCTGGCCATGGGTAGATCACTTCGCTTCGGGTCTAGATCACGCCACTCACACGCCCTATTCAGACTCGCTTTCGCTACGGCTGCCCCACACGGGTTAACCTCGCGACGTAACACTAACTCGCAGGCTCATTCTTCAAAAGGCACGCCGTCACCAGAATCAGACTGGCTCCGACGGATTGTAAGCACACGGTTTCAGGTACTGTTTCACTCCCCTCCCGGGGTACTTTTCACCTTTCCCTCACGGTACTGGTCCGCTATCGGTCATTAGGGAGTATTTAGGCTTATCAGGTGGTCCTGACAGATTCGCACGGGATTTCTCGGGCCCCGTACTACTTGGGATACTCTCACAGGCGGTACAAACACATTACGGTTACGGGACTAACACCCTCTCTGGCCGGCCTTTCAAAACCGTTCACCTATGCGCGCACATCACACCCCACCAGCCCGGCAGAACTGGTATGGAAAGTCCCACAACCCCGACCATGCAACGCCCGCCGGCTATCACACATGGAACGGTTTAGCCTGATCCGCGTTCGCTCGCCACTACTAACGGAATCACTATTGTTTTCTCTTCCTGCGGGTACTGAGATGTTTCACTTCCCCGCGTTCCCCCCACGCACCCTATGTGTTCAGGTACGGGTCACCGAGTCACTCGCGCGCTCGGCGGGGTTTCCCCATTCGGACACCCTGGGATCACAGTCCGGTTATCGACTCCCCCAGGCTTATCGCAGATTCCTACGTCCTTCTTCGGCTCCTAATGCCAAGGCATCCACCGTGTGCTCTTAAAAACTTGACCACAAAGATCAAAAACATTTCTCGAGAGAACCACAGAAACCAACCACACCCCAACACCCAAAGGGCATCAACAGCGCAGCCAGATCCAGGTTCATTAATCTTGGAAATTGCTTCTTATACAAGATGCTCGCGTCCACTATGTAGTTCTCAAACAACAACCCCACACCACACACCCCACACACCCAAACAGGCGCACGGAACGTCACGGCAGGGAAACCAGAAACAAACAAACCCGACAAGGAACCACCACGACCAAAGCCGCAGCAACCCCTCCCCGGCCCTGTTGCCTCAGGACCCAACAGTGTGCCAAACACAAAACCACGCATCCCCGCGCCCACCGTTCCAGAACCATCACTGGCTCGTACTAGACAAGACAAAAAAACACGCAGCCGCTATTTGCTGATATTCCACCCATGAGCACCCGCCACGGAACAATCGTCCATGCTGCGGGCTTGCTTCCTGACAACCCCCCACACCGGCATTCACCAGCACAGAAGAGTTGGAGGTGCTCCTTAGAAAGGAGGTGATCCAGCCGCACCTTCCGGTACGGCTACCTTGTTACGACTTAGTCCCAATCGCCAGTCCCACCTTCGACAGCTCCCTCCCACAAGGGGTTAGGCCACCGGCTTCGGGTGTTACCAACTTTCGTGACTTGACGGGCGGTGTGTACAAGGCCCGGGAACGTATTCACCGCAGCGTTGCTGATCTGCGATTACTAGCGACTCCGACTTCATGGGGTCGAGTTGCAGACCCCAATCCGAACTGAGACCGGCTTTTTGGGATTAGCTCCACCTCACAGTATCGCAACCCTTTGTACCGGCCATTGTAGCATGCGTGAAGCCCAAGACATAAGGGGCATGATGATTTGACGTCGTCCCCACCTTCCTCCGAGTTGACCCCGGCAGTCTCCTATGAGTCCCCACCATCACGTGCTGGCAACATAGAACGAGGGTTGCGCTCGTTGCGGGACTTAACCCAACATCTCACGACACGAGCTGACGACAACCATGCACCACCTGTAAACCAGCCCCAAAGGGGAAACCACATTTCTGCAGCGGTCCGGTTCATGTCAAGCCTTGGTAAGGTTCTTCGCGTTGCATCGAATTAATCCGCATGCTCCGCCGCTTGTGCGGGCCCCCGTCAATTCCTTTGAGTTTTAGCCTTGCGGCCGTACTCCCCAGGCGGGGCACTTAATGCGTTAGCTACGGCGCGGAAAACGTGGAATGTCCCCCACACCTAGTGCCCAACGTTTACGGCATGGACTACCAGGGTATCTAATCCTGTTCGCTCCCCATGCTTTCGCTCCTCAGCGTCAGTTAATGCCCAGAGACCTGCCTTCGCCATCGGTGTTCCTCCTGATATCTGCGCATTTCACCGCTACACCAGGAATTCCAGTCTCCCCTACATCACTCTAGTCTGCCCGTACCCACCGCAGATCCGGAGTTGAGCCCCGGACTTTCACGGCAGACGCGACAAACCGCCTACGAGCTCTTTACGCCCAATAATTCCGGATAACGCTTGCGCCCTACGTATTACCGCGGCTGCTGGCACGTAGTTAGCCGGCGCTTCTTCTGCAGGTACCGTCACTTACGCTTCTTCCCTACTGAAAGAGGTTTACAACCCGAAGGCCGTCATCCCTCACGCGGCGTCGCTGCATCAGGCTTTCGCCCATTGTGCAATATTCCCCACTGCTGCCTCCCGTAGGAGTCTGGGCCGTGTCTCAGTCCCAGTGTGGCCGGTCACCCTCTCAGGCCGGCTACCCGTCGTCGCCTTGGTAGGCCATTACCCCACCAACAAGCTGATAGGCCGCGAGTCCATCCAAAACCACAAAAGCTTTCCACCAACCACCATGCGATGGAAGGTCATATCCGGTATTAGACCCAGTTTCCCAGGCTTATCCCAGAGTCAAGGGCAGGTTACTCACGTGTTACTCACCCGTTCGCCACTAATCCACCAGCAAGCTGGCATCATCGTTCGACTTGCATGTGTTAAGCACGCCGCCAGCGTTCATCCTGAGCCAGGATCAAACTCTCCGTTGAAGTAAAACAAAAACAGACACAACCACAACCACCGGAAATAACGGCAGAAACAGCTGCACAAAATTTGAAACCAGCTAAAAACACCATGCACACCACGGGGTGGCGGCACAGCACAATCAACCAATTACATACATAATCGGTATCAACAAACTTGGCACACTATTGAGTTCTCAAACAACAGACACACCCGGCACCACCCAAACCAACGTCCAGGCTCGCTCCGGAGCAACTTTCCAAACTTACCGGCTGATCTCTCTCGTGTCAAACCGGCGTCCGCGACCATCCTCAGCGTTAGCTTGGGGGGTTCGGTTTTCCGTCTGACTCCGTGGAGCAGCGCGGAAATAAACTCTACCACCACTAATTACGGATCGCCAGTCCGCTGCCGGAGGGCGTCCTGCGGGCAGCCAAAAGGCCCGGAACCACGCGGATTCCGGGCCTTTCGCTTACTGCATCTGCCGTTATTTCTTCCCGTCGGCCTGGTCAGCCGATGCGGCCCCGGGCTTGAAGTAGGACGCTCCCAGCGGGGGAAGCGTGACAGTAAGGGTGGCCGGCTGGCCATCCTGTCCCTCGTTGGTGGCCTTCAGCTCTCCACTGTTCAGCACACCCGATCCGCCGTAGGTGGTGTGGTCCGTATTAAGGACCTCGGTCCATGCGCCGGCCGTGGGAACTCCAAGGGTGTAGCCGACGTGCGGCGTACCGGAGAAGTTGATGGCGCAGACGACCGGGTTGCCGTCGGCGTCCCATCGGATGAAGGACAGGACGTTACGGTCGGCGTCTCCCCCGTTGATCCACTGGAAACCCGCAGGAACGTTGTCCTGGGTGTAGAGGGCGGGTGTGGCAGCGTACAGCTCGTTCAGGTCCTTGGTCAGCAGCTGCAGTCCGCGGTGCGCGGGGATGTCCGCGAGCCACCAGTCCAGTCCGTGCTGCTCAGACCACTCCGCTTCCTGGCCAAACTCGGTTCCCATGAAGATGAGCTGCTTGCCGGGGTGCGCCCATTGGTAGGCAAAGAAGGCGCGGAGGTTGGCCAGCTGCTGCCAGCGGTCGCCCGGCATCTTGCGGAGCATGGAGCCCTTGCCGTGGACAACTTCATCGTGGCTGATGGGCAGCAGGAAGTTCTCCGTGAAGGCGTAGACCAGGGAGAAGGTGACCGTTCCGTGGTGCCACTTGCGGTTGAAGGGATCCTCGGAGATGTACTTGAGGGAGTCGTGCATCCAGCCCATGTTCCACTTCAGGCCGAAGCCCAGGCCACCGTGGCTGGTGGGAGCGGTGACGCCCGGGAAGGCCGTCGACTCTTCCGCGATCATGACGGCGCCGGGGTGTGTCTTGTAGACGGTGGCGTTGACTTCCTGCAGGAAGGAGATGGCTTCCAGGTTTTCCCTTCCGCCGAAGCGGTTGGGCCGCCACTGGCCTTCCTGGCGGGAGTAATCGAGGTAGAGCATGGAGGCCACCGCGTCCACGCGCAGGCCGTCGATATGGAACTCATCCAGCCAGTACAGCGCGTTGGCCACCAGGAAGTTCCGGACCTCGGTGCGGCCGAAGTCGAAGATCAGGGTGCCCCAGTCCGGATGTTCCCCCAGCGCCGGATCCGCGTGCTCGTAAAGAGGCTCGCCGTCGAACTGGGCCAATGCCCAGGAATCCTTTGGGAAGTGTGCAGGCACCCAGTCCAGGAGCACGCCGATGCCCGCCTGGTGGAGGGCGTCCACCAGGTAGCGGAACTCGTCGGGATGTCCGAACCTGGACGTGGGTGCGAAATAGGAGGTGACCTGGTAACCCCAGGAACCGCCGAACGGATGCTCCGCGACGGGCATGAATTCCACGTGCGTGAACCCGAGCCACTTGACGTACTCCACCAGTTCGTCGGCGAGTTCACGGTAGCCAAGGCCCAGCCGCCAGGACCCGAGGTGCACTTCGTAGACGCTCATGGCCGAGTTGTGCGGGTCCCGTTTGGCCCGCGCTTCCATCCATTCGTCGTCCTTGAAGGCGTAGGAAGGTTCCACCACCCGGGACGCCGTCAGTGGGGGCACCTCCGTGCCGAAGGCCAGCGGATCGGCCTTTTCCACCCAGTAGCCGCCCCGTGTCAGGATCTCGTACTTGTAGCAGGCACCTGCCGGGACGCCGGGAATGAACACTTCCCAGACACCGGAGGAACCCAGCGACCGCATGGAGTTTTCCCGTCCGTCCCAGGCGTTGAAATCGCCCTTGACCCGGACGGCCTGCGCGTTGGGGGCCCAGACAGCGAACGACACACCGTTGACGTCCCCAAGCGATGATTTGTAGTGCCGCACGTGGGCACCGAGAACCTGCCACAGTTTTTCGTGCCGGCCTTCACCAATGAGGTGCAGGTCCACTTCGCCTACGGTGGGCAGGTAGCGGTAGGGCTCATCAATGGTCACCGGGTCCTTGCCCGGGTAGGTGACCGAGAGCCGGTAGTCGGGAACGTGGCCCTGGTCCTGCGGATCCAGGACCGCAACCCAAACGCCGTGTGCCTCGTGCTGCATTGGCACTTCACCGGCTTGGGTGACCACGGTGATCGCTTCGGCAAGATGCTTCACGGTGCGGATGGTGACATGCCCGTAGTCGTCCAGGTGCGCGCCCAGGACGGAGTGGGGGGCGTGGTGTTCACCGTTCGCGATCCTGCCCAGGGTGCCTTCATCCACGTGCAGCGGCACCCCCGGCTGGTCAGTTCGTGCTGAGCCTGTCATTTTGTTACCTTCCGATGCTGCACCGGCCTGATCGCCGGCACCGTTACCGCTTAGGAGCCGCCTGGAGGCGTTTACTGGAATCGCCACCCAGTCGGGCCTGTTACGCATTTCATAAACAACTTCGTACAGCGCCTTGTCCAGCCACAATGCCACAAACAGGGGCGAGGTCCGGTCCACCGTGCCGGGAATGACCCCCGCGTACCCGGCAAGGAAGGCATCAGCGCAATCGTCGACCCAGCTGTCCGGGACCTGCGCACCTTCCTGCTCGCGCTGCGCCGCACCGGCCGCGTAGTCGAAGGAGCGCAGCATTCCCACCACGTCCCGGAGTGGTACGTCCGGGACGTTCCGTTCGGAGATGGGCCGCAGGGGCTCGCCCTCGAAATCCAGGATGGCCCAGCGCGACTGGTCGCCGGATTGTCCGGTCACGAGGAGGATCTGGCCCAGGTGGAGGTCGCCGTGGATGCGCTGCAGCGGCCCGGCGGGAACCTTGTCCAGGTCAGCCAGCAGGGCGTCCAGGGCGTCGTCGTAAGGCCCGACGGCGGCACGGGCTTCCGCCCAAGCAGCGCGGACACGCTGGGCAACAGCAGCTCCTGGCGCCTTTCCGGGTTCGGGCTCGGCTGACTGCCCCAGTGCCTCCGCCAACCGCTTGTGCACCGTTGCGGTGGCCGCGCCCAGGGCTCGGGCTTCTGCCGTGAAGTCGGTGCCGGAGCGGGCGGCGTCAACCGCCAGCCGCCAGGCGTCGCGGCCGCCGGCGAGGAACTCGTGGGCCACCGCAAGCTCACCTTGGACGTAGCGGCTGCTTTGTCCGGCGTTACCGGATTTTCCGAGCCACTCCCCGCGGACCCAGCCCAGGGTGGCGGGGACTTCCGCTGTGCCGGCCCTGGTCAAGGCAGCACCGACTTCAATCTCCGGGTTGGTCCCGTCCGACAGGACGCGGAAGAATTTCACCATGGCGGCAGATTCGCCGTCGTCCACGATGACTGAACTGTTGGACTGCTCCCCCGAGAGCACCTTCACCACGCCCTTGGCAGTGGGCAGGCGGTGCGGCCCTTCCACCCGGAAGCCGGTGGCACTGCCGCTTGCGGCCTTCGACCCGTCCCGGATGAGGTCGAGCCAGGCGCCTACGAAGTCGGGGTCGTGGACAGCGTCGTAGACCCAGGGACGGGTTGGATCCATTCCTGCGGCTTCGCCTACCAGCGCCCGTTCCATGCCGCCGGCCGGTGCCGGGCGGAAGCTCAAGGGGACCTGGACCACGGCGCTGCGCGGGCCGCCGTCGGGCCCCTCCATGGTGACGTTGAGGAGGAATACGGCCAGCGCGGCGTGCCCGGTGGGATCCTCCAGGCCCAGGCTGCCGGCCTGGGAAATGGCGAAATCGGGTGTCTTGACGGGGAACCATCGCTGCTGCGGCAGCCATTCCTTGAGCAGCGCGGTCAGGGCGGGAGTGAGGATTGGCTGGTTCATCTCAGTTCTCTATCGACAGGATGGGCATGGCCTGGGTGAAGGGCGACGACGGATTGGACCCCGCCGACCGCATGCGGAGCCAGAAGAAGTCATGGCTTCCGAGGGTCAGGGTGAGGGTGCCGTCATCGCCGATGCCGGGGAAGATCTGTCCACCGAAGACGTCGCGCAACCCGCGCCCGGCATATTCCGGAATGCGCAGCGTGGCGGCGACGGGGTGCTGGGAGAGGTTGAAGGCGCACAAAATGATTTCTCCATCGACGCCCGCAGGGTTGCTGTCCGGCAGTTCACGAAGGTAGGCCAGGACGGCGTCGTGGTCCGCCTCCACGTGCTTGAACCCGCCCAGTCCGAAAGCCGGGTGGTTCTTGCGGACGCTGAGGATCTGCCGGGTCCAGCGCAGCAGGGACCCGGAGTGGGCAGCCTCCGCTTCGACATTGGCCATGCCGTAGTTGTAGACCAGCGACTGGATGGGCGGCAGGTACAGCTTGCCGGGATCCGCATGGGAGAAGCCGGCATTCCGGTCCGGGTTCCACTGCATGGGGGTGCGGACGGCGTCGCGGTCCTCAAGCCAGATGTTGTCCCCCATGCCGATCTCGTCCCCGTAGTACAGGAAGGGGCTGCCCGGAAGCGAGAGCAGGAGGGCATTGATCAACTCGATCTCGGCGCGGGAATTATCAAGCAGCGGTGCCAGCCTGCGCCGGATGCCGATGTTGGCCCGCATCCGGGGGTCGGGGGCGTACCAGCCCAGCATCGCCGCGCGCTCATCGGCGGTGACCATCTCCAGGGTCAGCTCGTCGTGGTTCCGGAGGAATGTTCCCCACTGCGCGCCCTCGGGGATGTCGGGGGTGTCGCGCATGGTTTCGATGATGGGAGCGGCCTTCTGGTCCCGCAGCGCGTAATAGAGGCGGGGCATGATGGGGAAGTGGAACGCCATGTGGCATTCGGGTTCCTCAACGGTGCCGAAATACTCCACCACTTCGGTGGGCGGCTGGTTTGCCTCGGCAATGATGACGCGGCCGGGATAGCTTTCGTCCACCATGGCCCGCAGCCGGCGGAGGAACTCGTGGGTGGCCGGGAGGTTCTCGCAGTTGGTGCCCTCTTCCTCAAAGAGGTAGGGGATGGCGTCTGCCCGGAAACCGTCGATCCCCTGGTCCAGCCAGAACCGGACAACGTCGAAGACGGCGTCGATCACCTTCGGGTTTTCGAAGTTCAGGTCAGGCTGGTGGCTGAAGAACCGGTGCCAGAAGAACTGCCGGCGGATGGGATCGAACGTCCAGTTCGATTCCTCGGTGTCGACGAAGATGATGCGCGCGTCCTGGTACTTCTCGTCCGTGTCGCTCCAGACGTAGAAGTCCCCGAAAGGGCCGTCCGGGTCCTTCCGCGATTCCTGGAACCACGGGTGCTGGTCGGAAGTGTGGTTCAGGGGCAGGTCGATGATCACCCGGACGCCGCGGGCATGGGCTTCTGCCACGAGGCGCTTGAAATCGCTGATGGTGCCGAATTCGTCCAGGACGGAGTTGTAGTCGGAGATGTCGTAGCCGCCGTCGCGCAGCGGTGACTGGAAGAACGGGGGCAGCCAGAGGCAGTCAACGCCCAGCCACTGCAGGTAATCCAACCGGTCGATGAGCCCGGAGAAATCCCCGGACCCATCGCCGTTGGCATCCGCAAAGGCCCTGACAAGTACTTCATAGAACACGGCCTTGCGGTACCACAGCGGGTCATGCTGGAGGCCAGGGGCATTTAGCTCGAACGTGCTCTTTGGGGTGAAGTGGCCGGAACTTTGCGGATTAAAACTCACGAATGCATTCTCCTCACGCTCAGGATGTGGGCCGGTTCCACGTGCGGGTCGAGCCGCACATAGTTGTACTCGCCCCACTCCCAGCTTTGGCCGGAGATCAGGTCGTCAACGTAGAAGCCGCCGCCCGGGGTGCGGTCCTGCGGATCGAGCTCCAGGGCTGCCAGGTCCAGCACCACGCTGCTTTCCTTGGTGACATGCGGGTCCACGTTGACCACCACGATGATGGTGTCCTTGGTCCCGTCGGGAAGGGTCTTGTGCTTGGAGTACACCACCGTGGATTCGTCCGTGCTCTGGTGGACCGTCAGGTTCTGAAGGTCCAGCAGCGCCGGGTGGTCACGGCGGATGTGGTTCAGCCGTGTGATGTACGGTGCCAGCGAGCGCCCGGACTCGGCTGCGGCGTCCCAGTCGCGGGCCTTGTACTCGAACTTCTCGTTGTCGATGTACTCCTCGGCGCCGGGCCGGGCCACATGCTCGTACAGTTCGTAGCCGGCGTAGACGCCCCAGAGCGGGCTTCCGGTGGAGGCAAGGACCGCCCGGATCCGGAACGCGGCGGGGCCGCCGTACTGCAGGTATTCGGTCAGGATGTCCGGGGTGTTGACGAAGAAGTTGGGGCGGAAGAAGGCCGGGGATTCGTGGCTGACTTCGTCGAAGTACGCCTCGATCTCCTTCTTGGTGTTGCGCCAGGTGAAGTAGGTGTAGGACTGCTGGAAGCCGGCCCTGCCCAGTGCGTGCATCATGGCGGGGCGGGTGAACGCTTCGGCGAGGAACACCACGCCCGGGACCGTTTTATTCACTTCGGCAATAAGCCATTCCCAGAACCACACCGGTTTGGTATGCGGGTTATCCACCCGGAAAATCTTTACGCCGTGGCTGACCCACAACAGGACAATCCGCAGAATTTCCCGGGAAAGCCCTTCAGGATCATTATCGAAATTGAGCGGATATATGTCCTGGTACTTCTTCGGCGGGTTTTCGGCGTAGGCAATGCTGCCGTCCACCCGGGTGGTGAACCATTCCGGATGGGACTCCACCCAAGGGTGGTCCGGGGCTGCCTGAAGCGCAAGGTCCAGGGCAACTTCCAGGCCCAGTTCGTTGGCCCGCGCCACGAAGGCGTCGAAGTCCCCGAAGGAACCGAGGTCGGGGTGGATGGCGTCATGGCCGCCCTCCTTGGCTCCAATGGCCCAGGGCGAGCCGGGATCATTGGGGCCGGCAACCAGGGTGTTGTTGGGTCCCTTGCGGTGCTGCACGCCGATGGGATGGATGGGCGGCATGTACAGGACGTCGAAGCCCATGGCGGCCACGGCGTCGAGCCGCCTTGCCGCGGTCCGGAAGTTTCCTGACGTCCAAGCGCCCGTGTTGTGGTCCTTGACCGCGCCTTCAGAGCGGGGGAAGAACTCGTACCAGGCGCCGCGGCCGGCGCGGTCCCGCTCCACCAGGAGGGGGAACTTCTCGGAAACCGTCACCAGTTCCCGGATGGGCTGCCGGGCCACGATGTCAGCGATTTCCTGGCTGAACCCTGCCCCGAGCCGTTCCTCGGTGCTGCGGGACTGGTCGGCCAGGACGTCGGAGGCGTGCCGCAGCGCTGCCCGGTCCACCTCGTCCCGGAAGTCCTCGGTGGACGCTTCGCCCAGCAGTTTGGCACCTTCGGTAAGCATGAGTTCGACGTCGATCCCGGCGTCGATCTTCACCTCGGCGTTGTGGTGCCAGGTGCCGTAGCGGTCGTGCCAGGCTTCGATCACAAAGGACCAGTTCCCGGTTTCCGACGGCGTGAGCACGCCTTCCCAGCGGTCCGTTCCCATGCCGCGTTCCCCGCGGGGCGGCGCGAGCCGCACACGCTGGCGCTCCGCGCCGGAGGGGTCCAGGAGCACGGCGCTCACACCGAGCTGGTCATGCCCTTCGCGGAAGGCGGTGGCGCCCACCACGATGGCTTCGCCGGGCAGGGCTTTGGCCGGAAACTTGCCGCCCTCGACGACGGGCTGCACTGCGGTAATGGGAAAACGCCCGAACCGAAGGCCCTCCGTGATACGGCGCTGGGGCATTTTGGTGGATGCGGCACTGGTTCCTGAGTTAGTCGTCACAGGCTCGACGTTAGCGAGAAATGGCCAGGATTGCTAAGCGTGCTCACTAAAATTCCTCGCGCCGCGGCCCAATTTCTTCACGCCCCTGTCATTTACCCAAAAGAAACCGAAAGCTGGTTCCAGCCGCGCATGTTGTCGATTAGTGTGACGCAGGTGAAGGCAATCCGCAGGTTTACGGTCCGTACAGTCCTCCCCGAGCCCATCCGGCCCCTGGCCAGGCTGGCCAGCAACTTGCGGTGGTCCTGGCACCGGCCCACGCGGGAGCTTTTCGCGGCACTGAACCCGCGCCTCTGGGAGGAAAGCGGGCAGGATCCCATCGGCTTCCTGGGAATGGTCAGCCGCGAGGAATTCCAGCGGCTCGCCGCGGACCAGTCAGTGGTGGACCGGGTGCGGGCTGCCGAAGAGGACCTCGACCGGTACCTTGAGGAACCCCGCTGGTACCAGGGCCTGGGCCCGGACGCCCCCGCCTCCATCGCCTACTTCTCCCCCGAGTTCGGCATTACCGAGGTCCTCCCCCAGTATTCGGGCGGCCTGGGCATCCTGGCCGGTGACCACTTGAAGGCTGCCTCGGACCTGGGTGTTCCCCTGATCGGGGTGGGCCTGCTGTACCAGGCGGGTTATTTCAAGCAATCACTCTCGCGCGATGCCTGGCAGCAGGAGACCTACCCGGTCCTGGATCCGGACGGGCTGCCCCTGACCTTGCTCCGCGAGCCGTCCCCCGACGGCAACGGCAAGGCCCTGCAGATCTCACTCCCCCTCCCCAACGGAAGGCGGCTGCTGGCACACATCTGGCGTGCCGACGTCGGACGCGTTCCCCTGCTCCTGCTGGACTCCAACGTGCCGGGCAACGACGATGCCGCCCGCAGCATCACGGACCGGCTGTACGGGGGCGGCGGCGACCACCGGCTGCAGCAGGAACTCCTGCTCGGCATGGGCGGCGTCAAGGCCCTGCGCGCTTTCCAGAAGCTGACAGGCTGCGCCGCACCGGAGGTGTTCCACACCAATGAAGGGCACGCCGGGTTCCTTGGGATCGAACGCATCCAGGAGCTGATGTCCGGTGAACAGGCCCTGAGCTTCGACGAAGCACTGGCCGCGGGGCGTGCCTCCACGGTGTTCACAACGCACACGCCCGTCCCGGCAGGCATTGACAGGTTCGAAATCAACCAGATCAGCCACTTCTTCCAGGCCGGCCTGGCTCCCGCGGTGCCGCTGGACCGGATCCTGGAACTGGGCAGGGAAAACTATGCGGACGGCAACCCGTCCGTCTTCAACATGGCGGTGATGGGCCTGCGCCTTGCCCAGCGCGCCAACGGCGTGGCCAAACTGCACGGCGAAGTGTCCCGCGGCATGTTCTCCGCCCTGTGGCCGGGCTTCGACCACTCCGAGGTGCCCATCACCTCGGTTACCAACGGCGTGCACGTACCCACCTGGGTGGACAGCCGCATCTCCAAACTGGCCCGCGACCAGTTCGGCAGCGAGGCGGAAGCGCTGGGCAAATGGGACCTGGCCTACAACGTCAGCGACGCCGATGTCTGGGCGCTCCGCCGGGAGATGCGGGCTGCGCTGGTGGAGGACGTCCGCCGCAGGCTGCGCGCTGCCTGGAAGAAGCGCGGCGCGGCCGACGCCGAGCTGGGCTGGACGGACAGCGTCCTGGACCCGGATGTGCTGACCATCGGTTTTGCCCGCCGGGTGCCCACTTACAAGCGGCTCACCCTGATGCTGCGCGAACCTGCCCGGCTCAAGGCGCTGCTGCTGCACAAGGAGCACCCCATCCAGCTGGTCATCGCTGGAAAGTCGCACCCTGCCGATGATGCCGGGAAGAAAATGATCCAGGACCTGGTGCGCTTCACGGACGATCCCGAGGTGCGGCACCGTATCGCGTTCCTGCCCAACTACGACATCGCCATGGCCAGGACCTTGTTCCCGGGCTGTGACGTCTGGCTGAACAACCCGCTGCGGCCGCTGGAGGCCTGCGGGACCTCCGGCATGAAGGCGGCGCTGAACGGCTCGCTGAACCTGTCCGTCCTGGACGGCTGGTGGGATGAGATGTACGACGGCGAGAACGGCTGGGCGATTCCCACCGCCAACAACGACGCCTCCCCCGAGGAACGCGACGACATCGAGGCGGCGGCGCTGTACGAGCTGCTTGAAACACAGGTGGCACCGCGCTTCTACGGGAGCACGGTATCCGAGGGGGCAGGAGCTGCCGGGCCTTCGACCACCAGGAGCGAGAAGGTCCCCACGCACTGGGTGTCCATGATCAAGCACACCCTGTCCCACCTGGGTCCGGCCGTTTCCGCGGAGCGCATGCTCCGCGACTACGTGAACATCCTGTACCGCCCCGCCGCCGAAGCCGGCCGCAGCGCCACCGCCAACTCCTATGCCCAGGCCCGTGCCCTGGCGTCGTGGTCGGCCAAGGTCCGCTTGGCCTGGCCCCAGGTGCACGTGGAGCACGTGGATTCCGTGGGTGTGTCCGAGGATCCGCAGATCGGCGACACACTGCAGGTCAACGCCTACATAGCGCTGAATGCCCTCACCCCCGAGGATGTCTGCGTGGAAGTGGCTTATGGCCGGGCCGAAGAGAACGACGCCCTGGCAGACATCACCATGATGGAGCTGCAGGTGAAGGAGGACCTTGGCAACGGACGGCACCTGTTCAGCGGTTCGCTGGTGATCGACCGCTCCGGACCGTTCGGATACACCGTCCGCGTACTGCCCCGGCATGAAGCACTGGCCTCCAAGGCGGAGCTGGGGCTGATCGTCAACGCTTAGCCCGCCGCTCCGATGGGTACGGCTCCTGGGCAGGCAGGGACCAACCCGACGCAGGAGGGCGCAATGACCGAACGTACGTTAGCGGATGTGATCGTGGAGCGCCTCACCACGTGGGGTGTGGGGCGGGTCTTCGGCTACAGCGGGGACGGCATCAACGGATTCATGGGTGCCCTGCGCCGCACCGATGGACGGGTTGAGTTCGTCCAGGCCCGGCATGAGGAGTCGGCGCCCTTTATGGCCGTGGGCCATGCCAAGTACACGGGCGGAGTGGGCGTGGTGACCTCCACCCAAGGCCCCGGCGCCGTCCATCTGCTCAACGGGCTGTACGACGCGAAGCTGGACGGCGTGCCGGTGGTGGCCATCGTGGGGCAGCAGAGCCGCACCGTGCTGGGTTCGGCCTACATGCAGGAAATCGACCTCAACGCCTTGTTCAAGGACGTCGCCTCCCAGTTCGTGCAGCTGGTGAGCGCGCCCGAGCAGGTGCCCATGGTGCTGGACCGTGCCTTCCGGACGGCGAAGGCAACCTCCTCCCCCTGCGTGGTCATCATTCCGCATGACGTGCAGTCCGCGCCTGCCCCGGAGCTGGAGCAGCTGCACGGCATCGTTGTCACAGCCCCCTCCTGGAGTGCTGCGGCCAAGAGCCCCCGCGGGGAAGACCTGGCCGCCGCAGCTGCCCTCCTCAATTCCGCAGAGAGGGTGCCCTCCTGGTGGGCCAGGGTGCCAGGCACGCCGGCAAGGAAGTGGTTGCCGTGGCGGAAAAGCTTGGGGCCGGCATCGCCACCAGCCTCCTGGGCAAGCCCTACGTGGATGAGAACCTGCCCTTCGCGGTGGGAACCATGGGGCATCTGGGCACCACGGCCAGTGCCCACCTTCTGGGCAATTGCGACGCCCTCCTCATAGTGGGTTCCAACGACCCCTGGACCGAGTTCTACCCGCCGCCCGGGGCCGCGCGCGCCGTGCAGATCGACATTGACGAGAAGAAGATCGGCAACCGCTACCCCGTGGAGGTGGGCCTGGCGGGAGACGCCGCGTCCGCCCTGGAAGCCTTGAACCAACGGCTGGAACACCGCCCACGCACCCAATGGCGTTCAGATGTGGAGGAGGCCGTCAGCCGGTGGCGCATCCTCTCGGCAGACCGGGCTGCAGTTGCGGCGAGCCCCATTAATCCTGAACGTGTGGTGCGTGAGCTTAACGGCAGGCTGCCGGAGAACGCCCAGCTGAGTGTCGACGTCGGAAGTTGTGTTTACTGGTATGCCCGTCAACTGGTGCTGCCCCTGAACGTCCCGGCGCACCTGTCCGGGACGCTGGCCAGCATGGGCTGCGCCATCCCTTACGGGATTGCCGCCAAGCTGGCGCATCCGGACCGCCCGCTCGTGGCCCTGGCCGGGGACGGTGCCATGCAGATGCTGGGCGTGGCCGAGCTGGTCACGGTGGCGCACAGGTGGCGCCAGTGGCAGGACCCACGGTTCGTGGTGTGCGTCTTCAACAACCGGGAACTTACCGAGGTCACGTGGGAGCAGCGTGAGTCGGAGGCCGAGCCGAGGTTTGCCGCAAGCCAGGAGCTTCCCGATTTTCCGTTCGCCGGCTACGCGGAACTGCTGGGTTTGAGGGGCATCCGGGTGGAGGCCCCGGAGCAAATCGCAGACGCCTGGGACCAGGCCTTCGCCGCGGACTGCCCCGTGGTGATCGAGGTACTGGCCGACCCCGAGGTCCCGTTGCTTCCGCCGTTCCCGGCCGGGCGCCAGAAGGCGGAGAACATGCGGAAAGGGCTGTCAGCGGAGGACGACGGCGGCCGGGCCTCTGCGCTGCTGGACACCTATGCCGCGCACGAGGAGCGACCGGAGGGCTAGCCGCGTGTGCCCGGTCCCTTGGGGAGGAACGGGACTTTCAGGACGGGAGCCGGGTCAGAGCATGACGGCGGTGACGGCAAGGTCATTGCCCGCGTACCGTTCGGCGTCCTGCAGGATTTCGCAGATGATCCCGAACGACCTGTCGCTGCGGAACGGGGCAGCCACCTGCCACAGGACCGTGACGGGCGGGTTGCCATTGTCGGTGATGCTGTCCGCGAAGTCGTGGAGCGAGTCGTTCAGCGCGTCCAGGTTAACGCCATAGTGTTCGGGAAAATCCAGGACCTCACCGAAGGTTTCCAGGACGGCGCGTTTGCTGTCCGCGGGTGGGACCACCACGCTGCGCCGGCCGGCATCCGCCACCTGTTCCTGCAGTTCTTCCAGGGTCCAGGTGTCGCCGGAGAAGATTCTCATGGTTGCGCTAGCTGCCTTCCGCTATGTACTTGAACGTTGCGTAGTGGTCACTGGTGTAATACTTCTCCCCGCCGTCACCGGCGACGATGCGCCGTGCGCCCCGGTCCGGTTCGCCGGGGGTGGGGACGGTGTACTCGCGGTAGTAGCCACGGTTCCGGACCGGCAGGACCCGCTCGAAGTTGCCGAACACCTGCTGGTCCTGGCTGTACTGGAACGGACCGCCCGCCCGGATCAGCCCCAGCACCCGGCGGCCCTCCACGGGAAGGGCGGACTCCCTGATCTCCGGCAGGCTGGACGGGTTCGCGCCCCGCTGCGGCGGGGACTGCTTCGCTGCCGGGGACGTTGCCGCTCCGCCCGGTGTGGGGGTGCGGCTGGAAGCAGTTTCCGGCGTCGTGCCTTCCGTCTGCCGGCCCAGCAGCCCGGCACCGCCGAACGCCACGATGGCCAGCACTACCAGCACGGCCAGGAGCAGGGGGAGGATGGAGCGGTTCCGCATGTGAGCTACGTGCGGTAGATGCTGATGGAGTTGGCCTCGGCCAGGTCGGTTTCCCCCGAAGCCACCTGGATGCCTTGCCGCTGCTTGTGGCGGGGCGAGGTGGTCAGCCGAAGCTCGAACAGGCTTGGATTCTTCCTCCCGGCGTCCGGCAGGGTGACCGTGACGTCCGAGGCACTGCCGTTCACTACCACCAGGCCGGCCAGTTCGCCGCCGTCGTCACCCAGCAGGAGCTGCATGACGCGGTGGTGCGGATCGTTCCAGCGTTCAGCGGACATGGGCTGGCCGTGCTGGTCGAACCAGTAGAGGTAGGACTGCTCGTCCCGCACCGGGAAATCATGCGGCTGGGCAGCCAGGAACTCCTTGCGCAGGCGGATGTACCGTTTGGTGCTGCGCAGCATTTCGTGCGCTTCCGGCGTCATGGTCCAGTCAAGCCAGGTGATGGCATTGTCCTGGCAATAGGCGTTGTTGTTCCCCTGCTGCGTCCGGGCGAGCTCGTCCCCGGCGGTGATCATAGGAACCCCCAGCGAAACCATCAGTGATGCCATCAGGTTCCGCCGCGACTGCGCCCGCCGGGCGAGGATCACACCGTTCTCGGTGGGGCCCTCCACGCCGTGGTTGTAGCTGCGGTTGTCCCCGTGCCCGTCCCTGTTCTCTTCGCCGTTGGCCTCGTTGTGCTTGCGGTCGTAGGACACGAGGTCGTTCATGGTGAAGCCGTCGTGGGCGGTGACGAAGTTGACCGATGCCAGGCGTGACCGGCCGGACGCTTGGAAGAGGCTGGCGGAACCGGACAGGGCGTCGGCGAGTTTGGCCATGGTCCCGCCGTGCCCGCCAGTGTCGATGGCGGCACGGTCTGCCAGCCAAAAGGTACGGACGGCGTCCCGGAAGTGGTCGTTCCAGTCCACCCATCCGGGCGGGAAGCGGCCTGTCTGCCAGCCTCCGTAGCCAATGTCCCAGGGCTCGGCAATCAGCTTGACCTCGGACAGCACGGGGTCGGCGGCGACAGCGGTGAGGAAGGGATGTTCGGGGTCGAATTCGTTCGCGGCGTCCCGGCAGAGCGTGACGGCCAGGTCGAACCGGAATCCGTCAATGTGGTATTCGTCCACCCAGTACCGGAGGGAATCGGTCACCAGCTGGACCACGCGCTGGTCCGCGAAGTTCAGCGTGTTGCCGCAGCCCGTCGTGTCGATGTACCTGCCGTGACCGTCCACGCGGTAGTAGGTGTCCTCCCCCAGTCCGCGGAAGCTCAGGACCGGCCCGCCCGGTCCGGCCTCGGCGGTGTGGTTGTAGACGACGTCGAGGATGACCTCCAGCCCGGCCTCGTGGAGTGCCTTGACCATGGCCTTGAACTCATCCTGGACAGCCTGCGGGCCTTCCTCCCGGGCGGCCCGGGTGGCGTACCCGGGGTGCAAGGCGAAGAACGCAGCGGTGTTGTACCCCCAGTAGTTGGTCAGTCCCAGGTCCTGCAGGTGCGGCTCATCGACGTGGAAGTGCACGGGCAGGAGCTGGACGGAGGTAACGCCCAGGCTGGTCAGGTGCTCCACCACGGCTGGGTGGGCCAGGCCGGCATAGGTGCCCCTCAGCTCTTCCGGCACGTCGGGATGGAGCATGCTCTGGCCACGGACATGGGCTTCGTACACGATCGTGTTGCGCCAGGGAAGGCGCAGGCGTTCGTCCGACCCCCAGTCGAAGTCGGTTGCGGTCCGGACGCTGGTGAGGACGCCGTCGCGCTGGTCCACTCCCCGGCCATAGGGGTCCAGGAGCAGGGGCTGGCTGCCGGAACCGTTCCCATTGCCTGCAGGAAGCCCGGAGGGCAGGATTTGACGGTCCGGCGTGGGACAGAAGCCGTAGTGCGATCCGTAGGGCAGGTCCTCGACAATGCCGTGATGGACGCCGCGCGTAACGTTGGGCAGCGTCTGGACCCGCCACTGGCCGCCCGGAGGGCAGTACACGATGTCCAGGCTGGACACCCCGGGGGCAAGGCAGGCGACGTTGGCGCGCGCGCCGGCGTGGTGGCGGGTACCGCCGGAATCAGCGCGCGGAACGCTGACACCGAGGGGAACAGCCGAGGAGGCATCCATGGCGGAAGCAGTGTCGAAGAGCGGCATGACCATCACCTAAATAGTAGCCGCCAGCGGCACCTGACCTGCCCGTACGCCACAGCGGCGCCGGGTAACCATCCCGGGATACCGGGCTGGAAGTACTTACCCCGCCGCGCGCTGGCGGGAGACCTCGTACAGCGAGATGCCCACTGCCATCGACGCGTTGAGTGACTCCATGGCGGAATCGATGGGGATGGAGACGATCTGGTCGCAGTTCTCACGGACCAGGCGGCTCAGGCCCTTGCCCTCGGAGCCCACAACGATGCACACCGGTTCTTTGGCCAGGGTGAGGTCAGGCAGCGAAACGTCGCCGTCGCCGTCGAGCCCCAGGACGAAGATGCCCATGTTCTTGAACTGCTTCAGGGCGTTGTTCAGGTTGGAGGCGCGGGCCACGGGCACGCGGACCGCCGCGCCGGCGCTGGTTTTCCAGGCCGAGGCGGTGACGCCCACCGAGCGGCGCTCGGGCACGATCACGCCGTGGCCGCTGAAGGCGGAGACGGAGCGGATAATGGCACCCAGGTTCCGGGGGTCCGTGATGCCGTCCAGTGCAACGAAGAGCGGCGCGTTGGCGACGTGCCCCTTCTTCCACTTCTCCACGGTTTCCTCGGCCAGTTCGTAGGCGTCCTGGTAATCGTAAGGCGGGATCTGCAGCACCAGGCCCTGGTGGACGGCGTCGTCCGTCATCCGGTCCAGTTCCGCCTTGCCGGTTTCCATCAGCGGGATGCCGCGTTCGGCGGCGAGCTTCAGGGATTCCTTGACCCGGTCGTCCATCTCGATGCGGATGGCAACGTGCAGGGCTTTGGCAGGGATGCCGGCGCGGAGCGCTTCTACGACCGAATTGCGTCCGGTCACCACTTCCTCGGTGGCACGGCCCTTGGGTCCGGACTTGGCGGCACCGGCACTGCGGGCACCGGTTCCGCGCTTGGCAGCGGAGCGCTCGGCCAGCTGCTTGGCTTTGTGTGCCTTGTGGTACGGACGGTCCTCGGCCTTGGGCGTGGGGCCCTTGCCCTCGAGGGCCTTGCGGCCATGGCCACCGGTTCCGATGGTTGGGCCCTTCTTCGCTTTAACCGATCGGCGACCATTGTTGGCCATGATGTTCCACCCTTGATTGTGTTGACTGAATCTGCCTACCAGTCTACTGACCGAAGAAAAATCGGCAGCGCCGGCAAGCGATCCGTCCCCTGGGGCGGGTGGGGATCAGTCCCGCTTGAGGCTCCACGTGGCGCCGTCCGGGCCGTCTTCCACCACGACGCCGGCCTGGTTGAGCGTGTCCCGGATGGCGTCGGAGGCGGCCCAGTCCTTTTGGGCCCGGGCAGCCGCGCGGGCGGCCAGCTGCGCTTCGACCAGCACGCCAAGGGCCTCGGCCTCCCGGGTTGCCGCGGCAGCGGAGCCTTCGACTGCGTTCAGCCCCAGGACCCCGAGCATGTCGTGGACATGGTGCAGCGCCTGCCGGGCGTCCTCCAGCCGGTCCTCAGTGAGGGCGGTGTTTCCGGAGCGGACGGTGTCATGGAGTACTGCCAGCGCCTGGGGGACGTTCAGGTCGTCATCCATGGCGCGTTCGAACGCCTCGGGAACAAGCCCGTCCGTGGCAAGGGTGTAGGTTCCGTCAGAGGAAAGTGCACGCACGGCCCGGCTGATGAAGCCGTCAATGCGTTCGACGGCGGCCGAGGCCTCCTGCAGGGAGGTGGGCCGGTAGTCCAGGATGGAGCGGTAGTGCGCCTGGCCGAGGTAGTAGCGCACCACCCGCGGCGACGCGAGTTCCAGCATCTCCGCGGGGCTGATGGTGTTGCCGATGGACTTGGACATCTTTTCGCCCTGGTAGGTCACCATGCCGTTGTGCATCCAGAAGTTGGCGAACGGGTGTCCTGCCGCCTGTGACTGCGCCATCTCGTTTTCGTGGTGCGGGAAGCGCAGGTCCAGGCCGCCGCCATGGATATCGAATGCGGTACCCAGGTACTTGGTGACCATGGCCGAGCACTCAAGGTGCCAGCCGGGCCGTCCTGCCCCCCAGGGCGAAGCCCAGCTGGCGGTGGCCGGCTCCCCTTCTTTGGAGCCCTTCCACAGCGCAAAGTCGCGGGGGTCCTTCTTGCCGCGGGGGTCGGCGTCGGGCGCTGCCTGCATGTCATCGATGTTCTGCCGGGTCAGTGCGCCGTAAGTGTCCCACGAACGGACGTCGAAGTACACGTCCCCTGAATCATCCAGGGCAGGATAGGCATGGCCGCGGTCAATGAGCTGCTGGATCAGGGCATGCATCTCGGGGATGTGCCCGGTGGCCCGGGGTTCGTACGTGGGCCGGGAGACGCCAAGGGTGTCGTAGGCCTTCAGGAATTCCTGCTCGTAGCGGTACGCCAGCGCCCACCATTCCTCCTGAGGCACTTCGCCCACCTCCGGGCTGAAGTCCGGCGCGAACGAAGCCTCGGACTTGGCCAGGATCTTGTCGTCGATGTCCGTCACGTTGCGGACGACCGTGACGCGCAGGCCCCGGTACTCAAGCCAGCGGGTGAGCTGGTCAAAGGCGATGGCGGAGCGGATGTGCCCCACGTGCGGCATGCCCTGGACGGTGGCGCCGCAGTAGTAGAGGCTGACCTTGCCGTCGACGATGGGGACGAAGTTCCGGACTTCGGCGGAGGCGGTGTCATAGAAGCGCAGGGTCACCGCTCCAGACTAACTGATGGGCTGGGGCTGCTGGGGGTACACCAGCGCGGTGGCCACCGCCGAAATGCCTTCCCCGCGTCCGGTGAATCCCAGGCCGTCGCTGGTGGTTGCCGTGACGCCCACAGAGGCGCCTGCGGCTTCGCTGAGGACCTTTTGGGATTCTTCCCTGCGCGGCCCGAACTTGGGCCGGTTGGCCACGAACTGCACCGCAACGTTGCCAATTTCGAACCCGGCTGCCCGGACAATCCGGGCGGCTTCGGCCAGGAGGGTGGCGCCGGATGCGCCGGCGAACTCCGGGCGGTCGGTGCCGAAGTGGGTGCCAAGGTCGCCGATACCGGCGGCCGAGAACAGGGCGTCCGCGGCCGCATGGGCGACGGCGTCACCATCTGAGTGCCCGGCGAGGCCCCGTTCGCCGGGCCATAGGAGTCCACCGAGCCAGAGGGGCCGGGGCGAGTCTTCCGGCGCGTAGGCATGGACGTCGATTCCCACCCCGGTGCGCGGCAGAACCATCTCCGCGCTCATCCTTCCACCCACCGGGCGCCGAGCGGGCCTTCCAGGAGCCCTTCCGCGAAGATCAGGTCAAGGGGCGTTGTGATCTTAAGGGACTGCGTTGATCCGCGGACGGCATGGACGGGGGTGCCGAGCATCTCCACCAGCATGGCGTCGTCGGTGACGGCCGCGGACTGCTGCTGGTCCAGGGACTGTGCGGCCTGGTGCGCCTGCAGCAGCGCGCCGATCCGGAAACCCTGGGGCGTCTGCACGGCCCGGAGCTCCTGGCGGCGGGCTGTCCCCGTGACAACTTCGGGTGCAAAGGCCGCGTCCTCCCCGGTAGTGGCGGCCACCGTTTTGACGGTGTCTACCACGGGCAGCGCCGGAATGACGGCGGCAGCGCCGGCGGCAAGGGCATCGGAGACGCGGTGGAAAACGGATTCGGGCGTGAGCGCGCGGGCGGCGTCGTGGACCAGGACCGCCTCGATGCCGTCCATCAGTGCCGAGATGCCTGCGCGGACGGAGTCGGCCCGGGTGGCTCCGCCGTCGACAATCGTCAGGAGTGGACCACCATCGGCAAGCTCGCCACGGAAGTCGTCACACAACTCCCGCAGGCCCCGGTCATCGGCAGGCAGCGCCACGCACACCTGGCTCGCCACTCCTGACGCGACAATGCCCCGCAGGGCATGTATCAGGATGGGCTCGCCGCCGAGCGGAACAGCGGCCTTGGGCATGCCGTAGCCGAGGCGCTGCCCGGAACCGGCGGCCACGAGGATGACGGCCGTGACCAGGCGCGTGGGTGATTCACTCATGCGGACTAGCCTACGACGCCGCCACTGCGGTCAGGCGGCTTGGACACCGGCGGGTGATGCCAAAAAAAGAAGCCCCGGCGGCACTTGCGTGCCGCCGGGGCTAAATTCTTAGGAAGCCAGGACCTCGTCGAGAACGCTTGCAGCCTTCTCCTCGTCGGTCTTTTCAGCCAGCGCCAGTTCTGAAATCAGAATCTGACGGGCTTTGGCCAGCATACGCTTCTCGCCTGCGGAAAGGCCCCGGTCGTGATCCCGGCGCCACAGGTCGCGAACGACCTCTGCCACCTTGATGACGTCACCGGAAGCAAGCTTCTCCAGATTTGCCTTGTACCTGCGTGACCAGTTGGTGGGTTCCTCGGTGAACTCGGCGCGGAGCACATCAAACACGTGCTCCAGGCCTTCCTTGCCCACTACGTCCCGGACCCCAACAAGGTCAACGTTCTCTGCTGGAACTTCAATGGTCAGATCACCCTGAGCCACCTTGAGCTTGAGATACATCTTCTCTTCGCCCTTGATGGTGCGCATCTTGATTTCTTCAATCTTCGCAGCACCGTGGTGAGGGTAAACTACTGTCTCGCCGACCTCAAATACCATGTGGACATTTCCCCTTTCCCGCAGACCAGTTTATCACGATTCAGGCATATGACCGGCCGGAGAAAGGGCCTCCAACCGCGAAAATACGCGGAAAATGGGCCCAATCAACCCCCTTCACCCCCTTGACGGATGGGAGGATTAGTGCATCAGGTGAGCGCTCCCACAGTGGATGTGACACCGCCGAATCCTCGTTTGCCCCTCATTGCGGATAGGCTATGGGCTGAAAAAGACTTCAAATTTCTCGAGGAGTACGTGACGTGCGTTCCACTGCGATGAACCGGGCCCAGCGCGGCAAACTGGCACTGACGGCTGCTGCCCTTGGCGCCAGCCTGCTGACCGCGGGCTGCGGTTACATCACGCCCCAGCAGACCAGCCATCAGTACTCCGCCTCGGACGGCATCCGCGCGGACCTCGGTCCCCTGCAGTTGCGGAACATCCTGATTGTTTCCACCGGCGAGGACAAGCCCGGCCGCCTGATCGGCGCCGTTTACAACTCCTCTTCCAAGGACGTGAAGCTCACGGTCAACGGCGCCAAGGGCTCGCAGACCGAGGTACCGGTGAAGGCCAACTCGTACACGCTCCTCAACGAGAAGTCCGACGAAGCCATCCTGAGCACCACTGGTGGCCAGCCCGGCTCCCTGGTGGACGTCAAGATCAGCGAGAACGGCACCAACGTCAGCAACACCGTCAAGGTTCCCGTCCTGGACGCCACGCTGGAGGAGTACAAGGACTACGTACCTACGCCGAGCGCTTCGGCAACGTCCTCGTCGTCCGCTTCTTCATCCGCCACCCCCTCTGCCGGCGCAACCACCAGCGCCACTTCGAGCGCCTCCGCCCCGGCTACTGCCACCGCGACCGCCACGAGCCGCTAAGCAGGCGCCGGAACCCCGGACACAACGAAAGGGAGGAGCCCACTGGCTCCTCCCTTTTGTTATGCCTGCTGACGGAGTCCCGGTACGGCCTACGGCTCGAATTTGTACCCAAGGCCGCGGACGGTCACCAGGTAGCGGGGAGCGGACGGATCGGGTTCGATCTTGCCGCGGAGGCGCTTCACGTGGACGTCAAGGGTCTTGGTATCGCCCACGTAGTCGGAGCCCCAGACGCGGTCGATGAGCTGGCCGCGGGTCAGCACCCTGCCCGAGTTGCGCAGCAGCATCTCCAGGAGCTCGAACTCCTTCAAGGGAAGCAGGACCTGCTGGCCGTCCACGCTCACCACGTGCCGTTCGATGTCCATGCGGACCGGACCGGCCTGGACGGTTGAGGAAATCAGCTCCTCAGGCTCCCCCTGGCGCCGCAATACCGCCCGGACGCGGGCCACCAGTTCGCGGGAGGAGTAGGGCTTGGTGACGTAATCGTCAGCACCGAGTTCCAGGCCCACCACCTTGTCGATTTCCGAGTCCTTGGCGGTCAGCATGATGACGGGGACGCTTGAGCGCTGGCGGAGCTGCCGGCACACCTCAGTGCCGGAGAGGCCCGGGAGCTGCAGGTCAAGCAACACCAGGTCGGCGCCGTTGCGGTCGAATTCGGTGATGGCATCAAGGCCGTTGTCCACCACCTCCACCTCGAACCCTTCTTTGCCCAGCAAATAGGACAAGGGATCGCTGAACGACTCCTCGTCCTCGACAATCAAAATCCTGCTCAAGCGCTGGCTCCTCGATCTGTTGCGCCGGCGGCGCGGGGTAGGTGGGTAAGACTGGGTTTTTCCGGCGCCTGTGCCGGTGCTTCCGGCCCGGCCGGCGCGGCCTCGCCGTCCTGGCCTTCCATTTCGGGCAGCCGGAGGGTGAAGGTTGACCCTTGCCCGGGCTGGGACCAGAGGGTCACTTCGCCGCCGTGGTTGGACGCCACGTGCTTCACGATGCTCAGGCCCAGGCCGGTACCGCCCGTCTGGCGGGAACGGGCGGCGTCCACCCGGTAGAAGCGTTCGAACACGCGTTCCTGGTCCTCAGGGGTCAGCCCCTCGCCCTGGTCCGTCACGGAAATCGAGACTACGCCTTCCCTGGAACGTACACCGATCCCCACCCGGGTGTTGTCGGGTGAATAGCGGATGGCGTTGTCGATAAGGTTTCGCAGCGCCGTCACCAGCAGGTCCTGGTCACCGAAGACCTTGCCCTCGGTGCGGCCGCCCACCACGATGCTGATGTTCTTGCTTTCCGCGGGAAGCTGCGACCGGTCCACGGCCTCGGCGATGACGGCGTTGATGTCCACCGGGCCGCCCTGCTGGGTCACGCTGGCGCCCTGCAGGCGGGAAAGTTCGATGATGTCCTGGACCAGGGCGGCCAGGCGGGCGGATTCCTTGTGCATGCGCTTGGCGAAGCGGCGGACAGCGTCAGGATCGTCGGCGGAGGATTCGAGCGCCTCGGCCAGCAGCGAAATGGCACCCACGGGGGTTTTCAGTTCGTGGGATACGTTGGCGACGAAATCGTTGCGGATCTCTTCGGTGCGCGTGATCTCCGTCCGGTCATCGGCGAGGAGCAGGATGTATTCCTCACCCAGCATGGCCGCCCGCACCTGGACGATGATGGTTCCCTTGCCCAGCGGCCCCCTCGGGAGTTCGAGCTGCTTTTCCAGGATGACGCCGTCCCGCCGGACTCCCGCGGTCATGTCCAGGAGTTCCCTGTGGACCACGGTGTGCCCGCGGACCAGGCCGTACGCGTACGCTGCGGGGCTGGCCCGGACCACGCCGTCCACGTCGTCCAGCACCACAAAAGCCCGTCCGACGACGGCGAGCACCTCCGCTGCGCCGGGCGGCAGTGCCAGCTCCCCGGCGTCGATCTCCAGCAGCTCGCGCTGCTTCTCGCTGACCCGGTAGGCAAGCACGCCGAACGTGCCAAGCGCCAGGCCGATAAGGCCGGCAACCAGACCAATGAGCATAGGATCCACAGCTCCACTTTATGCTCTTGCCCTAAGCCCCCTGCCGACTTCCGGCCTATCCGGCCAACGGTTCAACTAACGTTCATCTGTGTGGGCATAATCGTTTACCGGGCGATGACAGAGTTGGTGGTCAGAGCGCCTAATGGCGACACGATTCCTGCTGCCCTGCAGCGGCCGGCGGGAGTTCCAAGGAAAGGACGCCTACGTGCGTAAGGTTTTTCAGGAAGAGCTCACCCAGGTCGGTGACCAGCTGGTGGAGATCTCCCGACTGGTCAGCGAAGCGATCAACAAGGCCACTACCTCGTTCCAGGTAGCGGACGTGGACCTCGCCCAGGATGTCATCGCCGCGGACGCGCGCATCGATTTCCTGCAGAACAGCCTCGATGAGCGGGCCATCGACATTCTGGCACTGCAGGGTCCTGTCGCCAGCGACCTGCGCATGATCGTCGGTTCCCTGCGGATGAGCGCGTCCCTCGAGCGGATGGGTGACCTGGCCCGCCACATCGCCCAGCTGGCCCGCCTCCGCTACCCCTCCACGGTGATTCCGGAGTCCATGACGGAGACCTTCAACCGGATGGCCGAGCTCGACCAGGAGATCGCCGACAAGCTGACCGTCCTGCTTGAAAGCCGCGACCTCGAGGTGGCCAGGGACATCCTCAAAGCCAACACGGCGATCAATGACCTGCACCTGAGCGTCTTCAAGGCCATCGCCGCGCCTGAGTGGCACGAGTCCCCCGCCACCACCGTGGACGTGGCCCTCGCCAGCCGCTACTTCGAGCGCTTCGCCGACCACGGCGTCTCCGTCGCCCAGAAGGTGACCTACCTGGTCACGGGCGCATGGCAGCCCACCGGGACAGAACACAGCTGACACCCAAGCTGCCGGAGGACGACGGCGGGCCGGTCACCTGAGGTGACCGGCCCGCCGTCGAACGGGTTTAATGTCCTATTTCTTGCCCTGGTTTGCCACTGCCAGGATGGCTTCTTCGGCAGCTTCGGGGTCCAGGTACGTTCCGCCGGGCTTGACCGGCTTGAAGTCCTCGTCCAGTTCGTACACCAGCGGGATGCCGGTGGGGATGTTCAGGCCGGCGATGGCTTCGTCGCTGATGCCGTCGAGGTGCTTGACCAGGGCACGCAGCGAGTTGCCGTGTGCGGTCACCAGGACCGTCTTGCCTGCCTTGAGGTCCTCCTTGATGTCCGATTCCCAGTAGGGCAGGAGCCGCACCAGGACATCCTTAAGGCACTCGGTGCGCGGCAGGGCATCGCCGAGTCCCGCGTAACGGGGGTCGTGCGCCTGGGAGAACTCGGAGTTGTCGTCGAGGGGCGGCGGCGGGGTGTCGTAGGAACGGCGCCATTCCATGAACTGCTCTTCGCCGTATTCGGCGAGGGTCTGCGCCTTGTCCTTGCCCTGCAGCGCGCCGTAGTGGCGTTCGTTCAGGCGCCAGTCGCGCTTGACCGGAATCCAGCCGCGGTCGGCCTTGTCCAGGGCGATGTTCGCGGTGTTGATGGCCCGCTTCAGCAGGGAGGTGTAGAGCACGTCCGGAAGGATGTTGTTCTCCACCAGCAGCTCACCGCCGCGCGCTGCTTCCGCGCGGCCCTGGTCGTTCAGGTCAACGTCCACCCAGCCGGTGAACAGGTTCTTTGCGTTCCATTCGCTGTGGCCGTGGCGCAGCAGAATCAGCTTGTAAGTCATGATTTTCATCCTAGCCGAGCAGTGTTGCCGCCCGCCCAGCGTTACAAGCCAGGCCGCGGTGGGCCCGCTTCCGCCAGGGCCAGGGATAGGGTTGTGCGGTGGTTCAAAAGGCTGAACGGGTGAACTCCCCGCAACTATCCGGCAGGACATCGGCCGCCCGGCAGGGCCGTCCGGTGGGCAACGTCACCCGCGGCACCACCAACCCCAACCGGATGCGCCGGGTGGACCGCTGGCTGGCCGGACCTCAGGCCTGGCGCCTGCGGTCGGCGGCTGACCCGCTCGTCATTGACCTGGGCTACGGCGCAACACCAGCCACCGCCGTCGAACTCCATGAAAGGCTCGCCGCTGTCCGGCCGGACGTGCGGGTCTGCGGGATCGAGATCGAACCGGAGCGCGTCCGCGCTGCGCTTCCGCTGCAGCGGCCCGGGCTGACCTTCCACCTGGGCGGCTTCGAGCTGCCCGTTCCCGGCCATCCTGTCCTGGTCCGCGCCTTCAATGTCCTGCGGCAGTACGAGGAAGCTGATGTCCGGGGCATCTGGCAGCTGGTGCAGGGCAGGTTGTCGCCGGGCGGCATATTCGTGGACGGCACGTGCGACGAGATCGGGCGGCGCGTGGCGTGGGTGACCCTCGACCGGGTCCGTCCGCTGTCGCTGAGCATCTCGGTCCGTTTCGGGAGCTTCGACCTGCCTTCGGACGTGGCCGAGCGGCTTCCCAAGGCCTTGATCCACCGCAACGTCCCTGGCGAACCTGTTCATGCCTTCATGCAGGCGATGGACCGCGCATGGCTTGGGAGCGCGCCGCTCGCCTCGTTCGGCAACAGGCAGCGCTGGGTCGGCATGTGCCGGGGCCTGCGCGAGGCCGGGTGGCCGGTGCAGGACGGGCCGGCCAGGTGGCGGCTGGGCGAGCTGACGGTGGACTGGGCGGCCGTGGAACCTGGTTACCAGGGGCCGTAGGGGCCCATGTTGCGGCTGCCGCCGCGGCCTGCGTCCTTCACTGCGGGACGGACGTCGGCCAGGTAGACGGAGGCTGCCACCACGGCGGCGAGCCCGAAGAGGCCAAGGGTGCTGACAATGCCGCCACCGGCGCCGAACAGCGAAATGATGCCCACCAGCAACGCACCGCCGGTGAGGGCAAGCCAGAACGTCTTGGTCCGCTTGCCCGTGGCTTCGAAGGCGTTGGCCCGGTGCCTGGCACAGTCCACGAACGCCCACAGTTCAAGCCCCAGGGCCACCAGGCCAAGGATAAAGAACACTGCCTGCTCTACGTACGCGATAATTATTCGACCGTCCACAAGCCCAGCCTAGCCCTCCAGCGTGTCCAGCGCCTGCTTCAGGTCAGCCCACAGGTCCTCAACATTTTCCACCCCGACGCTCAGCCGAACCAGGTTTTCGGGGACGCTGGCGGGTTCCGCCGAGTGCCGGCGCCGCCGTTCGATCAGGGATTCGACCCCGCCCAGGGAGGTGGCCGGCAGCCAAAGCTCCAACGCCTGCACCAGCTTGTCCGCGGCGTCGGCGCCGCCCAGGCCCGCCGTGGGTGCCACCTGGACACAGATAATGGAGCCAAAGCCCTGCATTTGTTCCTTGGCGCGGGCATGGCCGGGGTCGGAATCGAGCCCGGGGAACCGGATGGAATCAATGGCGGGGTGGGCGGCGAGGCGTTCCGCCAGGATCATTGCCGACTCCTGCGACCGTTCCACGCGCAGCGCGAGGGTCCGCAGACCCCGCAGTGCGAGCCACGCTTCGAAGGGACCCGCGATGGCGCCGTGGATGATGCGGTGGTGGAGCAGCGACGACCGGATGTCCGGATTGGAAGTAACCAGGGCGCCAAGGACGACGTCGGAGTGCCCGGCGAGGTACTTGGTCACCGAGTGGAGGACGACGTCGGATCCGAGCTGCAGGGGCTGCTGCACCAGTGGCGTGGAAAAGGTGTTGTCAGTGACGACGATTGCCCCGGCTGCATGGGCGGCCTCAGCGACGGCCGGCATGTCCGCTATTCCGAGCATGGGGTTGGTGGGGCTTTCCAGCCACAGCATGGCCGCGGCTTTCGCCGACGGGCCTTGCGGTGCCAGGGCATCCTTGACGGCGTCCGTGTCGGCAATGTCCACGGTCCGGAGTTCGATGAATCCTTTTTGGGCAAGTTCCGTCGCCATCACCAGGGAGCCGGAGTAGCTGTGGTTGGGCATGACCAGCACGCCGCCGGCAGGGATCAGGGACAGCGCGGAACTGACCGCCGCCAGCCCCGACGCGTAGAGCAGTCCGGGAAGGGCAGCTCCTTCAAGCTGGCCGAGGGCCTCCTCAAAGGGATCCCAGGTGGGGTTGGAATAGCGGCCATAACCCCGGTCGCCGTCACCCAGCGGACCGGTACCGAAGTAGGTGGAGGAAAGCGTGATGGGAGGATTGACCGGCTGGTCCCTTTCCCGCGGCGGACGCCCGGCCGCCACCACCACGGTCTCGGGTGAAAGGGAAGCGGCCTGGTGCTCGGAAAGACTCATGGTGAAAAGCGTACTGTTCCTGCCGGATCCGCCGGAAAGCGGTGTCGTTTTGTGGACGGCTGCCGTTCACCGGACTGCCGCCTTCGAGGTAGCTACGGATCGGGAAAAGTCGGTACCCCTCGGTAGGCTTGAGAAGTGAACAAACAGAGGGCCGGCGTATTCATCGCGTTCGAGGGTGGCGATGGTGCAGGCAAGTCCACCCAGGCCGGCCGGCTTGCGGCAGCATTGGAGTCCCTGGGCTACACCGTGCTGCGCACCCGGGAGCCCGGCGGCACCCCGGTTGGCGAGAAGCTGCGGTCGCTTGTGCTGGACCACGGCAATGGCGACATCGACGCGCACACCGAGGCCCTCATATTTGCGGCTTCCCGGGCCGCGCACGCCACCCAAGTAATCCGCCCGGCACTTGGCCGCGGTGAAATCGTCCTGACGGACCGGTACATCGACTCCTCGGTGGCCTACCAGGGTGCCGGCCGCAACCTGGGCCTGGACGCGGTGCGTTCCCTCAATGAGTGGGCCACATCGGGCCTCCAGCCCCACCTCACAGTCCTTTTGGACGTTGACCCCCAACTTGGCCGCCGCCGCCGAACTGCCGGCCAGGCAGCGGAAGACCGCCTGGAATCCGAGGCTGACGAGTTCCATACCCGGATCCGGGAGGCCTTCCTTAGCCTTGCTGCGGACCGCCCGGAGTCGTACCTGGTCCTCCCGGCCCACCTCCCGGTGGAAGACCTTGCCGCTCAGATCCTCGCCCGGGTGGAAACCCTCCTTGCCGTTCCTGCCGCCGCAGCAGCCACGGACGGCGGTGACTCATGACCGTCTGGGATGACCTCCAGGGCCAGCCCGCCGTCGTCGAACAACTGCGCCAAGCCGCCGGCGGCGAAAGCCTGACGCACGCCTGGCTGTTCACCGGTCCGCCGGGGTCCGGCCGCTCCAATGCCGCCAAGGCGTTCGCGGCCGCACTGAACTGCGACCAGGAGGACGTGGGCCAGCGTGGCTGCGGACAGTGCCAGGCCTGCCACACGATCCTGGGTGAAACGCATTCGGACGTGACCTTCGTGCGCACAGAGAAGGTCACCATCACTATTGACGAGGCCCGCGAACTGGTGGCAACCGCCGGCAACCGGCCGTCGTCCGGGCGGTGGCGGATCATCGTGGTGGAGGACGCCGACCGCATGGCCGAGCGGACCACCAACGTGCTGCTCAAGGCCATCGAGGAACCCACGCCGCGGACCGTGTGGATGCTCTGCGCGCCGTCCCCGGCCGATGTCCTGGTGACCATCCGGTCCCGCTGCCGAAGCGTTGCCCTGCGGCTGCCGCCCGCGTCGGACGTGGCAGCGCTGCTGGTCCGGCGCGACGGCGTGGACCCTGCCCTTGCGGAGCAGGCCGCCCGCGCTGCCCAAAGCCATGTGGGCATCGCCCGGAGGCTGGCCAGGGATCCGGCGGCAAGGGAACGCCGCCTGGAGACTGTCCGCTTCCCGCTGGGGCTGCGCGGCGTAACAGCGGCGGTCATGATGGCGGACAAGCTGGTCAAGATCGCCACTGCGGAGGCCAACAGCTCCAACGAGGAACGCGATGCAGCAGAGAAGGCCGCACTGCTGGCGACGCTGGGAGCACCGGAAACCGGCGCCCTCCCCCCGGCCATGCGCAGCCAGCTGAAACAGCTCGAAGACGACCAGAAGCGGCGGGCCAAGAGATCCATCACGGACTCCCTGGACCGGACCCTGACGGATTTATTGTCCTTCTACCGCGACGTCCTGATCATCCAGCTTGGGAACGCCGTGGAGTTGGTCAACGTTGAGCTGAGGAGTGAGCTGGAAGAGTTCGCAGCCCGCTCCACGCCGGAAGCCACGCTGGCCCGCATGGACGCCATTAACAAAGCCCGTGAACGCATCACCACCACCAACGTTGCCCCGCTGCTGACCATTGAGTCCATGGCTGCCAGCCTGATACAGCCCTCCAAGGAGACCCGATGACTGCCCGCCCCCTGCCCGCACGCCACAGGTCCCTGACGGTCGCTGTCCGCGCCGCCGCAGCAATGGCCGTGGCCGTTGTCCTGGCCTCCTGCAGCCTCCTTGGTGGCGACAAGAACCCGCCGGAAGCTGCCACGGCCAAGGCTGACCCCTCCATCGTGGCGTCTGCTCCCGCAGGGCTGGAAAAGTTCTACTCGCAGCAAATCGTGTGGGAGCCCTGCGAAGGGGAATTCCAGTGCGCCAAGGTGAACGTGCCCATGGATTACGCCAATCCCGGCGGCGACACCATCCAGATCGCAGCGCTCCGGGCACCCAGCACCGGTAAGAAGACCGGCAGCCTCCTGGTCAATCCCGGCGGCCCGGGCGCCTCCGGTTACGACTTTGTCAAAGACGCTGCCGGAACCCACTTTTCAGCGGCTGTCCGCAACGCCTACGACCTCGTGGGCTTCGATCCGCGTGGCGTGAAGCGCTCCGCTCCGGTCACCTGTGCCACGGACGCCGAACGCGACGCCGCCCGGGCCAAGATCTACGCGTACGAAACCGATGCCGGGCTGGCGGCGGCACTGGCTGACAGCAAGGCAATCGCTACCCAGTGCGCGTCACAAACAGGCCCCGTCCTGGGCCACATTGACACCGTCAGCGCCGCGAAGGACCTGGACGTGCTCCGCGCGGTTGTGAACGACTCCAAGCTGAACTACCTGGGGTACTCCTACGGCACGTTCCTGGGCTCCACCTACGCCTCGCTTTTCCCGGACAACGTAGGCCGGATGGTCCTCGATGGCGCCCTCGATCCGTCAATCAGCAATGAGGACCTGACCAGCGGCCAGGCCCGGGCCTTCGAAAAGGCGCTCCACAGCTACGTGGCCAGCTGCCAGAAGCAGACCAAGTGCCCCCTGGGCGGTGATGTCGACTCCGGCGTTCAGCAGATCCGGGACCTCATTGACTCCATACGGCAGACACCCCGCACGGCCAAGGACGGGCGGCTGGTCAATGCAACCCAGTTCGTCAGCGGCCTGATCACCCCGCTTTACAACGACCAAAGCTGGCCGGCCCTCACCCAAGCGCTGGAGGCCGCCGTTTCCGGGGACGTCAGCCTCATGCTCCGGCTTGCCGATATCGGTGCCGACCGGGCCCCCGACGGCTCCTATACGTCCAATTCGGCGCTCGCTTTCAATGCGGTCAACTGCCTGGACTACCCCATGGTTTCGGACGCCGCGGGCATGCGGGCGGAGGAAAAGCGGCTGGAACAGGATTCACCCACCTTGGGCTACTTCTTTGCCTACGGCGGAACCATCTGCGCAGACTGGCCGTACAAAAACGTCCGCACGCCGGCGGCGGTGGAGTACAGCGGCGACTCCCCCATCGTGGTCATCGGCACCACCGGCGACCCTGCAACCCCCGTTGAATGGGCAGCATCACTGCGCAAGCAGCTGGGGAACGCCTCCCTGCTGACCTGGAAGGGTGAAGGACACACCGCGTACGGCCGGGCCAACAGCTGCCTGGAGGATTCCGTGGACAACTATCTGGTCAGCGGCAAGCTGCCGGCCGACAATACGGTGTGCTGAGGTTCGCAGCAGCGTCACGCCGGCCATTTTGACCGGGGCGGCGGGACTCTATTACAGTTGACTCTTGCATGAAGCGCCCGGTTCGTCCGGGGGATTTGGTGCGGTGCTTCCTTAGCTCAGTCGGTAGAGCGTTTCACTCGTAATGAAAAGGTCATCAGTTCGATTCTGATAGGAAGCTCGGGATAAACCCCGGACAGCCCCTGTTTTCAGGGGTTTCCGGGGTTTTTCGCTGGTTAAGCGGGTAGTACTGCCGGAGGGCAGGGCACATGATGGGAACCCCTCCCGGCCACGATCCAAAGACAGTGCTGGCCGCCCGGAACGTGCGCCAAGCAGGCCCTCGACGTCAGTCCGCCAGGGCTATTGACGGGAGCGAGCTGCCGCTGAAACCACCACAACGCGCCGTTCTACGCCTACTTCGCACGAACCGGGGGCGTTCCCCGAAAACTGCTGCAGCGACTTTGGCGCGAACTCCACACCTGACCATCTGCTCATGGTCGGCGGGCCAATCACCGACACTGCGCAACCCGTCCCGGACCAGCCGCCGCCGCTGTGGGACAGGCCCAATGGACGCCCCGTAACCCCAGTTCCACGTACGGAACCGGACTAGAATTGGCCCGTTCGGGCGCTTCGATTCGTCGCCGACCACCCTGGTCATCAATAGAAAGTCCTCAATGACACCCCCTTCTGACCACCCGGTTCCGGCCCAGGTCTCCCTGAAGCAGGACTCAAGCCTGGACCAGGCTCCCCTGGTCCGCTGGCTGCTCGCCAACCAGGTGGCCCCCGCCGGCCCGGAGGCCAAGGAAGACCATAAACCCAACGCCTGGTGGAAGGTCATGTGCCTGACCGGAGTCGACTACTTCTCCACCTTGTCCTACCTGCCAGGCATCGCCGCCCTGGCTGCCGGCGCCCTCTCCCCACTGGCCACGTTGCTGATTGTGGCCCTGACGTTGCTGGGGATGCTTCCCATGTACCGCAGGGTCGCGCAGGAAAGCCCCCACGGGCAAGGATCGGTGGCAATGTTGGAGAAGCTGCTGCCGTTCTGGCGCGGCAAGTTCTTCGTCCTGCTGCTCCTGGGCTTCGTCGCAACCTCCTGGATCATCACGATCACCCTCTCCGGCGCTGACGCGACCGTCCACCTGCTCGAGAACCCGCTCATCCCCGAGGCCCTCAAGGGCAGCGCCGTCATCATCACCGTGATTCTGCTTCTGATCCTCGGCGGGGTGTTCCTGCTCGGCTTCAACGAAGCTGTAGGTGTGGCGATCCCCCTGGTGGCCATCTACCTGCTCCTCAATGCCGCCGTTGTGGTGGCTGGGTTCCTCCACCTGGCCGCGGATCCGTCGCTGGTCAGCGGCTGGACCGACCGGCTGTTCTCCAGCGGCGGCGGCCCGATCGGGCTGGTCAGCCCTGCCATCATCGCCTTCCCGCTGCTGGTCCTGGGCCTGTCCGGCTTCGAAACCGGCGTCTCCATGATGCCGCTGATCAAGGCCACGGGACGCACACCCGAGGAAGCGATGGCCTCCCGGGTCAAAAACACCCGCAAGCTGCTCACCACGGCCGCCCTCATCATGAGCGTCTACCTCATGTCCACCAGCTTCATCACTACGGTCATGATCCCCGCCAAGGAATTCGAGGAGGGTGGACAGGCCAACGGACGCGCCCTCGCGTTCCTCGCCCACGACCTGTTCGGAGCCGGGTTCGGTACCGTCTACGACATCTCCAGCGCCCTGATCCTCTGGTTCGCCGGCGCGTCCGCCATGGCAGGGCTGATCAACATCGTGCCGCGGTACCTGCCCGCCTACGGAATGGCACCGGAATGGGCCCGCGCGGTCCGCCCCGTGGTGTTGGTCTACACCGTCCTGAGCATCGGCATCACCATCGCGTTCCGCGCTGACGTGAACGCTCAGGCCGGCGCGTACGCCACCGGGATCCTGGCCATGATGGTCTCCGGGGCGGTCGCCGTCACGGTCTCGGCCCTCCGGCGCCGGAGCAGGGCCGGGGCCGTCGGCTTCGGCATCCTGACCCTGATCCTGCTGTACGCCCTGGGCGACAACGTCCTCGAAAAACCGGACGGGATCGTCATCTCGGCGTTCTTCATCGCCGGGATCATCGCGGTCTCGCTCATCTCGCGGGTCACCCGCTCCACCGAACTGCGCGTGGACACCATTGAATTCGATGAGGCCGCCCGCCAGTTCATCACAGACTCGATTGCCTTCGACGGCGAGCTGCACATCATCGCCAACAAGAAGCAAAGCGGTGACAAGGCTGAGTACGCCGAGAAGGAGTACGAACAGCGGGGGCTGAACCCGGTTCCGGGCCCAGCCGACGTTATCTTTCTCGAGGTCGAGATCTCCGACCCGTCGGACTTCACGCACACGCTCCGGGTCGAAGGTCTTGAAGTCGAGGACTACCGGGTGCTTAGGGTGAAGTCCCCGGCCGTGCCAAATGCCATCGCGGCGGTCCTGCTGGCGATGCGGAACTCCACCGGCGTGAAACCGCAGTGCTATTTCGAGTGGTCCGAGGGAAGCCCGGTGGCGCACCTGATGCGTTATCTTTTCCTCGGGCAGGGTGACACCCCGCCGCTGGTGCGGGAGATCCTCCGCGAGATTGAACCCGACCAGGCGGCAAGGCCAGGCATTCACGTCGGCTGACGAGCGCGGCGCGGAGGCCAAGCCGGTGTCCGCAGGATTGAACGTGAAGGGGGCGCTCCGGCGTCCCCTACCGGCCGCCGAACCTGGTCAGCTACCTTCAGGGCCGCCCCGACAACCGCTCCTGTCCGGGCCGCCCAGGGAAGGGAACTTAGGAACGGCCTGCCCCGAACCGGGACGCTGAGCTGCCACCGCCGGGCCCGGATCCGCACTTTATTACGCCCGCCACCCCGGGTGCAGTGCGAGGTTCAGGGAACGGCAAGAAAGCCAAGGTATCCTCCCCACATGACCACCCGCTTCCAGGCTGCTGTTCCGCGCGCCGCGGCACATGCAAGCAGCTTCGGCCACCTCCTGCCGTACACCCCCGGAGGCCCGGCCCGGCGGGGCAGGACAAGCGCCCACTTCGCGGCGTTGGGGGGATCCCAGGGGTGAACCAGCACGCACCCCGGCACATGAACCAGGACGGGAAAGGACCCGCCCGCAGGACCATCCTCCTGGCAGCCGTGCTGACGTTGTCGGCCGCCGTGCCCGACCTGCAGCCGCAACCAGGGCACCCTTCCGCGGCACAGGACACGTCCGCGGACACCGCCAACGGTCCGGCGGACGGCTCCGCGCCGCTGTCGCATACCGGCTCCGACGGCGACGGGCCGGCATCCAGGACGCCTGCAGGCACCGTGCCCGCCCGGGCACAGATCATCGACACCTATGCGAAGCGCCAGGCCCACTACTGGGGCCTGGAGGCACCCGGCGTCCTGACGCGGCTGCCGCCCGGATCACAGGGCATCGCCCTCACCTTCGACTTTTGCGGCGGTCCCGGCGGCAGCGGTTACGATCAGGTGCTGATTGATACCCTGCGCCAACGGCACGTCCCGGCAACGCTGTTCCTGAATTCGCGGTGGATCACAGCCAACCCGGCCACGGCCCGTCAGCTGGCAGCGGATCCGCTCTTTGAGATCGCCAACCACGGGACGTCCCATAAGCCGTTGTCCACCGCCGGCAACACGGCCTACGGCATCCCGGGCACCAGGAACGCGGGGGAAGTCTATGACGAGGTCGTACCCAACGACGGCGTCCTGGCCGGCATCACCGGCAAGCGTCCCCGGTACTTCCGCCCGGGCACCGCGTACATGGATGACATCGCCGTGGACATCCTGAATACCTTGGGCGTGAAGCCGGCAGGCTTCAGCATCAATGGCGACGGCGGCGCCACCTATCCCGCCGCCGTCGTCGCCAAAGAAGTGGGAAAGGCCCGGGCCGGAGACGTGGTCATCTGCCATGGAAACCACCCCAGCGGCGGAACGGCGGAAGGCGTGAAGCAGGCGGTGGACAAGCTGCTGGCAGCAGGAATCTCCTTCACCCATCTGCCCTGAGCATGCCTCCGGAGCTCCGCCGGCCGGGTAGGTGCTGATCCATACGTTAGCGAACGCAGGACCCCGTCGATGCGCGATGGCGGGCGCCACCTTCCGGGTTTCGCCGGGAACTAATCCGGCCTGCCCACCACCACCTGGGCCGGGCTGTGGGTGACGTAGCCGTTGGCCCAGGAGAACAGCGCCCTGACTTTCTGCTGGAATCCGGGCAGCAGGGCCAGGTGGACCGCCAGCCAGGACACGAACGCCAGTGGGCCCTGCAGTTGCAGGCGGCGGCGCCCCAGCTCCGCGACCGCTGCGCCGCGTCCCACCATGGCCATATACCCCTTGTCCCAGTACCGGAAAGGCTGGCGCACACCGCCGGTAAGGTCTGCATAGATATTGCGGGCCGCCCACTTGCCTGATTGCTGCGCAACCGACCCGAGCTGCGGCAGTTTGTTTCCAGTGGCATCGGTGATGTTGGCGGAGTCCCCCAGCACGTACACGCCGTCAAAATCAGGGACTGTCAGATCGGCCTGCACGTCCACCCTGCCGCCCTTGCCCTGTTTCAGGCCGGACCCGGTAATGATCCGGCCGGCCTGGAGGCCACCGGCCCACACCACCACCCGGCCGGGAATAACGGTGCCGTCCTTGAGGGTCACGCCGTCCGGGCGGACCTCACCAACAGGCTGGCCCATGTGCAGCTGTACGCCCAGCTTGGTCAGGCGGTCCCGCGCATACGCCTGCGACTTTTCGGAGAACGCGGCGAGGACGTTCGGAACCATATCCACCAGGTGGACATGGCACCGGGCAGCCAGCCCCGGCGAGAAGTATTTGGGCACGATGTATTTGACGTTCTCCGCCAAGGCGCCTGCAGTTTCCACACCAGTGGGACCCCCGCCCACCACGACCACGTCGGCTTCCGCCCCGGGCTCGCGGTCAGCTTCGTCCAAAACAGCAGTGATCGCGGCGCTCAGGCGCGTTGCGTCCGCCACCGAGTACAGCGGGTAGGCGTGCTCTTCGGCGCCCGGGGTGTTGAAGAAGTTCGGTACGGCCCCGGTGGCGATGACCAGGATCCTGGCCCGGTAGCTGGAGCCGTCTGCGGTGGTGACGGTGCGGTTGGCCGCATCGATAGACGTCACCTCCGCGGTGAGGACGCGGACATTGTTGACCTTGCGGAACTCCGACCTGAGCGGCCGGGTGACCGCCGAGACGCCAATCTGGGATGCAGCCACCTGGTACAGGAGCGGCTGGAACTGCTGGTAATTGTTGGCATCGAGCAACAGCACCCGGACGCCCTTGCGGCCCAACTCCTCAGCCGCCGTCTTTCCGGCGAATCCGCCGCCAACCACGATGACCTGGTATGAATCGTCCATTCGTGCAACTTACCCCTCCGGGCCGATGAGTAACAGAGTGCCGAGGCCACTGGCAGGGCGGCCGGCGTCCGGCGCCCGCCGGGACCGGACGCCGGCGGGAGCACGGCACCTAAGATGGCGGCATGGAAGACGAAGCCCTGGCGGACATTGCGGACAGGCTGTACGGCGGGACGCTGGACGACTTCATAGCGGCCAGGACCGCCGCTGCGAAGGACGCCGGGCGGCAGGACAAGGAACTGGGGGCAGCGGTCCGCGCCCTGCCGAAACCATCCGTCGCCGCGTGGGCGCTCAACATGCTGGCACGGCACCGGCCGGACGTGCTGGCCGCGCTTCGCGGACTTGGCGAGCGCATGCGGGCAGCGCAGAACTCGCTGGATGCGCCCGCCCTGCGCGAACTGGGCCGGGAGCGCCGCACCATGCTGGCTGACGCCGTCGACGCTGCCCGGTCTGTGGCCCAGGAGCAGGGCCGCTCCATCAGCGACGCGATGGCCGCCGACGTTGAGGAGACCCTGCGGGCACTGACGGCAGACGAGCGTGCGGCGGCTGCGGTGGGCAGCGGCCGGCTGCTGAAAGTCCTGTCAGCCGACGGCATCAACGACGTCGACCTGGACGGGGCAGTGGCCCTCCCCGGGCTGCTCCCGGCCGCGCCGGCCACCGCCCGCGCAAGTGCTCCCCCGGCTCCAAAGACGAAAACGGAGGCGCAGGCAGCGGGGCCAAAGGCAACAGCGGCAAAGACACGCACGACGGCGGAGCACCACACCCAGCCAAAGCCCGCCAAGCCCCGGCTTGAGGCAGTGAGGCAGACTCCCCGGCCGGCCTCGCCGCCGGCGCTGGAAAGGGCCAGGGCCGCGCTGGCCGAGGCCCAGGCCGCTGAAGAAGAGGCCTCCCGGCTCGCGGGCGAGCTGCAGGACCGGGAGGAGCAGACACGTGCGGAAATCGCGTTACTGCAGCAGGAAACGGCTGAGCTTCGAAACCGGCTCAAGGCCGCCGAGGAAAGCCTGGACCGTTCCCGGAAGCGGCTCGCCGCCACCACCGCAGAAGCGAAACAGGCGGTCCGGGCGGCCGACAAAGCCAGCCGCACGGCCATGCTGGCACAGGAACGCGTACTCCGCCTGGCCAGCACCTGAGGGGCGCCAACTACTTGGCATGCCCTCTCGCCCCGGGCATCGGCGGGACCTACTGTGGAGCTATGGACGCCGCAGCAGCACACGCCTTTGCGATCCCGCCGGTATCGGTTCACCGTCCCACCACGGCCGTGGAAGACGCCGTCACCCTCGCGGCCGGCGTCTGGCTCCTCACGGGGACCTACGTTGACGGCTGGGCGCACAACAACCTCCGCGGCCTGGAGACGTTCTTCACACCGTGGCACGCGATCCTCTACTCAGGCTTCGCCGCCTGCGCCCTCTGGATCGGCGCCTTGACCTGGCGCCGGCACGCCCCGGGGACGAGGTGGCGGGAAGCAGTCCCTGCCGGCTATGGGGCAGCCGCCGCCGGCGTACTCCTCTTCCTTGCTTCCGGGCTGGGCGACTTCGCCTGGCATTCGGTGTTCGGCATTGAGCAGAACATCAGCGCCCTGTTCAGCCCGTCCCACCTGGGTCTGGCTACCGGCGGCTTCCTCATTCTTGGTGCACCTTTCTCGGCAGCGTGGCACTCACCTGCCCGGCCGTGGGCCCGGCTGGTGCCGGCGTTCGTGAGCGCGATGCTCGCCGGCATGGTTGCAGCTTTCATCCTGCAGGAGTTTGCGGTCTTCTCCCGCCATGGCCTCATCCAGACGTACTCCGGCCCCGCCGGGACCCAGCCGGCGGTGACGGGTCCAACGTCGTCGAGCATCATGGTCTCCTTGGCGACATTCCTGGTCTCGACGTTCGTGCTCTTCGTTCCCATCCTGTTGCTGTCGCTGCGGTGGCGGCTGCCGGCCCTGGTGCCGGCGGCGATGGTGCTGGTCCCCTCCGCAGCCCTGCAGATCATGGTGGCCCTTCGGGATGCCTGGCTGTTGCCGGCTGCCCTGGCCGGTTCACTCCTGGTAGGAGTGGTGTGGGCGGTGGCGCGGCCGGTCCCGGACAGTCCCGCGCGGCTCCTGACCGCGGCAGGCCTCTCACCTGTCGTCTTCTGGGCCCCCTATTTCGCTACTGTGGCGCTTCACGACCGGGCGCTCAGCTTCCCGCCCGAGATATGGAGCGGAACCCTCACATGGAGCGGGCTGGCAATGCTGTCCGTGGCCGCACTCGTGCTGAAGGTGCGGGCCACCGGCGCCGCAGTCCCGGATCCACGGGCCCTTTAGCCCGCCAGGTGCGCGGCCTGGCTTCAGCCGGGTTGGCAAATCCCAACAACACGCGGCGCTGCTTCCGGTGAATGTCAGACCCCGGTTGCACACTGGATTTATGGAAAACCAAGCCGTACAGGAATTTCACGTAACGTACTTCGACGCCGACTGCGGCCGGGCCCGCTCCGAGTATTTTGACACCCTCGAAGAGGCCGAGCGCTTCGCCTCCCGGCACTGCCACGGCGAAGACAGCTGGGCCGTGGTGGACGCCGTCACCGTGGAGCACGTCCGAATCGCCGCCTGACCGGTTCAGCCAAAAACCCCGCGGTCCACTGCCCAGGCCAGCCGCGGCCCAGCTCCGCCAACCAGGGTGCAAACCAGGCAGGACAGCCACGCCGGTTACGGGCGCCAGCCTCGCATTAAAGCCGTCAGCCCGCGCTGCCTGGCGGTTGCCGGCAGCACGGGCTGACGTTGGTTCGGCGGAGGTCCCCGGCCGGTTGGGCCGGCACCGCCGGTCGCGGGTTACGCGAAGTCGGAGACCGCGGGATCGGGTCCGATGCGGCCCTCGCCGCCGGCGGTGCGGTCCAGGTTGTTGATGGCTTCAACGTCCCCGGCGTCCAGGGAAACCTCGAGTGCCGCGAAGTTCTCCTTGATGCGGGACTCAGTCACGGACTTGGGGATGACCACGTTGCCGATGGCCAGGTGCCACGCAATGACCACCTGGGCGGGAGTCGCCTGGTGCTTGGCAGCGATCGACGCAACAACAGGGTCCTGCAGCAGTTCCCCGCCCTGGCCCAACGGGGACCATGCCTGGGTCAGGATGCCTTTTACTGCTCCAAATTCCCGCAGTTCACGCTGGCTGAAGTAGGGGTGCAGTTCAATCTGGTGGATGGCCGGAACCACTCCGGTTTCATCGATCAGGCGCTGCAGGCCCTCGGCGGTGAAGTTGGAGACACCGATGGACTTGACCCGGCCGCGCTTCTGGAGTTCGATCAGCGCCTTCCACGTGTCCACGTATTTGTCCTGCTTGGGCTGCATCCAGTGGATCAGGTAGAGGTCCAGCGTTTCGAGGCCAAGCCGGTCCATGGATTCCTCGAAGGCGGCGAGGGTGGATTCGTACCCCTGGTCCGCGTTCCACAGCTTGGTGGTGATGAAGATCTGTTCCGGTGACAGGCCGGAGCCGGCGATTGCACGGCCAACGCCTGCCTCGTTGCCGTAGATCTTCGCCGTGTCGATGTGCCGGAAGCCGGCTTCGAAGGCCTGGCGGACAACCTTTTCAGCCACGCCGTCCTCAACCTGCCACACACCATAGCCGAGCTGGGGGATCGTGTTTCCGTCGTTGAAAGTCAAGGTAGGTGAAGAAGTCATTTCTTCATCCTGCCAAACGTCCCCCGCTTCAGGCTCCCGTTTGGTTCAATGTCAGCCACGCGCGTAACCGCGATATTTACGTCCCAAACCGGGAATATTTGCGCGGCACCGGTCCAGCTACTCCCCGCGAAGCTGCCTCTCGGCGTCGTTCACCTGCTGGAACACCGCCTCAGCCCGGCGCCGGACCGACACCGCACCAACCGGTACCGGCCCCACGGCGAGCCTCAACATTGCCGCCGCCTCAGCCGTGGTGGCCAGCGAATTGCCCGCCTTGGAGAGGGACCTGTGGACGTCCGCAAGGCCGGCCGGGATGTCCAGGCCGTCACTGGGCGCACGCCGCTGCGCTTCCATGCATACCGTCCGGACACGCTGCAGGAGGCCGGCCAGTTCGTTGGCGATATCCACCAGTTCCCCGTACAGCTGGTCGTCCTCCACCCCTTCGAGCACCTGGTGGAAGCGGTCAAGTCCCCGCTGGAAGCGGTCGTGCGCGCGGCGCCACAACCCCTTGCCCAGTTCAACATCATCCTTGCGCCCCTGCCGTGCGGCGCTGAAAAAGCCCAAGCGGAGCCTACAGGTACTGCCCGGGACCGTGGTCCGGTTCGTCACGCTGGTTGGGCCGTGCCTGCGCCCCCGGCCGTGCTCCGGCCGGGGCGCGCTGCGGCTCGCCGTTTTCGCCGATGACGACGCCGGGCGCAATCATGGTGCCTGGCGGCAGCTGACGCAGCTGCAGCTGCGCGGCGGCGTGTTCGCGGGCGGCGTTCTGCGCCGCGATGGCGGTCTGGATCCCGTGGAACAAGCCCTCAAGCCAACCCACCAGCTGCGCCTGGGCGATCCGGAGCTCGGCGTCGGAGGGCGTGGCGTCGTCCGAGAAGGGCAGGTTGATCCTGTCCAGTTCTGCCACCAGCTCCGGCGCAAGCCCGTCCTCCAGCTCCTTGATGGAGCGGGCGTGGATGGCGGCCAGCCGGCCCCGAGCAGCGTCGTCAAGCGGCGCGGACTTCACCTCTTCGAGAAGCTGGCGGATCATGGTGCCGATCCGCATCACCTTGGCAGGCTCGTCCACCAGATCCTGCAGGCTGCTGCCCCTGGGCTTGCCGTCCGCGGCGGACGGAATCTGCACGGGGTCCTGGGTGTCGTCAACGGGAGTGCCTTCTACCGGGAGGTCCTCAGCTGCCTGAGTGTCGTTGGGATCGCTCATGCGTTCATACTCTCACGGCCCATCCGCCCGGAGTCCACCCGTGAACGCCTGTGGCGGGTTTGTCCGCTGCCGGCTCAATCAGCAGGCCCAATCAGCAGCACCTGCCCTGCGGGTTGTTGTCCTGGCGGTCCGTACGGTCCCGCCAAAACTCGCGTTCGCTGAGGGGCTCCTCCTGGTGCCCGGCTGCCCTGTGGTGCTCGAGGTACTTGGTGTAGGCGTCCGCGCCCATGACGCCGCCCAGGTAGCGGGCGAACCCGCGGAAGCCATTGGCCACCAAAGCCACACCGGCGCCCATCAGTGCCTGGCCCGTTCAAGCCGTGCGTCTGCGGGCACCCTGTCCCACTCGGCTGCCAACTCACGTTCGGCCGTCGTCGGCACCAGTCCGGCGGGGGCGAAGACGCGCGAGGGAACCGCCGGGTCCTCGTTGTCCGTGGTGGCAGTGCCGGCCGCCCTGTCACGGAATGCCTTGACCGTGGCCAGCACCGCCGTGGCAATCACGATGATGCTCAGCACCACGAAGATCACGGACAGCCAGCCCTGGATGGCCGTGTTGCGGACCACAGCTTCCATGGCGGCCACGGTCTTGGCGGTACCGAACTCGGTCTTGCCGTCCGCCAGCGCCTTGCTGAAGGCGGCGTTGTTCGCGAAGTACCCCACGGCAGGGACGGGCGAGAAGATCTTCAGGTAGCTGGCGGTGATGGTGACCACGGCGGCGAAGGCCAGCGGCAGGGCAACGATCCACAGGTACTTGAAGGTGCCGCGCTTGGCGACGATGGCCAGGCATACAGCCAGCGCGATGGCGGCCAGGAGCTGGTTGGCGATGCCGAACAGCGGGAACAGGGTGTTGATGCCGCCCAGCGGATCGGTCACGCCCATCAGCAGCACGGCACCCCAGGCAGCCACCATGATGGCCGTGCAGAGCCAGGCCCCGGGCCGCCAGGAGGCTTCCTTGAACTTGGGGACGAAGTTGCCGATCGAGTCCTGCAGCATGAAACGTGCAACGCGGGTGCCGGCATCCACGGCGGTGAGGATGAAGAGCGCCTCGAACATGATGGCGAAGTGGTACCAGAACGCCATCATGGCCGTCCCGCCGATGAACTGCTGCATGATGTGCGCCAGCCCGACGGCCAGCGTGGGTGCGCCGCCGGTGCGGGAGACGATGCTCTGCTCCCCAACGTTGGCGGCGGTTTCGCTGAGCAGGCCGGGGGTGATGTTGACGCCGCTCAGGCCCAGGCCGTTGACCCAGGTGGCTGCCGTTTCCACGGTGCCGCCCGTCAGCGCCGTGGGGGCATTCATGGCGAAGTAGAGGCCGCGGTCGATCGAGATGGCTGCTACCAGCGCCATGATGGCCACGAAGGATTCCATCAGCATGCCGCCGTAGCCGATGTACCGGGTCTGCCGTTCCTTCTCCACCAGTTTGGGGGTGGTGCCGGACGAGATCAGGGCGTGGAAACCGGACAGCGCACCACAGGCGATGGTCACGAACAGGAAGGGGAACAGTGCGCCGGAGAACACGGGCCCGTTCTCGCGGCCGGCGAATTCGCTGAAGGCCGGGACGGTGATTTCGGGCCGGACCACGATGATCGCCAGCGCGAGCATCACGATCACGCCGATCTTCATGAAGGTGGAGAGGTAGTCGCGCGGAGCCAGGAGCAGCCATACGGGCAGGATCGCAGCAATGAAGCCGTAAACGATCAGGCCCCAGGCGATGGTGACCTTGTCCAGGTGGAACACGGTGGCGCCCCATTGGGTCTGCGCCACCAGGCCGCCGCCGATGATGGCCGCCATCAGGAGGACGAAGCCGATGATCGAGACCTCCATGACCTTGCCGGGGCGCAGGTAACGGAGGTAGACACCCATGAACAGGGCGATGGGGATGGTCATGCCCACCGAGAACACGCCCCACGGGCTTTCGCCCAGGGCATTAACGACGACGAGCGCCAGGATGGCCACGATGATCACCATGATGAGCAGGGTGGCGATGAGGGCGGCCGTGCCGCCGATGACGCCAAGTTCCTCGCGGGCCATCTGGCCCAGCGACCGGCCGCCGCGGCGCATGGAGAAGAACATGACCAGGTAGTCCTGGACGGCCCCGGCAAGGACGACGCCGAGGATGATCCAGATGGTGCCGGGCAGGTAGCCCATCTGCGCCGCGATGACCGGCCCCACCAGCGGGCCGGCGCCGGCAATGGCGGCGAAGTGGTGGCCGAACAGGACGTTGCGGTCGGTGCGGACGTAGTCCTTGCCGTCTGCCTTGTATTCGGCAGGGGTGGCGCGCCGGTCGTCAGGCTTGGTGATGTAGCGCTCGATCACCTTCGAGTAGAAGCGGTACCCGATGAGGTAGGTGCAGACGGAGGCAAAGACGAACCAGATGGCATTGACGGTTTCCCCGCGGACGATCGCCAGCATGAACCAGGCCACCCCGCCGAGGAGGGCGATTGCTGCCCAGAGCGCGATCTTGCCTGGCGTCCACCTCCGGTCTTCGGCGTCGAGCCGTGCCTCGTCCACAGCGGGCGGGGGAAGATTCGGGTCAGTCGCCAACCCGCCCTCCGCCCGGGATCCGTTGTTCCGCTGGTCAGGCATTCCGGCCATGTCTCCTCCTTGAGAGTTTTCCCTCGTTTGCTACTGGGCACCCTACCAACGCCGATCCTGCCAAAAGGGTCCGACGGCGGCGCGGCGCCGGCCTGTGCGGCGAGCGGCGGCAGTCCGGCGCTGAATGAGCGGTGACGGACGTACGACGGCGGGCTGCGGCAAAAGCGAAGGCTCCCGTCCGGATTCCGGACGGGAGCCTTCGCCCTTCGCATGGCGGCAGGGACGGTCAGGCGTGGGCGTAGGTGAGGCAGTCAGCGTTGTCGGCTCCCGGCCCGACGTGCACCTCCGGGGCGTTGCACATCAGGTGGTCATTGTGGACGCACTCGGCCCGCTGGCAGGCTCCCACGTCGGCGAGGACCTTGGGCAGGCCGCCGTGGATGCCGGTCTCGATGAACGTGGCGCAGGATGCGTGGTCCTGGCTTCCCCCCACGGTGATGGCATGGGCGGTGCAGCCTTCATGGTCGTTGAATGAACAACGGGTGACACTGCAGTCGGCAACATGGGTCGTCATGAAGTTCCTCCGTAAGTTCCACCGCCCGGGCGGGCGGCTCGTGCACCTACGGTAGGCCTGATCCCGGTGATCAAAAAGACCCAATACTTTGACCTAATGCCCCTCCGCCAGGCTGCGCCTGGACAGGGGCAGCCCGGACCGGGTGAAGGCCCAGGCGAGCGCTGCCGCCGTCAAGGGCACTGCCACCAGCAGCGCGGACAGGTGCAGCCAGGGAACCTCGAGGGCTGTCCGCATGTCCGTGGAAAGGACCAGCAGGACCGCGGGCACCGTTCCTGCCAGCGTCCCCAGAACGGCTCCAACGCCGCTGGTGAACAGTCCCTGCGACCCGGCAAGGGCCTTGCGCAGCCTTGGCGAGGCCCCGACGCCGGCGAGGACCGCATGGTCCTTCCGGGCATCAGCCATGGAGAGTCCTGTCGTAATGCCCGCCGCGCTGAAGGTGATCAGCGCAGCCGCGGCCACGATGGACCAGGTGATCCACTGGCTTACCTGCGAAACGCCCGGTTCCGCCTGGAAAGTCATGCCCGGCTGCCCGTAGACGGCGGCGGCCGCAGCGGAGGCCGCATCTGCCTCAGCCTCGGAGGGGTAGGCAGAGAGCTGCACGAGCAGTCCGGCCGGGGCCGCGCGGAGGTCCAGGCGTTCGGCGGTTTCCGGCGAGACAACGCCGTAGTAGGGCACCGGGACAGCCGGTTCAAGCACTGCCGCGGCAAGGGAGTCGCTCCTGACGGTTGAGGGGACGGTGCCCGGCCCCGAGGATGCCGGCTCTTGGGTCCGTACGTCCTTTCCCTCGAGCAGTACCCTTCCATCACTGACGAACACCGGGTTGGTCACCACCATCCCGCCGGCGTCCAGCACCGCCGTTGCCTCGGCGGTGGCGCTGCGGCCCAGCGCCGCCCGGATCTCCTCGCCGCCGCCCACCAGGATGGCCCGGCCGGACGGTTGTTCGCTGACCATGGAACCGCGGCACCGCCAGTCGCCCGGGTCCAACACCCTTCCCTTGGGAGTCCTAGGGCATTCATTTGCCTGCGGCCTGGCAAGCGAAAACAGCAGGCAGTTTGACGTATCCGTGCGCGCCGGCAGTCCGGGATCAGCCGGGCCCTCGGGGCAGTTGCGCAGGCCCTCCGGCGCCGTGATCACGTGCGTCGATTCGACGGTGCCAAGGGCATCTGCCACCGCAGAGGAGAGCTTAGGGACATCCACCCGGACGGCCGGCTTCCTGCTGCCATCGGCCGACGCCGGCGGGTCCACCACCAGCGGCAGGTACGCCTGGTTTTCCAGGGCGCCCCAGTAATGTGATTCCCGCATCCCTGCCTGCTGGCTGGCGGAGAGCACCAGGGCGGCGCTTGCCAGGGTGGCGGCGGCGAGTACCGCGGCCACAGCGGGAACGCTGCGCCCGCGGTTCCGGGCCGAATCACGGGCCGCCATCCGGAGTGACAGCGGCATCCACTGGATGCGGGAGGTCAGGCGGAGGACCAGCCAGCCGGTCAGCAGCACCAGGGCAACAACCGCCAGCACGGCGCCGAGGATGAGCACCGTGACCACCAGCGGCAGTTGCTCCGCCAGCCGGTCCGGATCGTTGGTGGACCGTCCCAACAGCCAGCCCGCCGCCAACAGCCCGGCAGCGAGTACCAGCACCCCGGCGCCGGCCAGGGGTGCCCGCCGCGGCTTCGCGGAGGGTGCCCGGCCGGCTTTGAGGGCACCCAGCACCGCCTGACGGGAAACCTGGCGGGCAGGTACCATCGCCGCGATGGTGCAGGATGCCAGCCCCATGGCCATGGCGGCGAGTGTCAGCAGGAAATCCGGATGCAGCCCTGCCAGCCGTGCCGAGCCGTGCAACCGGACCACGTGGACGACGACGGCAGCGGCTCCCAGCCCCACCGCGGCTCCGGCGGCAACGGCAACTCCGCCCAGCCAGAGTCCACCCGCGGTGACAACAGCGCGGATGGCGGGGCCTTCCGCACCCGAGGATGCCAGCAGTGCCAGCCCACGCACCTGCTGCCTGGCGCCCACGGCGAAGGCAGCACCGGCCAGCAGGCCCACCTCCAGCAGCGCCAGGGCGCCGATCAGGCCGAAGCCGGCGTAGACGGCCACCGCTTCCGTGGAATCATCCCGGGGCACGGAACCGGCAACGGTCCGTTCCTCCCGGGACGGCGGGTCCAGCACCACGCTGCGGGACAGCACGCCCACGCCTTTACTGTTGGCTTCCATGACCTGCGGCCAGGTGACCGGCTCCGGACCCACCAGGTAGTAGGACACGGACTGGCGGGTCTGCGGTCCCCTGGCAAGGTCAGAGGGTACCTGTCCTGCCTGCAGGTACAGGAAGCTGGTGCCGTCCGGGAGGCCGGCATCGCGAATGGTGCCCACCGGCACGAAGGTGCCTGCCGACGTCGTAAATTCCTGTCCGAAAGTGAGGTGGAAGCGCGTCATCAGCCCGGGCGACGCCAGCACCTCCGTGCCGTCGCGCGGGGCCCGGCCCGCCAGGAGGCTGAACTTTCCGGTGAAGGCCGGATTGAGGGCATCCACTTCGCGGCCCTGCAGCGAAACAAGTGCTTCCCCCACGCCGGTGGTCAGCTGGAGCAGGCGCTGCGGCAGCACATCGTAGCCCGCGGGAAAGGCGTCAAGCGGGTCGGTCCGCCGGAATTCAGGATCGAACCGGCCGGTGCTGGAGGCGACCACACCGTCATTGAGCGGGTCCTGGAGGGAGTCCGCGCTGGGAACGGGCAGGACGCTGAACCTGGCCTGGGTGCTTCCCAGTTCGTAGGTGACGATTTCACCCGGCGTCCGCTGTGAGCTCTGGTAGAGGGTGGCGGCACCCGTCATCCCGGCCACGGGCAGCATGATGAGCAGGATGATGAGGAGGGACCGCCCCTTGTGGCGGGTGATGTCCCGGCGCGCCAGCCGCAGGGCAACCCGAAGGCTGCTCCGGCGGCTTGTGGGCTCCGGAGCAAGGTCCACCGGCATCAGAGACCGGCCTGGGTGAGCAGCATGGTGGGATCGTGCATGGCGGCGGCCTGGTCGATGATCCGCCCGTCCCGAAGGAAAACCACGCGGTCCGCCCAGGCGGCGTGCCTGGCTTCGTGGGTGACGAGCATGACGGCCGCTCCGGCGTCGGCACGGGCCCGCAGGACCTCCATGACCCCTTGGCCCGTTGTCGAATCCAATGCACCTGTGGGTTCATCGGCCAGGATCAGCCGCCGCTGGCCCACGATGGCCCTGGCGATCGCGACGCGCTGCTGCTGGCCGCCGGACATCTGGTCCATGAACCGGTCCGCCAGTTCGGGAATCCCCACTTGCCGCAGCGCATCGGCGGCCTGCCGGTGCGCTTTCCTGGTGGAAGTTCCGTCCAGTTCCAGCGGCAGCGCCACGTTCTCCGCGGCGGTCAGCGTGGGAACCAGGTTGAAGTCCTGGAAGACGTACCCCACGGCCCGGCGGCGCAGCCGGGCCAGTTCGTTCAGGCCCAGCCCGGCCAGCGGCGTGGACTCAACGTAGACAGCGCCCGACGTCGGCCGGTCCAGTCCGCCGGCAATGGCCAGCAGGGAGGACTTGCCGGAGCCCGACGGGCCCATGACCGCGACGAACTCCCCTGCTGAAATGGTGAGGTCAACGTCGCGGAGGGCGGCGACCGCCGTCGCGCCGTGCCCGAAAGTCCTTCCCACCCTGGCGAGTTCAACGACCTGCTGCGGCCCCTGCACGCTCACCGGCGGATGTCCGCGTTGAGCGGGGTGTCTTCCGTGGCCCCGTTGGAGGCTTTCCGGGCTCCACTTGCCGCCGTGGCCTGCGCCTGCTGGACCATCCTGGCCTCGCAAAGGTCCAGCCAGCGGACTTCCGCTTCGGTCTGGAAGATCAGTGAATCGAGCACCAACAGCCAGGCAGTATCCGTGGCCCGCTGGTTTGCCGCCGTATCGCGGCGCGCCCTGGTGTAGTCCTGCAGGGCGCGGATGGACGCCACCCGCTGGGCCTGGATGATGGCCTGGACATCGACCCCGGGCAGGGTAACGGCGAGCGCAAGCTTGATGGCGAGCTCGTTGCGTGGTGGGCTGTTCCGCTCCACGGGGGCGGAAAACCAGTTCCGCACCTCGTCCTTGCCGGCAGGGGTGATGCTGTACACCACGTGCCCTTCGCCGTCGTCGCCCTCCTTAGCCACCAGGGCATCGCGCTCCAGCCGGTCAAGCGTGGTGTACACCTGCCCGATGTTCAGCGGCCACGTGGCCCCGGTGCGGTTCTCGAACTCGACCCGCAGCTGGTAGCCGTAGCGCGGCTGGTCCTGCAACAGGGCAAGGAGGCTGTGGCGAATGGACATTGTGCTCCCCCGGGCTGGTTCCAACCGGTATGCACGAGCCCCCAAGACCCGTGCATACCGCGTATAGGCAGCCTAGCCCCGACTGACGCCCCGGCGCAATACCGGGTATGCAATCGGGGGTTCCTACATGACCAGGAGGACCTTGCCCACGTGGTCGCCGCTGTCGAAATAGCGGTGGGCTGCCGCTACCTGGTGCAGCGGGAAGGTCTTGGCGACCAGCGGACGGATCCGGCCGTCAGCCACCAGCGGCCACACGGCGTCCCGCACCGCAGTCATGATGGCACCCTTTTCGGCTACCGGCCGGGGCCGCAGGGCGGTGGCCACCACGGCTGCCCGCTTCTTCAGCAACAGGCCCAGGTCCAGCTCCCCCTTGGTGCCGCCTTGCAGGCCGATCACCACCAGGCGCCCGTAGTCGGCCAGGGCCTCCACGTTCTGCTTGAGGTACTTGGCCCCCACCACGTCCAGGATGACGTCCGCCCCGTAGCCATCGTTCTGCCGCCGCAGGCTCTCCGGGAAGTCCTCCTCGGCGTAGTTGATGGCGATGTCAGCACCAAGGAACGCCTTGGCGGTGCCCACCTTCTCGTCAGTGCCGGCAGTCGTGGCCACCTTGGCGCCAAAGGCCTTGGCAAGCTGGATGGCCATGGTGCCGATCCCGCCGGTGGCGCCGTGGATGAGGACGGTCTCCCCCGGCTGCAGCTGCGCCGTCATGATCAGGTTCGAATAGACCGTTGCGGCCACTTCCGGCAGCGAGGCCGCTGTGACCAGGTCCACCCCGTCCGGCACCCGCAGTACCTGCTCGGCCGGAACCGCCACCTGCTGGGCATAGCCGCCGCCGGCCAGCAGGGCCACCACCTTGTCCCCCAACGAAAATGGCTTGCTGACGCCGGGGCCAAAGCCTGCGATCCGGCCCGAAACTTCCAGCCCGGGGATCTCGGAGGCACCGGGAGGCGGCGGGTAGAAACCCCGGCGCTGCTGGACATCGGCCCGGTTCAGGCCCGCAGCCACCACGTCAATGAGCACTTCGCCCTGGCCAGGCACCGGCGCATCCACGTCCCGGACTTCCAGCACTTCCGGGCCGCCCGGTTCCGATATGTAGACGGCTTTCATGGACCTCTCCCGTTCCTGACTCAAATCCTGGCTGCAACAAGTGTGCACCGGGCACCTTCCCGCTCCTGTTTTGTTGCAGGCAAGTGCCTATGAAACACTACTAGCTGAGGAAGGTTGTCCGAGCGGCCGAAGGAGCTGGTCTTGAAAACCAGTGTGCGGTAACCCCGTACCAAGAGTTCGAATCTCTTACCTTCCGCACTGGAAACCCCTGGCAGCCGGCACCGGCCGCCAGGGGTTTTGTGTTTTGGGCGCTGCTGTCTTACCGGTCAAGCGTGACAGGGCGTTCGGGTCAGCGTCGCAGGATGGCTGCCGCGATCTCATCTGCATCCCTGAGGGTGCGCTGGCCGCTGCGGTAGGCGGGGCTGCCCGGCTGGAGGGCTTCGGCCGCGATGGCCGTGCCCCACTGGGTGGAGGACAACTGGAGGCCCAGCACGTACAGGTTTTCCGTCACGGACCCGTTGGAGGCAAGTGGGCGGTACGGGTGGGGCTCCACGTCCAGGCCCGTGGACTCGACGGGGGCACCTTCTGCGGTCATCATGAGCCGTGGACGCACCAGCCCATCGGACAGCATCTGCTCCAGGACCGGCGAATCATTGGCCGACACCCTGTTGCCCGGCGCAAGGGCCTCCACCATGGTCCGTGCCAGGACCGGCGGACCGGCAACCCACGGCGAGGAAGCCGTGAACATCGCGGACTGCCGGTCCACGCCGAACTTGGGGTCCGGTCCAACGAAGCTGACCACCCCTGCCCTGGCCAGTGCGGCGAGCTGTTCGGCGCGCAGCGCCGGCGGCCCGCTGGCAAGGCCTTCCACGAAGGATTCAAACCAGCCGCGCAGCCCGGCGACCCATGATTCATCGGTGATGCCGCCGTCGGCCACCGCCGTCTTGAGGAGGGCCCGCCCGTGGTGCAGGGCGCCGATGGCCATCTTGACGGGGTCGTCCTCGCCGAGCGCGGACCGGCGTGCATCGTCCAGCAGGAACTCCACCACGGCGGCATCGTGCTCACGCCGGGACGCGAAGGAGCGCCCCGCCAAGGGGGCCGCGAGGCCCGGTAGGTCCAGCCGGTGCCGCGGACCAACGTGGACGGCCAGGACGCTTTCCACGGCGTCTTCCCAGTTGGCGGCGCTGTGGGCGTGCGGCTGCAGGGCTTCCTCCAGCGCTGCCAGGAAAGCCGCCGCATCGGGGACAGCCCCCGGCTGCGAGCGCACCAGGGTTGCGTAGTACGCCCAGAGGGCATCGCGGTGCAGCAGGGGCCACAGGTCGTGGTCGAACGAGGGCCGGATTCCGGCCTTGGCCAGCCGCTCCAGGGCGGCTTCGGTGAGGTAGCGGAGCGTGATGGAGGTGGCGTAATAGCCGTTGAGGGCTGCTTTTGCACGGTAGGGGGTTCCGCGCCGGGACGCCGCGATGATCAGCGGTTCCTGGCCGGACGGTTCGTACTCCAGGCGGCTTCCCGCGGACACGAACTTTCCGCCGCGGCCTTCGGTGAGTTGCCCCATCGTGTCGAAGAAGTTCAGGCCCATCCCGCGGACCAGCACGGGTTTCCCCGCGGGAATCCGTGTCCAGTCCACGTCTGCGGGCACGGCAGGGGGAAAGTACTGCAGGCCCAGCTGCTCGGCCGCGGCGTGCAGGCCGCGCTGTTCCGGATTCAGCCGGGACGGGATGTGCCCCAGGGCGAGCACCACTGCGTTGGCGCGGAGGGCAGCCCCGGCGGCCAGGCCGACGTCGAACATTCCGTCCCCCACCGGACGCACGGACACAGCCGACGTTTCGTGGAATTCGACCGTGACGCCGTCGGGAGCTTTGGCCAGCAGCTCCTCCAGCATGCACTTCAGGTAGCGGCCGTACAGGGCGCGGCTGGGGAAGTCATTGGACCCCAGCACCGCCAGTTCCGCCCGCTCCTCACCGGTGAGGGCCGGCAACGGATCCCGCTGCTGCCGGGCACGCCACTGGTCGAACGTGGTGCCGGCCACGGGCGCCGGCAGCGACGGTTCCTGGGGAACCAGCGTGGGGTAGAAGGATTGCGTATTCATGAGGAACAGCCGTGACTGGCCGGGCTGCCACACGTGCCCCGGGCCCGCCGGGTAGGGGTCAACCACGTCGATGTGCAGCTGTGCAGGGCCTCCGGCCGCGGCGGCGTGGGCGAGCAGCCGCTCGAGCACGCTGGTGCCACGGGGGCCGCCGCCGATGATGACGGCCCGGTTGCTCTGCGATAATTCCACGGCATCCAGCGTACGGGCTGAAAGCGGAGGATGTGCCGGACGCTTGACTTGCCAGCCTTGGGGGATGTTGTTTGGATGGGGCGCATGACCACCACAGCAGCTGATCAAGCCTCCGCTCCCGGCCCCGGCCAGGACACCTCCGGCACCGCATCCCAGGGAACTGCGCCCGTGCCCGTCGACGAGAATGTGTGGCTGGAGGACATCTACGGCGAGGAACAGCTGGCCTGGGTCAGGGAGCAGAACTCCCGGACCGAGGACCTGCTGGAGGACGCCGGGTACGCCGAACTGGAGACCAGCATCCTGGAGGTCCTGGACTCCACGGACCGGATCGCCATGGTGGGCAAGCGGGGCGAGTGGTACTACAACTTCTGGAAGGACAGCCAGAACCCCAAGGGCCTGTGGCGGCGGACCACCTGGGAGAGCTACCTCACCGATTCCCCCGATTGGGACGTCCTGCTGGACGTGGACGAGCTGTCCCGGACCGAAGGCGAAGAGTGGGTGTTCCACGGCGCCACGTTCCTGCGCCCCGCGGCCGGAGCCCCCTACCGGCTGGCGCTGCTGGCCCTGTCCCCCGACGGCGGCGACGCGAACCGCTACCGCGAGTTCGACGTCGAGGCGCGCGGCTTCGTTGACCCCGCCCGGGGCGGGTTCGACCTGCCGACGGCGAAGGGCAACGTGTCGTGGCTGGATGCCGACACACTCCTGGTTTCCTCCACCGCGGAAGGCCTGCCCAAGACCGCGTCGTCCTACGCCCGCACAGCGGTGACCCTCAAACGCGGCGGTTCCCTGGCCGCTGCCCCGCGCCTTTTCGACGTGCCGGAGGACCACATGATGGCCGTCGCGGCGCACGATTCCACACCCGGATTTGAGCGCACCTTCGCTGTTGACTACATCGACTTCTTCAACCGGACCAACTTTGTGCTCCGGGACGGTGACTGGACGCCGATCGATGTGCCCACCGACGTCAACGTCAGCGCGCACCGGGAATGGCTGCTCTTCCGCCCGCAACAGGACTGGGTCCTCGACGGAACCACCTACCCCTCCGGCGCCCTGCTCGCCGCAAACTTCGAGGACTACCTCGCCGGGAGCCGGCAGCTCACCGTGCTGTTCACCCCCGATGACCACACATCGCTGCAGTCCTGGAGCTGGACCCGCAGCTTCCTGCTGCTGAACCTGCTCAGGGACGTTTCCTCGGAAATCCGGGTCCTGGATCCATCCAGGCCCGCCGGCACCACGGACTGCGGCTGGGCGGCCACCCTCCTTGACGCCTGCCCACCGCTGCATGACGTGAATGCCTACGCCGTGGACGACGAGGACGACGGACCAGCCGACGGCGGCGCCGGCGACGACTTCTGGCTCGTCGCCACCGGTTTCACCACCCCCACCACGCTCATGCGCGGCACCCTGGAGCAGCACAGCGCCGGGACGTCCGGCGTGGTGGGCCGGCATGCGGCAATCAAGGCCTCGCCGTCGTTCTTTGCCGACACTGACTATGAAGTGGAGCAGCACTTCGCAGTGTCCGACGACGGCACCCGGGTTCCGTATTTCCAGATTGCTCCGCGGGGGCTGGCTTTGGACGGGCAGAACCCCACCCAGCTGTCCGGCTACGGCGGGTTTGAGGTTTCGCGGACGCCGTCCTACAGCGGCACGGTGGGCCGGGCATGGCTGGAGCGGCGGACCACGCTGTCCGGCGGCGACGGCGGGAAGGCGCCCCACTCCCGCGGCGGAGTGTACGTGGTGGCGAATATCCGGGGCGGCGGGGAGTACGGGCCCGCCTGGCACCGGGCGGCACTGAAGGAAAACCGGCACCGGGCCTACGAGGACTTCGCGGCCGTGGCACGGGACCTCATCTCCCGCGGCGTCACCTCGCCCCGACGCCTGGGCTGCGTGGGCGGCTCCAACGGCGGCCTCCTGGTGGGCAACATGCTCACCCGGTACCCCGAACTGTTCAGGGCCGTCTCCTGCGGAGTGCCCCTGCTGGACATGCGCCGCTACACCAAGCTCTCCGCCGGCCATTCGTGGATCGCCGAGTACGGGAACCCGGACGTTCCCGAACAGTGGGAGTACATCAGGACCTTCTCGCCCTACCACCTGCTCAAGGACGCGGTGGAGTACCCGGAGACCTTCATCTGGACGGCAACCTCCGATGACCGGGTTGGCCCCGTGCAGGCGCGGAAGATGGCAGCCCGGATGCTGGCCATGGGCATCCCCAACGTCTGGTTCCACGAAGCCCTGGAGGGTGGCCATGCTGGCGCCTCGGACAACCGGCAGGCTGCCGCGCTGCAGGCCCGCAGCCAGCACTTCCTGTGGAAGGCGCTGGCAGGCTGACCGGCGTGGGCCCCTGGCTGGCTGTCCGGAGGGCCGGTTCCGGCCTCCCGGAAATCCGCATCGTCCGCCCCGGGCAACGATTGCCATAGGACGCCGGGGCCCCGGCCGGCATGCCCGCGGCCGTGGCGGGGACCGTTTTGCACTGCATGGCCGGATCTGCGTATCCTTGGTGGGCTAGGAATAGCAATTGGAGACGTGCCAGAGCGGCCGAATGGACTTCACTGCTAATGAAGGGTCGGGGTTAAACTCGACCGGGGGTTCAAATCCCCCCGTCTCCGCGTTTGGCCCCGGTCCCTGGACCGGGGCCTTTTGCGTTTCCGGGGCCCCTGGCCAGTCCTAAGCCCGTTGGCGAATCAGCGCCTTGAAGGTTCGGAAACGCGAACAAGCTTCTGATACGCCGGGCGTGGGCCCGGTCCGCGGAAAACGCTGTCCGGTAGCCGGACGCTGGGCGCGCAGGCCTTGCCGCAGTGGCAGGATTAGCGCATGGCGGCACGCAGCAACTCAAACCAACCGGATGTGGGCCGGGCGGCATGGAATCCACGCCTGGCGCTTCTGGTGGCGGCAACGTTCTTCATGGAATTCCTGGACGGCACGGTCCTGACCACGGCCATTCCCAGCATTTCGTCGGACTTCGCCATCCCCGCCGCCGACGTCAACATCACCATGACCGCGTACCTGCTGACGGTAGCCGTCGGCATCCCCATCAGCGGCTGGCTGGCGGAGCGGTTCGGCGCCAGGCGGATGTTCTGCGCGGCCATCGCCATCTTCACGCTCGCTTCCCTGGCCTGCGCCCTCAGCCAGGACCTTGCCACGCTGACGCTGAGCCGCATCGCCCAGGGCGTTGGCGGGGCCATGATGGTGCCGGTGGGAACCCTGGTGGTCCTGCGCGGAACGCCGAAATCCGAATTACTGCGTGCCACCGCCTTCCTGGTGTGGCCCGGGCTCCTGGCACCCGTCCTCGCGCCGCTGGTAGGCGGCGCGCTCACCACGTACCTTTCCTGGCACTGGATCTTCCTGGTGAACATTCCCCTTGGTGCCGCCGCGTTTGCCGCCGCCCTGCGCCTGGTCCCCCCGGCTCCGGGAGATCCGCACCGGCGGCTGGACTGGCCCGGAATGGCCCTGACCACGGTGGGGGTGGGCGCACTCGTGGCCGGTCTGGAACTGGCCAGCAGCCATCCTGAACTGCCTTGGGCCGGGATCAGTGCCGCCGCCGGGGTTGCCGCCCTAGCCGGGGCCGTGTTCTGGATGCGCAGGACTCCCCATCCGCTGTTCAACCTGCAGGTCTTCCGCACCCGGACCTTCCGGGCTATGGCCACCGGCGGGTTCATATACCGGGTCACCATCAGTTCAGTGCCGTTCCTGCTGCCCCTGATGTTCCAGACCGGGTTCGGCTGGTCTCCCCTGCATGCCGGGGCGCTGGTGGCGGCCGTGTTCATTGGGAATATCGGGATCAAACCGGCCACCACCCCGCTGATCCGGAAGTTCGGTTTCAAGGCAATGCTGGTGTTCGCCTCGCTGGCCTCCGCCGTCACCTTCGCCCTCTGTGCCCTGCTGACACCGCAGACCCCTGAGGCGGTGATGTTTGTGCTGCTGGTGTGCAGCGGGGCCTTCCGCTCCATCGGTTTCTCGGCTTATGCCTCCGTGCAGTACGCCGACATCCCGCCGGCACAGCTGACCTCCGCCAACACGGTGTCGGCCACCCTGGTACAGCTGGCCACCGGCTCGGGTATCGCGGTGGCAGCCCTGCTTATCCGGACCTTTGACGGGCTGGCCCTCGGACCGCAGGACCCCGCCGGGCCCTTCCGCGGCGCTTTTGTGGCAATGGCCGTCCTGATGCTGGCCAGCACCGCGGACAGCATCCTGCTCCCCCGCCATGCGGGGGCAGCCGTCAGCCGGCCTGGGCCAAAACCAGGGGAAGCACCGCTCCCGCCCCGGCCTGCCGAAGGGCGCGCCCCGCGACGGTAAGGGTCCACCGGCTGTCGGCGAGGTCATCAATCAGCATGACCGTCTGGCCCTGGACGGACTGCAGGGCGGCTTCGAGCTCCGGGCCCACCACCAGCCTGTCCCACACGCCCGCCAGCCGGTAAGCGCTGTTTCCGCCGCGTCCGCCGGTGGGACCGCCGTGCGCCGGCTGCAGATCACCAAGGTAGGGAATGCGCCCGATCTCGGAAATCCCCCTGGCCAGCGAGCCCACCAGCTGCGGTTTGCTGCGGGACGGCATACCCACGATGGCGGCCGGCCTGCCCGCGCCGCTCCAGCCCGGGTTCCGGGCATCGCCGGTTCCCCATTCGCGCAGGACCTGCACGCAGGCCTGGAGCATGCCGGGATCCACCGGCCGGTCCTCCGCGCCGGCGGCAAACAGCTCCCGCAAGGCACCGCCCCACCCCAGGTCGGTCAGCCGGGCCAGGACACGTCCCTCCGAAAGGCCCTCTGCCGGCTTGAGCTTTCCTTTCACCGGTACTCCCAGCCGGTCCATCCCGCTGGGCCACTGAAGGCGCGGTTCAAGGACGCCGCCGGCCCGGCTCAGGGTCTGGCCGGCCGCCGCCGTGGCATCGGCTGCCACGTCTGCCGGGAACCACCGGCCGGCGCAGTTGTCGCACCGCCCGCAGGGACGGGCCGTCTCGTCATCCAGGACCGAGGTGATGTACTCCATCCTGCATCCTGCGGTGTCCTGGTAGATCACCATGGAGTCCTGCTCGTCCACTCGTGCCTCGGCAATGCGGCCGTAGCGTTCCGCGTCATAAACCCAGGGCTGGCCGGTGGACCGCCATCCCCCGCCGACCCGTTCCACCGCCCCGTCCACCGACAACACCTTCAGCAACAGCTCAAGCGGCGTGCGGCGAAGGTCCACCCTGGCCTCCAGCGCCACGGTTGACAGGGCGGTTCCGGCTTCAGCCAAGGCCGTCAGCACGGCTCCGGCCTTCTCCTCGGACGGCATGGACGCGGTGGCGAAGTACTGCCAGATCTCACGGTCCTCCGCGCCCGGGAGCAGCAGGACGTCCGCGTTGGCGGCACCACGTCCGGCACGCCCCACCTGCTGGTAGTAGGCGACGGGCGAGGACGGCGCACCGAGGTGGACGACGAAGCCAAGATCGGGCTTGTCGAAGCCCATCCCCAGGGCGGACGTGGCCACCAGCGCCTTGACCTGGTTGTCCTTCAGTAACTGCTCGGCCCGTTCACGGTCCGCGGGATCGGTCCGTCCGGTGTAGGCGAGTACGTTGTGCCCCGCTTCTGATAACAGGCGGGCGGTGTCCTCGGCCGCGGAAACGGTAAGGGTGTAAATAATCCCGCTGCCCGGAAGATCGGCCAGGTGGGTCAGCAGCCAGCCCAGCCGTTCCTTGGAGTCACGGAGCGACAGGACACCAAGCCGCAGCGAGTCACGGCCCAGGGAGCCGCGGATGGTCAGGACTCCCTCACCGAGCTGCTCTTCGATATCGTGCACCACGCGTGAGTTGGCCGTGGCGGTGGTCGCCAGAACGGGGACGGAATCCGGCAGCCGCGTGATGAGGTCCGCGATCCGGCGGTAGTCGGGGCGGAAGTCGTGGCCCCAGTCGGAAATACAGTGGGCTTCATCGATGACCAGCAGGCCGGTCCGGCGGAGCAGTTCGGGCAGCTGGGTTTCGCGGAACGCGGGATTGGTCAGCCGCTCCGGCGAGACTAGGAGGACGTCCACCTCATCGGCGGCCAATTGGCCACGCACGGCGTCCCACTCCAGCTGGTTGGCGGAGTTGATGGCAACGGCGCGCACCCCGGCCCGGGCGGCGGCGGCCACCTGGTCCCGCATCAGGGCAAGCAACGGCGAGACGATCAGGGTGGGCCCGGCGCCCCGGCGCCGCAGCAGCAGGGAGGCCACGAAGTACACAGCCGACTTGCCCCAGCCGGTGCGCTGCACCACCAAAGCCCGCCGCCCGCCGTCGACCAGTGCCTCAATGGCCTCAAACTGCCCGTCATGGAAGACCGCGTCCGGGTGCCCCACCAGGCCCCGCAGGACCTCAAGCGCTTCGGCATGGGTGGCGGTGCCCGGTGCGCCGGGAGCTGCCATGTCTGCAGCGGCGGTAGCGGAAACTGTGGACGTGTACTGGTTATCGGCCATTGGTTCAGTATCCCAGCACCCTCCGACACCCTGCACAGCCGCGGGCTGCTATGTGGAAAGCCGGCCGCAAAGCGGACCCGTTACGAAAGAGCTCCCCAATCCACATTGGCCGGAAGCGCTGCCCACGTAAGATAAAGCCCGTGACTAGCGAACAGACAACGACATTTGACCTTTCGGCATCCTTCAAGGCCTACGACGTCCGTGGGATTGTAGGCGAGTCGATCACCGCCGAAATCGTCGAAGCCGTGGGGGCCGCGTTCGTGGATGTCCTGCAGCTCGAAGGCCAGACCATCGTGGTGGGCGGGGACATGCGCCCCTCCTCCCCCGAGTTCACCAAGGCCTTCGCCAACGGAGCGGCAGCCCGCGGCGCCAATGTGGAGCTCCTGGACCTGATCTCCACCGATGAGCTGTACTTTGCCTGCGGGTTCCTCAACCGCGCCGGGGCCACCTTCACCGCCAGCCACAACCCCGCCGAATACAACGGCATCAAGATGGCCAAGGCGGGCGCCGTCCCCATCTCCTCCGAAACCGGCCTCAAGGAAATCCAGGCCCTCGCGGAGCAGTACCTCAACTCCGGGTCCATCCCCGCAGGCGGCATGCGCGGCCTCATCAGTGTCCGCGACGTGCTCAAGGACTACTCCGAGTACCTCCGCAAGCTCGTTGACCTTTCCGCGTCCCGCCCCCTGAAGGTGGTGGTGGATGCAGGCAACGGCATGGCCGGCCTGACCACCCCGGCCGTCCTGGGTGACGCGCTGCTGCCCAAGCTGCCTTTCGATATCGTTCCCCTGTATTTCGAACTGGACGGTTCCTTCCCCAACCACCCGGCCAACCCCCTGGAGCCGGAAAACCTCCGCGACCTGCAGGCAGCTGTCATCGAACACGGCGCGGACATCGGCCTGGCCTTCGACGGCGACGCCGACCGCTGCTTTGTCATCGACGAGAAGGGCGAGCCCGTCTCGCCGTCGGCCATCACCGGCATGGTGGCCCGCCGCGAGATCGCCCGCGCCAAGGCCCAGGGCGAGGAAAAGCCCGCCATCATCCACAACCTGCTGACCTCCCGCGCCGTCGCCGAACTGGTGGAGCACGACGGCGGCCGCGCCGTCCGCACGCGCGTGGGCCACTCCTTCATCAAGGCAGTCATGGCAAAGGAAGGCGCAGTATTCGGCGGCGAGCACTCCGCCCACTTCTACTTCCGCGACTTCTGGAACGCTGACACCGGCATGCTGGCCGCCATGCACGTCCTGGCAGCCCTGGGCGAGCAGGACGGCCCGCTCTCCGAGCTGGCCCGCGAATACGAGCCGTATGTCAGCTCCGGCGAGATCAACTCCGAGGTGGAGGACAAGCCCGCAGCGGTGGAGCGGGTGCGCCAGGCCTTCGCGGACGAGGACCTCACCGTGGACAACATGGATGGCAGCACGTTCACGGCCAACGACGGCAGCTACTGGTTCAACCTCCGCCCTTCCAACACCGAACCGTTCCTGCGGCTCAATGCCGAGGCAACGGACCGGGCCACCATGGAACGCATCCGCGACCGCGTCCTGTCCCTGGTGCGGGCCTAGCAGCGGATGGCTGACCACACGGGGCAGGCAGCGGGCGGAACCGGCGGGCAGGAAAGCTGGCGCGATTCCGTCTCCGAGGCCACGGCAACTGACCTGGAGAACCTCCTGGGCACGGGCGTCAGCGCGGCCCAGGAGCAGCTCCAGCGCAACGGCGGTTTCCTGCCTTTCGCGCTGACAGTCCAGAACGACGGCGAGGTGCGGCTGGTGGCCGTCTCGCCTGCTGATGCCGCCGACGGCGCGGACGGGGATTTCGACGCGGATGCCATGATCCACGACCTTCAGGCCCTCCTCCGCCAGAACCGGGACGATTTCCGCGCCGCCGCGGTGGTCTGCGACATCCTGCTGGTGGAGGAGGATTCGGACGCCATCCATGTGGCCGCCGAACACCGCGACGGATCCCTGTTTGCGGCCGTGCTGCCATACTCCGCCAACGCAACCACACAGTCCTGGGAGTTCGGCGAACTGGGCGCGGACGCCAGCGAGCCTGCGATCTGGGTGGACTAGACCGGACCCGCAGCCATGAAGATCAATGCCTTCGCTGACGTCAGCCTGCGAGCACTCATGGTGCTCGCAGCCGTTCCGGACGGCACGCTGCTCACCACCCAGAGCATCGCGGACGCGGTGGGCACACCCTACAACCATGTCAGCAAGGCCATGGCCAAACTGCGGAGCATGGGCCTGATTGAGGTTGTCCGGGGCCGGTCCGGCGGTTCCCGGCTCAGCCATGCGGGCCGGATCGCCTCCGTGGGCCAGATCCTGCGGCAGCTTGATACCCGCACCGATCCTGCCGATTGTGTTGCGCCTGGCGGCAACTGCCCGCTCATTAACGAGTGCAAACTGCGCGGCGCACTGGCCCGCGCCCGCGAAGCCTTCTATGCGGAGCTGGACTCCGTGGTGATCGCGGAACTCCCCCAGGCCCGGCAAATGGCTCCGGTCTTCCAGATGATCGGCCTCCGCCCGGGGCTTTGAACCGACTATCCGAGCGCAGGCTCCCGGTTTGATTTCAAACTTCTACAAGGTGTAGAACTGAGGCAGAAATACTCGTATTTCAAATATGAGTTTTCCTCCGGCCGGACGAAGGCCCCGGCCACTACCTCAGGAGTTCAGATGCTCTCGGACAAGTCCCGCCCCGTCATTGAGGCCACCCTGCCGCTGGTCGGTTCCCGGATCGGATCCATCACCCCCAACTTCTACGCCCGCCTGTTCGCGGCGCACCCCGAACTGATGGATGGCCTGTTCAGCCGCTCCAACCAGCGCTCCGGCAACCAGCAGCAGGCCCTCGCCGGGAGCATCGCCGCCTTCGCCACCCATCTGGTGAACAACCCGGGCACCCTGCCGGAAACTGTCCTTTCGCGCATCGCGCACCGGCACGCCTCCCTGGGCATCACGGAGCCGCAGTACCAGGTGGTCTACGAGCACCTGTTCGCCGCCATCGCCGAGGACCTGGCCGAGGTGATCACTCCTGAAATCGCCGAAGCCTGGACCGAGGTGTACTGGCTGATGGCGGACGCCCTGATCAAGCTCGAAAAGGGCCTCTACGCCGCGCAGGCCAACGACAAAATGTGGACGCCCTGGCGGGTGGCAGCCAAGGCACCGGCAGGAACCGGGTCCATGACCTTCACCCTGGAGCCGGCCGACGACACCCCCGTCACCCCCGCCCTGCCCGGCCAGTACATCAGCGTCAAAGTGGCCCTCCCGGACGGGCTGCGCCAGGTCCGCCAGTACTCCCTCTCCGGCGATGCAGGCACCAGCCGCATCTTCACCACCAAGCTGGACGACGGCGGCGAGGTCTCCCCCGTCCTGCACCACACCGTCCAGGTGGGCGACGTCGTCGAGATCTCCAACCCCTACGGCGAGATCACGCTCAAGGAGGGCGACGGCCCCGTGGTCCTCGCCTCCGCCGGCATTGGCTGCACGCCCACCGCCTCCATCCTCCGCTCCCTCGCCGAATCAGGCTCCGACCGGCAGGTCCTGGTGCTGCATGCCGAAAGCACCCTGGACAGCTGGGCCCTGCGCAGCCAGATGACGGACGACGTCGAGCGCCTGGACGGCGCGGAACTCCAGCTGTGGCTGGAGAAGCCGGTGGAGGGCGCCCGGGAAGGGTTCATGTCCCTGCGCGAAGTGGACCTTCCGGCGGACGCCTCCCTCTACCTCTGCGGCCCCCTGCCGTTCATGAAGAACATCCGCAACGAGGCCATCAACGCCGGCATCCCGGCCACCAAGATCCACTACGAGGTCTTCGGCCCGGACATCTGGCTCGCCAGCTGAAACAGCCATCCAACGACGGCGGCCCCGCACCTTTTCGAAAAAGGTGCGGGGCCGCCGTCGTGGCTTCAGCAGTGACTAGTGCTTGGCCATGCGTTCCTTGAGGGAAGCGAGCTCGGCACGCAGGGCATCCGGGAGTGAATCCCCGAACTTGGCGTACCACTCCTCGATGGAGGCCAGCTCGGCGTCCCATTCCCCGCGGTCCACGCGGACAGCGTCCTCCACGTGGGCGTGGGTCAGGTCAAGGCCGGTGAGGTCAAGTGAATGGCCGGCGGGCACGAAGCCGATGGGTGTTTCGACGGCGTCCGCCTTCCCTTCGATCCGCTCGATGGCCCACTTCAGGACGCGGGCGTTGTCGCCGAAGCCGGGCCAGGCAAATCCACCGTCGGCGGTGCGGCGGAACCAGTTCACCAGGAAGATGTGCGGCAGGCGTTCGGGGTTGGCCTTCCCGGAGACGCTGATCCAGTGCTTCAGGTAGTCGCCGGCGTCGTAACCGATGAAGGGCAGCATGGCCATCGGGTCGCGGCGGAGCACGCCGACCTGTCCGGCGGCTGCGGCCGTGGTTTCGGAGGAAAGGGTGGACCCCATGAAGATGCCGTTGGTCCAGCTGCGTGCCTCGGTGACCAGGGGAACGGTGGTCTTGCGGCGGCCGCCGAACAGGATGGCCGAGAGCTCCACGCCTTCCGGGCTGTAGTATTCCTCGGCAAGCATGTCCACCTGCGAGATAGGGGTGCAGAACCGGGAGTTCGGGTGGGCGGCGGGACGGCCCGAATCGGGGGTCCAGGAGTTGCCCTGCCAGTCGGTCAGGTGCGCCGGAACCTCGTCGGTCATGCCCTCCCACCAGACGCCGCCGTCGTCGGTCAATGCCACGTTGGTGAAGATGCTGTGGCCCTTGGCAATGGCGCGCATGGCGTTCGGGTTGGTGCCCCAGCCGGTGCCGGGGGCTACGCCGAAGAGGCCGGCCTCCGGGTTGGTGGCGCGCAGCTCGCCTTCCTTGCCGATCCGCATCCAGGTGATGTCGTCGCCAAGGGTTTCGACTTCCCAGCCTTCAATGGTGGGGTCGAGCAGGGCAAGGTTGGTCTTGCCGCAGGCCGAGGGAAAGGCCGCGGACATGTAGTACGACTTCTTCTCCGGCGAGGTGAGCTTGAGGATGAGCATGTGCTCGGCCAGCCAGCCCTCGTCACGCGCCATGACCGAGGCGATGCGCAGGGCGTAGCACTTCTTCCCAAGGAGGGCGTTGCCGCCGTAGCCGGAGCCAAAGGACCAGATGGAGCGCTCTTCGGGGAAGTGGACAATCCATTTGTCCGGGTTGCAGGGCCACGGCACGTCGTCCTGGCCGGGGGCCAGCGGTGCGCCGAGGGAGTGCAGGGCCGGAACGAAGAAGGCGTTGGTGGCCGTGATCCTGTCCAGGACCTCGGTGCCGATGTTCGCCATGATGCGCATGGAAGCGACAACGTAGGCACTGTCGGTGATTTCCACGCCGAACTTGGGGTCCTCTGCGTCGAGGTGGCCCATGACGAACGGGATGACGTACATGGTGCGGCCGCGCATGGAACCGGCGAACAGCCCGCGCAGCTTCTCCTTCATCTCCCGCGGTTCCATCCAGTTATTGGTGAAGCCGGCGTCACGCCGGTTTTCCGAGCAGATGAAGGTCTGTTCCTCGACGCGGGCGACGTCGGCGGGATCGGAAAACGCAGCGAAGGAGTTCGGGAAGAGGTCCTGGTTGAGCCTGGTCAGGGTGCCGGCAGCAACAAGCTCGTCGGTAAGGCGGGTGTTTTCCTCTTCGGACCCGTCAACCCAGTAAATGCGGTCCGGCTGCGTAAGCTCAGCAACCTCTTCGACCCATGCCAGCAGGCCGGCATGTGTGGTGGGTGCTTTCTCAAGCAGCGGCTTCTGCGCCAGATCGCCCATTGCAGTTCCCTTCCTCGGGTTCATCGGTGTGAGCTAAATGCTATGGTCCGGACCAGTGGAGTTTTTGGGGAGCTTGACTGACATCTCCGGTCACCAAAAGTGAATTCCGCGGAAAATCAAGGAATTATTCCCGCAAAAACGCCGATTAAGTGACAAAGGTCACCTATACCGGTCTAGTTGCGGAGATTACAGTCGGTTCGATTTGGCACTACGGGCCCTGCTCGCGTAAAGTAATTCGAGGTTCGGGGAGAGCGGTTCTTCTCCCGGGACACGGAATGCGCCCATAGCTCAGCTGGATAGAGCGTCTGTCTACGGAACAGAAGGTCAGGGGTTCGAATCCCTTTGGGCGCACCAACAAGGTCCGCACCGGCTCGCCGGTGCGGACCTTTTTTGTGCAGCCGGGCCCGTGATCCCCGGCTAGGCTTTGCACATGATGCCCGACGCCGCTGAGCGCGAATTTGATGTTGTTGTTATCGGCGCAGGCGCCGTGGGGGAAAACGTGGCCGGCCGCGTTGTGGAGGGCGGGCTCACCGCCGTGCTCGTGGAAGCGGAACTGGTGGGCGGCGAATGCTCCTACTGGGCCTGCATGCCATCGAAGGCACTCCTGCGGCCCGGCACCGCGCTGCACGGAGCACAGACGACGCCGGGCGCCAAGGAAGCAGTCACCCGTACCCTCGATGCCGCGGCCGTCCTGGAACGCCGAAACTATTTCACCTCCAACTGGCAGGACGACAGCCAGGTCTCATGGGTGGAGGACACCGGCATCGACCTGGTGCGCGGCCATGCATGGCTGACCGCCCCCAGGGCGGTGGAGGTGGCAGGCCTGGACGGTACCCGCCACCTGCTGCGGGCGCGGCATGCCGTAGTACTCGCCACCGGCTCCACCGCCAACACCCCGCCCATCGACGGTCTGCAGGATGTACAGGTCTGGGGAACCCGTGAAGCCACATCGGCGGCCGAGGTTCCGGAGCGCCTGGCAGTATTGGGCGGCGGCGTGGCCGGCGCCGAACTGGCCCAGGCCTTCGCCCGCCTGGGCTCCAGCGTGACCCTGGTGGCGCGCAGCGGGCTGCTGGGCAACTTTCCGGAGGAGGCCGCGGCACTGGTTGCGGCAGGACTGCGCGCGGACGGCGTCGAACTCCGCTTCAACACCGCCACCAAGCGCATCAGCGAGAACGGCGACGGCACCCTCACCGTCAGCCTGGGCGACGGAACCGACGTCACGGCCGAGAAGGTCCTGGTCTCAACGGGCCGGCATCCGGCCCTCGAAGGCCTGGGCCTGGAGAGCGTCGGGTTCGAGCCGGACGGCTCCGGGCACCTTTCGCTCACCACGGACACCTCCGGCCTGGTCCAGGGAACCCCCGGTGACGAACCCTGGCTGTACGCGGTGGGAGACGCCGCCGGCCATAACCTTTTCACCCACCAGGGCAAGTACGAGGCGCGGGCCACCGCTGACGCCATTGCCGCACGGGCCAGGGGCGAGCTCAAGGGCACGCCCGGCGAGTGGACCCGCTTCGCCCAGACGGCCAACCAGCACGCCGTGCCCAGCGTCGTCTTCACGGACCCCGAGCTGGCCAGCGTGGGACGCACCTTGCAGGCGGCCAGGAAGGCCGGGTACAACGCATCCTCGGTGGAGCTGCCCATCCAGGTGGCCGGATCGTCGCTCCATTCGGAGAACTACGAAGGCTGGGCCCAGCTGGTGGTTGATGAAGACCGACGGGTCCTCCTTGGCGCAACGTTCGCCGGCCCGGACGTGGCGGAACTGCTGCACGCGGCCACGATCGCCGTGGTGGGCGAGGTGCCGCTGGACCGCCTGTGGCATGCCGTCCCCTCCTACCCCACCATCAGCGAGGTGTGGCTCCGGCTGCTGGAGAAGTACGGCCTGTGACACTTATTTGAACTGACCAGTCAGTTCGGTTAGCCTTGATGCAGACCATTCCTGCGAAAGGCAAGCCTTGCTCTCAGCACTCCAGCTCCATGCCAAAGGACGCCGGGACCCGCTGCTTCCGCCAACCTCGCTGGCCGTGGGCCGCGGCGAACTGCTGCTCGTTACCGGTGACCGCCAGGACCAGCGCACCGCTTTGTCCCTCCTGCTCAGCGGGAGGATGAAGGCTTCGGGCGGCCAGGTCGGCTGGGACAACAGTTCCCGGACCAAGCAGCTCCGCCTGGCAGCGGCCCTGGTGGACTCCCCCGGCGTCAATGAACCTGAAGAACACCTCAGCGTCCGCGACCTGGTGACCGAGGACCTGGCCCTGATACCCCGGCGCTACCGTGGGGCATTGCTCAGCGGCCCGTGGCTCAAGGTCAACCGGTTCGAGGACATCGCGGGCCTCTGGACGGAACAGCTTGAACCCCGCCGGCGGCTCGAACTCCTCACGGCGCTGGCCCTGGCCAACCCCCGCACGGACCTGCTGGTGGTGGATTCCCCGGACCGCCACAGTGCAGATGAGCTCACCTGGCTGCCGCGCCTGCAGCAGCTGGCGTACGACGGCGGGCGGCCGCTTGCCGTCGTTGCGGCCGTCAGCGCCGTCCCCGGCTCATGGGACGGGCCCGTCGCCGCCATCGGCAACGCCGCCCCGGAGCCGGCCCCTGCCGCGGAAGCCGGGCCGGACCCGGAAAACCAGGAAACCCCACTCGAAACAGAGGTTGCCAAGTGACTGTCCTGCGGCTGGCCCGCTCCGAACTCAAGCGCATGACCGGCGGCCTGCTCCCCAAGCTGACCATTCTGGCGCTGACCATGGTCCCCCTCCTCTACGGCGCGGTGTACCTCTACGCGAACTGGGATCCGTACGGCCACCTCAACAACCTGGACGCAGCCCTGGTGGTGGAGGATGCGGGCGCAACCACGGCGGACGGCAGCCGGCTTGAGGCCGGAACAAAAGTGGCGGACAGCCTGGTGGAAGGCAATGTCTTCCACTGGGTGCCGGTGGCCAGCTCCACGGAGGCCGACGCGGGTGTGAGCAGCGGGCAGTACGCCTTCGCACTGAAGATCCCCAAGGACTTTTCGGCCAACCTGGTATCGCCCGGCAGCTTCGACTCGGCCAGCCAGGCCATGTTGAACGTGACCACGAACGACGCCAACAACTACCTCCTGAACACGATCGTGGACAAGCTGACCACTGCCGTGCACTCCAGTGTCGCCAAGGAGGTGGGTGAGGAGACCGCCAACCAGCTGCTCACCGGGTTCGGCACCATCCACTCCAAGATGGTCCAGGCCGCGGACGGTGCCACCCGGCTGGCAGACGGCGTGGCCACGCTCAGGGACGGAACGGTCACCCTCCACGAGGGGACCTCGGCCCTGAGCAGCGGGGCGGACCAGTTGTACGCCGGCCAGCTGAAGCTGCGGGACGGCGCCAACCAGCTGACCGACGGCGCGGGGCAGCTCAGCAGCGGACTGTCAGTCCTGAAGGACAAGACGGCCACCCTGCCAACCGATACCCAGACCCTCGCGTCCGGCGCCGCCCAGGTGGCTGCCGGGAACGCCCAGTTGAACGCCAAGGTCCAGGATGTGGCGGCGCAGCTGGAGGCAGCGGACCAGGGACTGCGCTCCCGGGTGGTGGAGTCCAACAGCAGGCTCGTCGCCTCGGGCGTCCTGACGCAGGAGCAGGCGGACAAGGTGCTGGCGGATTTCGACGCCGCCGCGGCATCCAGCCCCGTGGCAGCGGCCAAAAGCAGGATCCAGACGGATGCGGCCCAGGTCCAGCAGCTGGCCAGCGGTTCCGAGGCGGTCAGTGTCGGCGCAGCCCAGCTGGCAGCCGGGATGCCGGCCCTCAGGGACGCGATCGCGCAGGCCTCGGCAGGGGCTGACCAGCTGCACACGGGCGCTGCCGCGCTGGCAGCCGGTGAGCAGTCCGCCGTCGACGGTTCCGCCGGCCTTGCGGACGGAGCACGGAAGGTGGATGCGGGGGCAGCGCAGGTGTCCGACGGAGCGGCCCAGGCCGCGACGGGGTCCGGTACTCTCGCCGACGAGATCGGGAAGGGCGCCGGCCAGGTCCCCAACCCGGACGATGCCCAGAAGAGCAACCTGTCCCAGGTCATGGCCGATCCTGTGGCGGTCAGCAACGTCTCGCAGGCCAAGGCCGGATCGTACGGTGCGGGGCTGGCGCCGTTCTTCCTCACGCTCGCCCTGTGGATCGGGATCTTCATGCTGGTCCAGGCCATGCGCCCCATCACCCAGCGGGCACTGGCCTCCAACGCGCCGTCGTGGAAGATCGCGTTGGGCGGCTGGCTTCCCTTCCTGCTGGTCTCGGTGGTGCAGGCGTCGCTGCTGACCCTGGTGGTGGACGTGGCCCTGGGCCTGGACCCGGCGCACCCGGTCCTGATGTGGCTGTTCATGCTCGCCGCTGCCATGGCGTTCAGCGCGCTCATCCAGGGTGTGGTGGCGCTGCTGGGTTCGCCGGGCAAGCTGGTGGTGCTCATCCTGCTGGTCCTGCAGCTGGTGTCATCCGGCGGCACGTTCCCGTGGCAGACCACCCCGCAGCCGCTGCACGTGGTGCATCAGGTCCTGCCCATGGGTTACGTGGTGACCGGGATGCGGCACCTGATTTACGGCGGTGACCTGTCCATGATTGCCCCCACGCTGGCGGGCCTGCTGGGCTACACCCTGCTGGGGGCGGCCATGTCCACCCTCGCAGTACGCAAGAACAAATACTGGACGCTCAAGACACTGAAACCGGAGATCGCGGTATGAGCACCGAACCCACGGCCGCGGGCAAAGGGCTCCGGCCCGCCCGCACCAACGCCACCCGCCAGAAACTGTTCGATGCCTCCATGGAGCTGATCGGCGAGCGCGGCGCGGCCAGTGTCACGGTGGATGAGATCGCAGCGGCGGCCGGGGTCTCCAAGGGCACCGTCTACTACAACTTCGGCAGCAAATCGGAGCTGATCGCGCAGCTTCTGCGGCACGGTGTGGACATCCTCAAGGCGCAGCTGCTCGAGGCCGCGGACAGCGAAGGCACCGGCCGGGACCCCTTGCTGGCCATGGAAGCGATGATCGGCCAGGCCATGGATTTCATGGCCGAATACCCTTCCTTCGCCCGCCTGTGGGTCAGCGAGAACTGGCGGATCCCCAGCGAATGGCAGGGCACCTTCTCGGTCCTGCGCCGCGAGCTCCTGGAGGTCATTGGCCAGGCCGTGGAGAGGGTGGCCAAGGCCTATCCCGTGGACGAATCGGTGTCCCGGGGCAGCCTGGAGACGGCCATCTTTGGGGCCTGCTTCGTGGTGGGCCTGGACCGGCAGACCTACAACCCCGAGCGCACCCGTGACCAAAGTGTTGCAGCAATCATGGCCATCATGCGCGGCTACGTCCTCAAGGAGCCGGCTCCTCGGGGATGATGGAGCACATGCGCCATACGGGGAAGAGCGGAAAGTTCGCGGTCATCTGCGGCGTCGTCGCTGCGGGGCTGCTGGTACTCACGGCGATGACACTGGCCGAACCGGTCTTCCTGGCTTTCCTGGGCGTCCTGGGGCTGGCCTACCTCGGCGCGCTTGCCGAGATCCTGGTCAGGCGGCGGCGGTTTGCCCTGCTGGCCGCGGGCGCCGGGACCGCCCTGGCACTCGGCTTCTCCCTGGCGTTCGTCAGCACGTGGGAGCTGGCGTTCAGCGGCCAGTCCTCATTCCTGGGCACCCCACTCCCCACGGACGACCCCGACAACTACTTCGTGGGTGCCGCCTGCGCCCTTGCCGGAACCTTCGGGATCCTCTTCCTGGGTGCCTTATGGCCGGGAAGGGGCCAGGCAATGCCGGCCCGCAGGCCTTCCTCCGCCAGGCGCGGAAGTCCCCAGGCAACGCGCCCCTCCGCGCGCTCCGGCAACCAGGCCTCCGCCCCTCAGCGGGCCTCCGTCACCCGTAGACCGTCCGGCGGCTCTTCGACCGCAGCCAGGCGCCCGTCGTCGTCCGCCTCCCCCTCAGTCAGGCCGGCACCCAGGTCCGGGAGCGGCTCCGCTTCCCGGCGCTGACGCCGTCTGCCCGCACCGGTGAGCACCGCCGTCGCCACCCCGCCCAGGAGGAGCAGCCCGCCCGCCAGCTCCGTTGGCGACGGCACCTCCCCGAGCACCAGCCATGCAGCACTCATGCCCACCACGGGGACCAGCAAGGTGAACGGAACAACAGCCGACGACGGGTGGCTGGCCAGGAGCCGGTTCCAGATTCCGTAGCCCACCAATGAGGCGAAAACAGCGGTGTAGAGGGCGCTGAGCATGGTTGGCCCCTGGAGATTGGACAGCGAGTCCCACACGGCGCCCGGCCCGTCAACCACCAGCGACAACGCCCCCAGCGGCAGTGGCACCACAGCTCCGGACCAGACAACCAGCCCCAGGCCGGAGGCAGCCCTGGCCTTCCGGGCAATGACGTTTCCGGCTGCCCAGGACAGTGCCGCCGCCAGGACGATGACCAGCGGCAGGAGCGGTGCCACGGCGCTTCGTCCCACGGCCACGAGGGCGAGTCCTGCTACCCCCAGCACGACACCCGCGAGCTGGCGTGCGCTGGGCCGTTCATGCAGGAACCCGGCGGCGAGCAGGACGGTCAGGAGCACCTGTGCCTGAAGCACCAGCGAGGCAAGACCGGCCGGCATGCCAAGCGCCATGGCAAGGTACAGAAGGCCGAACTGGCCGGCGCTCATGAAAAGTCCGACGCCGATAATGGCCTTCCAGCCCACGTCCGGCTTCCTGACGAAGAAGATCCAGGGGACAACCACCAGGACGAAACGCAGCGCGACGAACAGCAACGGGGGAAAATTCCGGCCGCCGGCGTGGAGCCCGATGTCGATGGCCACGAAATTCAGGCCCCACAGCAGGGCTACAAGGACGGCAAGGAGGGATTCGCGCAGGCTCACGCTCCCACTCTGGCAGAGGTATCAATGAAGCACCAGCGCGTAATTCAGCACTGAATCGTGTACGTTTTCTTCATGATCGACATCGGGTCGCTGCGCGCCCTTGCGGCAATCGAGCAGCACGGGACGGTTATTGCGGCGGCGGAAGCCATGGGATTCAGCCCGTCCGCCGTGTCCCAGCAGGTGAAGAAGTTGGAGAAAGAGGGCGGCTTCGCTGTCCTGGAACGCCGCGGCCGCGGGGTTCTGCTCACCGAGCGGGGGCTGGCCCTGGCGGCTTACGGGCGGCGCATCCTGGCAGAGCTGGAGGAGTTGGAGTCCACGCTGCTGGCAGACCCGGCGAAGCCCAGCGGCAGCCTCCGCATCGTTTCGTTTTCCACTGCCTGCCGTGGACTGGTGGGGCCTCTGCTGGCCCAGGTTGGGCAGTCGGGGGCGGCGCTCGACATTTCCGTCCTGGCGGAGGACCCGCGCGAGGCCGTGGCCAGGGTAGCCAACGGCGAAGCCGACCTGGGCCTGGTGCACAACTGGAACTCCGTGCCGCTGGTGATCCCTGAGCACCTGGCGCTGGAGTGGCTGTGCGAGGACGTGGCCGATGTCCTGGTCCACCGCGGGCATCCACTCGCGCTTAGGGCGGAAGTTGACCCTGCCCAGCTTGTCGACGAGCGCTGGATCAGTACGCCGGCCGGCGCGATCTGCAACGAAGCGCTCCTGCGGATCTTCGCCGACCTGGGCCGGGTTCCGGACATCAGGGTTTACGATCCTGATTTTGCCACGCACATCGCTTTCGTGGAGCAGGGCGTGGCGGTTGCACTGGTGCCCCGGCTGGGACGCCCGGCGCTGCCTCCGGACGTCGTCGCAATTCCAGTGGTCAATCCGGTCCAGGCGCGGCAGGTGGGGTTGGTCTATCGCAGGACCATGACGGCCAGTCCGGGCATCAGGCACGTCGCGGCGCTGCTGCGCGGCATCGCGGCGGATGGGCCAGGAGCCGGTGAGGCTGGGAGCCAGTGGGCCCGGTAGCTGGTGAGGCTGGGGCTAGTGGGCCCGGGGCACCTTGAAGCGGGTGATCCGGGCATCCTGCCCATCGAGTTCCGCCCACGTCTTCTCCGTCTCCAGGACGGTAAGCGCATTGGTGGGAAAGCGGGTGGCGGCGTCCATGTAGGCATCGTGGTCGGAGTCGCGGGAGGCGAGGTGCATGGCCAGGTCCTGCACGCCGGGCAGGTGCGCGATCACCATCAGGGTGGTCACGGTGTCCGGCACGTGGTTGACCACGGTGAGCATGCGGAGGGCCGAGGCCGCATACAGGCCGTCTTCCAGCTTGGGCGTCGGCGCTTTGTCGCCGAGTTCGGAGCAGACCCAGGTGCAGGTCTGCCGCGTGCGGAGCGCGCTGGAGCACAGGATGAAGTCCGGGACGATGTTGTGCTTGAGCAGCCAGCGGCCGGCCAGCGGCGCCTCCCGGTGCCCGCGCTCCTCGAGCGGCCGCTCATGGTCGGCCACCCCGCCGGGCCAGTCGGCCTTGGCGTGGCGCATGATCACAAGGCGTCGGACATGGTGCGAACTCATGGCCCAAGCCTAGCCCCAGCAAAAGCAGAGGGCGCCCGCAAATACAGGCCTCAGCAACAGAGAACCGCACCAAAGCATGCCCACAGTGACACAAGGACCCCCAGAGGGCGGGCGCCTCCCGTACAGAGGAACTAGATCGAGTACTCCGGAGCGGCCCAGACAACAACTTCCGGGTGCTCGTAGAACCGGTAGCCCTGGCCGCGGACGGTGCGGACGGTGTTGGCGAGGCGGCCCAGTTTGGAGCGGAGGCGGCGGATGTGGACGTCGATGGTGCGCTCGTTGGGAACCTCTTCGGCGTTGCGCCAGAGACCTTCGAGCAGTTCGTCACGGCCCACGGTGCGGGTTCCGTTTTCGACGAGGTAGTTGAGGAGTTCGAACTCCTTGAACGTCAGGTTCAGGGATTCGCCGTCGAGGTGGACTTCGCGGCGGGCGAGGTCGATGAGCACGCCGGAGGGGCGGGGTTCCTGCGGCTGGGCAGGGCGCGGGGTTTCCGAGCGCTGGCGGGAGTTCACGGTGGGGTCGCCGAAGGTGGAACGGACGACGTCGAGAGCGGAACCGGGGGTGCCGGCCGGGGCTACTGCGACGGCGGCGTAGCTTTCGGCGCCGGAGACCAGCGACTGGGCGTATGCGCGGATTTCCTGCGCGAGCTTGGCGATGGAGGTTCCGGCTGCTGCCGCGGTCTCCTCGTCGATGCCCATGTAGAGGACGAATCCGCGGGCGACGTTCTCGTTGGCGACAGGGCGGACCTGGTTGGCGCCGGCCACGACGGGGGTGGGAGCGGTCACCGGCGCGGAGTCTGCGGGATGTACGGCGCGGAGCTGCCCGTATGAGTTGGGGTTGTATCCCTGCGGGGCGAAACCCTGGCCGGGGAAGCTGCTTCCGGGAGTGGAGGGAGCGAGTGCCGGGCGCGGGCCGAAACCGGGACGAAGGCCGGAGGGCTGGCCTGCCTTGGCGGCGTTACGGACTGAGATGTGGACGTATCCGGATGCAACTGACATGAAATGCTTACCTCAATGTGAAATGGCCGTTTTCGCGGCTCGAATGCTGGCTTCCCCGTCACAGGAACCGGGGATGGGCGCCCGACGCTGGGCTTGGGGGCGAATGCCTAAGAACTTCGTTGGGTGGGAAGGTCAGGCGTGCATTCGACAACAGCGCATGTCGGCAGCAGCGGATGTGCTGGGCCAATATTCTGCGGCTGCAGGTGCTGTTGAGTTCTTGTTCACATTGGAAGTGTGCAGCGTAACAATGCCAACTTGCAAGTAACAATGGACCAAATCGTCCGCATTGTGAGACGAAACGCAGAATTGTGCGGTAGATCACTATTTCGGAAGAGGGATTTATTTTTGATGCTTATCCGATGAAGGGCCTTCTATCTAGCCGTTTTGAGAACATTATTCGCTCGAATCGGATTTGACCGAATCTCTCTGAAATTCAACCGTTTGACATAGAATCGGCTGGACAGGCCCCTCTCCTGTCCAGCCGACATTCCCTCTCTTCCCGAATTTTTTTGCCGCGGGACCGTCGGGTGCCCGGCCCCACATGGTTTGCCCCGTTCGTCTTTGCGTGTCAGTTACTGCTTGCTCCGGAGCCCGGAGTGGTTGCCATGCCGGATGTTGCCAGCTGGATGGTCTGGGCGGTGTAGGTGTCCGAATCCTTCACGGCCGTCACCCGGACGCCCGCTCCCGTGGTCACGTTGGACATGCTGAGCGTGCTGCTGGTGGATGCACTGCCCCGCTGCCGCATTCCCTGCGTGACCTGCACGCCGGAACCGACCGCATAGGTGCGGGAGAAGCCGTCCCCGCTCTTGACGGTCAGGGAGGTCGCGGAAACCTCCGTGACCGTGCCTGTCTGGCCCGCCATGGTCACGTAGTTCGAATCCTGGAGGACCACGTATTCGGAGTGGACGGCAGCGTTCAGGCCGGCCGCTCCCATCCCCAGGCCACTGGGGCCGCCGTCCATGCCCATTCCGCCGTCCATGCCCATGCCGCCGTCCATGCCGCTTTGGCCGCCGGGGCCCATCATGCCGCCCTGTCCGGTCATGCCGCTTTGTCCTCCCGGGCCCAACTGGCCCGCGGCACCTGTGCCCTGGCCGTTGTTCGACGCCGCAGTGGCACCGTTTCCGGCAGCGTAGGCGCCGGCACCGGCCGCGGCGCCCACAACCACCGCCACGCCGCCTACCAACAGGCCTTTCTTCGCGGTCCAGTTTCCTTTCCCGGAACGGGAAGACGTGCCGGAGGCGTACGGCTGCGGCGCGCCCCACCCACCGCCGGCGTTTGGCACCTGGCCAGGTGCCGCCGTCGTACCCCAGCCTGCGGAAGGCGCAGCGGAAGCGGATGAACCCCAACCCTGCACAGGCTGCCCCTGGGGTGACCGGGCTGGCTCCCCGCGGCCGCTGGTACTGCCTGCGGGGACACCCCATCCTGTGGCTGCCCCGTCCCGGTCGGTGCCGTCGGCTGCCCCGCCCCAGACTGGAGCCGGCTGGGGCGTGCGTCCTGAGGAGCCGGGTTGCCCCGATGCCCCGGGGACGGCGCGGTCGTCTTGCTGATCCATGGCTTTCTCCAAGAAGTTGAAACTGATGGTGGTGATGCTGTTGTTCCAACAGGGTCTGCCGCCATGCTGTGCGGCGGCTGTGCGGCAGGCCAAGCCTGCCTGTGACCTTCGGGGCCGCATCCCCAGGGCAGAGCTTGCGTTGGGTTCAGGTGGCTAGGCTGGACCTCACAGCTGGAGCACAGCAACGGCAAAGCGTCGGCAAACCGACAGATCGGAGAGTTGTCCCATGGCATCCCCGCACTCCATGACCAACAACCTTCCCCAGCTCACCCACCCGGACGGGTCGCCGATCCGTGCCCTGGTGGTGGATGACGAGCCGAGCCTGTCCGAGCTCATGAGCATGGGCCTGCGCATGGCGGGCTGGTCTGTGGCCGTGGCAGCCGACGGTCCCACTGCCGTCAAGCTCGCCAAGGACTTCCACCCGGATGTCCTGGTGCTGGACGTCATGCTGCCGGGGTTCGACGGCGTGGAGCTGCTGGGCAGGATCCGCGCCTTTGCGCCGGAGGTGCCTGCGCTCTTCCTGACGGCCAAAGACGACGTCCAGGACCGCATTGTGGGACTGGCCGCCGGCGGGGACGACTACGTCACCAAGCCCTTCAGCATGGAGGAAGTCCTGCTGCGCCTGCACCGGCTGGTGCAGCGTTCCGGCGTGGCCGCCATGGACACTGCCGAACTGGTGGTCGGCGACCTGGTGCTCAATGTGGACACCCGTGAAGTCACCCGTGCCGGGGAAGGGATCCAGCTGACGGCAACACAGTTCGAGCTCCTCCGGTACCTGATGGAAAACCCCAAGCGCGTGGTCAGCAAGGCCCAGATCCTGGACCACGTCTGGGATTACGACTTCGGCGGCCAGGCGAACATCGTGGAACTGTACATTTCCTACCTGCGCAAGAAGATCGAAGCCAACCATCCGCCGATGATCCACACCGTGCGCGGAGCAGGCTACGTCATCAAGCCCGCAGACTAGCCAAAGGAAACGCGTGTCCCTTTCCGGTGTCCCCCGGCCCACCGGCCGGTCCTGGTTCAACCCGTCCACCTGGCACCTCCGCACCCGCCTGATCCTGCTCTCCATGGCGCTCCTGGTGGCCATCTCCAGCGCCATCGGCGTGGTCAGCTACGCCTCCATGGATGTGGTCCTGACCAACCAGCTGGACTCGCAGCTGATGCTGGCCTCCCGCGGACGGCCGCCGGAGGGCAACCCGTCCGGCCGACCGGACCCCCTCGATGCCCGGGGCCAGAGTGTGGGGACGCTCAACGCACGGGTGGTGGGCGGCCAGGTCAGCCGGGAGGCGGGCTTCCTGTCTTCCGATGCCACCCGCACGGCGCTGACTTCCGCCGATGTGGCCACCCTGCAGGCGTTGCCCCGCAATGGCCTTCCCGTGGACCGCAAGCTGTCCAACGGCGATTACCGGCTGATGGCCACGGCCACCCCTTACGGCGACGTGGTGATCACCGGCCTGCCGCTGGCAACGAAACAAAGCACCGAGGCCTCGCTGGTGCTCACGATGGTGCTGGTGTCACTGGGCGGCCTGGTCGTGATCGGGCTTGCGGGCACTGCCTTGATCCGCCGGACCATGCGTCCGCTGGAACAGCTGTCCGACGTCGCCACCAAGGTCTCCAAACTGCCCCTCGACGCCGGCGAGGTGGCGCTTGCCGTGCGCGTACCGCCGTCCGCAGCGCATCCCACCACCGAGGTGGGCAGCGTGGGCCATGCCCTGAACCTGATGCTGGACAACGTCTCCAGCGCCCTGGAAGCCCGGCAGCGCAGCGAGATGAAGGTGCGCCAGTTCGTTGCGGACGCTTCCCATGAGCTCAGGACGCCCCTGACCGCCATCCGCGGGTACACCGAGCTGATGCGCATGACCGAGACCTTTACCGAGGACGGCCGGAAGTCACTGGGCCGCGTCCAAAGCCAGTCCGAGCGCATGACCGCGCTGGTGGAGGACCTGCTCCTGCTGGCCAGGCTTGATGAGGGCAAGGCAACCGAAACCACCGATGTGGACCTTACCCAGCTGGTGGTGGAAACCGTCAGCGATGAAAAGGTCATGGCCCCGGACCACACGTGGCAGCTGACGCTGCCCGACGAGCCCGTCACGGTCCGCGGGGATGCCACCCAGCTGCACCAGGTGCTGGCCAACCTGCTGTCCAACGCCCGGAAGCACACACCGGCCGGCACCACCGTAACCACCGGGTTGATGCGCTCGGCCGATGGGAGCGTGGTGGTGACGGTTACCGACGACGGGCCCGGCATCCCCGCCGAATTCCAGGGCAACATCTTTTCGCGCTTCACCCGGGCCGACGCCGCCCGCTCAGGCTCAGAAGGCTCGTCGGGCCTGGGCCTGTCCATCGTCGAATCCATCGTCATGGCCCACGGAGGCACGGTGGAACTGGTGTCCCGGCCAGGCAGGACCGAGTTTGCGGTCCGCCTTCCCGTGCCCGGACCCGCCGCCGCCTGACCGCCACACACGCACAGGGCGGTGGCCACTGAAGGCCAAGCCCGCGCCAACTGCACTGCGCCAACTGCACTGCGCCAGTTGCACAGCGCCGGTTGCACAGCGCCAGTTACACAGGCACATCACAGGTTGCGCCTAAAGCCCTCAAATCCGGCGGCGCCACTGTTGATCCATGACGCTCACCGACTCCACTTCAGGAACCCTGCCGGACGCCGCGGTGGCCCCGGCGGGCCTTCCTTCCCGCGGACATGCCGCGCGGCGCGCACCCGTGGACACCCGTACCACCGTCCCCGTCCTTGACGTGACCATTCCCGTTTTCAACGAGGAACGTGACCTTGAGGAATGCCTTCGCCGGCTCCACGGGCACCTGCTGGATACCTTTCCACACAGCTTCCGGATCACCGTGGCGGACAACGCCAGCACGGATGGAACCCTGAAGATCGCCGAGCGGCTGGCCCGGGAGTTCCCTGAGCTCGTGGCGGTCCACCTGGATGAGAAGGGCCGCGGCAACGCCCTGCGCAAAGTGTGGCTGGCCTCCCCGTCACCGGTGCTGGCCTACATGGACGTGGACCTTTCCACCGACCTCGCCGCCCTGCCGCCGCTGCTGGCGCCCCTGATTTCCGGGCATTCGGACCTCGCCATCGGCACCCGGCTGACCCGCAACTCCCGCGTCGTCCGCGGGCCCAAGCGGGAGTTCATCTCACGCAGCTACAACATGATGCTGCACTCGTTCATGGGCGCGCGGTTCAGCGACGCGCAGTGCGGGTTCAAAGCCATCCGCGCCGACGTCGCCCAGCAGATCCTGCCCTACACCGTGGACAACTCCTGGTTCTTCGACACCGAGCTTTTGGTCCTCGCCGAACGCTGCGGCCTGCGTGTCCATGAGGTCCCCGTTGACTGGATCGACGATCCCGATTCCAGCGTGGACGTGGTACGCACAGCACTGGCCGACGTGAGGGGAATGGCCCGGCTCACCCGCGACTTGGTCTACGGTCGCATCCCGGTCCCGGAACTGCGCGCAGCCCTGGCACGGGGTCCGATCCCGGCGTCCTCGCGGTCCGGTGAGCAGACACGCGGCAGCAGCCTTTTCGGCCAGCTGGTCCGGTTCGCCGCGATTGGCGCCGCCTCAACCCTGGCGTACCTCCTGATCTTCGTGTTCTGCCGGGGATTCATGGACCCGCAGTTGGCCAACTTCCTTGCACTGCTGATCACCGCCGTGGCCAACACTGGCGCCAACAGGCGCTTCACGTTCGGCATCCAGGGCGGCAACCCGGTCCGGCACCACTTCGAAGGGCTGATCGTGTTCGGCATCGGCCTGCTGCTCACCTCCGGAGCACTCGCCTTTGTACACCGGACGACGACGCCTGACCGGTGGGTGGAAGTCCTCACCGTTGTGGCGGCGAACCTGGCAGCCACGGCGGTCCGGTTCCTGCTGTTCCGGCTCTGGGTGTTCCGCGGCAACCACGGCAACCGGACCACCAAAGACGCCCCCACTTCGACAGAAACGGCAGCATCATGACCTCCACCATTTCGCCGGCGGACGCCGGCTCACCCGCCGGCCGGCAGCCGTCGCCATCCGGCCACGCTGCCTCCTCCCCCGGGGCGGCCGATACCGCACCCCGCTGGACCCGCTACGCCTTCGGTGCGCAGCCCCGCTGGGTGAGGCCTTCCGCCGTGGGGCTCCTGGCAGCCACGGCGGTCCTGTATCTGTGGAACCTGGCAGCAACCGGCTACGGAAACTCCTTCTATGCAGCCGCCATCCAGGCCGGCGCCAAGGACTGGACGGCGTTCCTTTTCGGCTCGCTGGACGCAGGGAACGCCATCACGGTGGACAAGCCGCCGGCAGCACTCTGGATCCCCGCCCTCGCAGGGCGCATCTTCGGTTTTTCACCACTGAGCATGCTGGTGCCGGAAGCACTCATGGGGGTGGCCGCCGTCGGGTTCCTCTACTTGGCCGTCAAACGCGTCTCGGGACCTGCCGCAGGCCTGCTGGCCGGCGCTGCCCTGGCGCTGACGCCGGTGGCTGCGCTCATGTTCAAGTTCAACAACCCGGACGCCATGCTCACCCTGTGCCTGGTGCTCGCCGCCTACTTCACCACCCGCGCCATTGAGAGGGCGGGTTGGAAGTGGCTGGTGGCCGCCGGTGCCGTGGTTGGCCTGGCCTTCCTGACCAAGATGCTGCAGGGCTTCCTGATTGTTCCCGCTCTGGGACTGGCCTATCTGTGGGCCGCACCCACGCCGGTGGGGCGCCGGCTGGTGCATCTGCTTGGCGCGCTGGGCGGAATCGTCGTGGTTGCCGGCAGCTACATCGCCCTGTTCCAGCTGACGCCGGCCTCGGAGCGGCCGTACATGGCAGGGTCCAGCACCAACAGCTTCCTTGAACTGACGTTCGGGTACAACGGGCTGGCCCGTCTCACCGGTTCCGGCGAGGGCATGCCCGGCGGGGCCGGGGGTGCTGCCGGCGGTCCCGCAGGCGGCTTCGGCGGCGGCAACGCCGGATTCGGCGGGGCGGCCGGGCTGCTGCGGATGTTCGGGACCAGCTTTGGCGGTGAGGTCTCGTGGCTTCTGCCCGCCGCCCTGGTCCTGCTGGTGGCAGGCCTCTGGTTCACGCGCCGGGAAGTACGCACCTCCCCGGGCCGCGCGGCCCTGATCCTGTGGGGCGGCTGGCTCGTGGTCACCGGAGGTGTCTTCAGCTTCATGAGCGGCATTGTCCATCCCTACTACTCGGTGGCACTGGCGCCGGCGATCGCAGCGCTGGTGGGCATAGGCGCAGTGGAGCTCTGGCGTGGCCGCAGCTACTGGCCGGCCCGGATCGTCCTCGCCGTGACCGTCCTCGGCACCTCTGTGTGGTCGGCAGTCCTGCTGGGCCGCGACACGTCGTGGCTCCCCTGGCTGCGGGTCGCCATCATCGTGCTCGGCGTCCTCGCCGCCGCCGCAATCCTCCTCCGCCTCGACGCACTGGGCACCTCGAAACCGGGCACCTCGAAACTGGGCGCCTCCGGACGGTTCCGCCGGGCCGGTGCGGCCGCCGTCGTCGTCGTATCCCTCCTGGCCGGCGGTCTTGGGACAGCGGGGTGGACCCTCGCCACCGCTGCTTCCGCCCACTCCGGTTCCATTCCGACGTCGGGCCCGGCGGGTTCGTCCGCGGGTGGCTTCGGCAACCGTGCCGCTGGATTCGGCGGCGCACGGGCTGACGGCAGGGAGGCCGCCACTGACGCTGCCAACGGTGCGGGTGGACTCGATCCCTTCGGCGGCCTCGACGGCGCAGCCGGCCCCGGAGGTGCCGGGGGTGCCGGGGGCGCCGGCGGCCCGGGCGAAGGATCCGCAGATGCGGCGGTGGCGGCACTCCTGAAGGCCACCACCACGAAGTGGTCCGCGATCGTCTCCGGCGCCAGCCAGGCAGCCAGCCTGGAACTCGCCACGAACACCAACGTCATTGCCCTGGGCGGTTGGAACGGCGGTGACCCCTACCCCACGCTCGCCGAGTTCCAGGACATGGTGGCCAAGGGCGAGATCGGCTACTTCATCCAAGGCGGTGGCATGGGTGGCGGCGGCATGGGTGGTCGCGGCAATTCCGAGGTGGCCGCCTGGGTCCAGGCCAACTTCCAGGCCCAGACCGTAGGCAACTCCACCGTGTACCAACTCACCAAGTAGGACTCCATGGCCAGCCACTACCCAGCGTCCGTCCACACTGCGTCGGTCCACACCGGACACCCTGCCGGCGCTCCTGCCGCCGCGCATCATCCTGTCCCGGCCTGCTACCGGCCGGACCCGCGGGCGCTCCGGCGGGGGCTGGAACTGGCAGCGGTGCTGGCCGGGACCGCCGTGCTGTACTTGTGGAACCTTGGAGCATCCGGCTGGGCCAACGCGTTCTATTCCGCCGCGGCCCAGGCCGGATCGCAGGACTGGACGGCCTGGTTTTTCGGCTCTTCCGACGCGGCCAACGCCATCACGGTGGACAAGCCGCCGGCGTCGCTGTGGATCATGGGGTTGTCCGTCCGGATCTTCGGCCTCAGTTCCTGGAGCATCCTGGTCCCCCAGGCACTGATGGGCGTCGGCACCGCCTGGCTGCTTTACCTGGCCGTACGGCGGGCCGCGTCGCCTGCCACGGCCGATCCACGCCTGGCGCACCGCGCAGGACTGATCGCCGCGGCCGTCCTGGCCCTCACCCCCGTTGCCACGCTGATGTTCCGCTTCAACAACCCGGACGCCCTGCTGGTGCTGCTCATGACGGCAGCCGCCTACGCGGTCCTCCGTGCAGTCCAGGAGGACCGGTTGCGCTGGCTCCTGCTTGCCGGAGTGTTCCTGGGCTTCGGCTTCCTGGCCAAGCAGCTGCAGGTCCTGCTGGTGGTTCCGGGATTCGCAATCGCCTACGCGCTGGCAGGCCCGCACAGTCTCCCGCGGCGCCTGCTCCGGCTGGCCGCGGCGGGAGCGGCCATGGTGGCCTCCGCCGGGTGGTGGCTCCTGGCGGTGGAGCTGACGCCGGCCGGCCTGCGTCCCTACATCGGCGGATCGCAAAACAACTCCATCCTGGAGCTCACGCTGGGTTACAACGGGCTGGGCCGGCTGACGGGCGACGAGACCGGCAGTGTGGGCGGCGGCAACGGCTGGGGAGATCCCGGGCTGCTCCGGATGTTCAACAGCGAGTTCGGCGGCCAGATCGCGTGGCTGCTGCCGTCCGCCCTGATCCTTGCGGCGGGCCTGCTGTGGTTGGGCCGGCGGGCCCCGCGGACCGATGCGGTGCGCGCCGCCGTCATCATCTGGGGCTCGTGGGTGCTGGTGACGGGCCTGGTCTTCAGCTTCATGGCCGGCATCATCCACCCTTACTACGCCGTGGCGCTGGCGCCGGGGATCGCCGGGCTTGCGGGGCTGGGCACGGTCCTCCTGTGGCAGCACCGGCAGCAGCCACCCGCCGCACTCCTGCTGGCCGCAGCGGTGGCCGCGGCCGCCCTGATGGCCTTCCAGCTGCTGGGCACCACGTCCGCCTACGGCGCGTGGCTGCGTTGGCTGGTCCTTTCCGGAGGCTTGGCGGCCGCAGCGGGCGTGGCGTTCGGCAGGTTCCTGCGCTGGCGTGCCGTGCAGCGGACGACGGCGGCGCTCGCCATTGCGGCGTCGCTCACCGGGCCGCTGGCGTACTCCCTTTCCACGGCGTCGACAACGCACAGCGGGGCGATCGTCAGTGCCGGGCCCTCGTCGGGCTTCGCCCCTCGCGGGACGGGCCCTGGCCGGAGCGGGACAGGCAGCACCAGGCAGCCAACAACCCAGGGAAACACGGCCCGCCAGCAGGGCGCGCCCGGGGGAACACTTCCCGGCGGAACCGCTGCTGCCGGTGGTCGCGGAGGCGGGGCCGTGGGAGGCCTCTTGGGCGCCCCCACGCCGTCCGCGGAACTCGTGGCAGCACTCAGGAATGGCGCCTCGGGCTACACCTGGGCAGCGGCAGTGGTGGGGTCGAACAACGCTGCCGGTTACCAGTTGGCAACGGAACTGCCGGTCATGGCGGTGGGTGGGTTCAACGGCACAGATCCCGCCCCTACCTTGGCGGAGTTCCAGGATCTGGTGTCCCAGGGAAAGATCCACTACTTCATCACAGGCGGAACCATCCGGGCCAGTACCGGTTCGGACGCTGCCGCCCAGATCGCCCAGTGGGTGGCGAACAACTTCACGGCGCAGAGCATTGGCGGCACCACCGTCTACCTGTTGGCTGGGTAACGGGAACTGTAACGGTCGGCGCGCTGCGCTCATGAAATGGGGCGGCCATACCCCAATGGGACCGAGGTTACGAACGGGGAATCCGGCAAATCAACGCGCTGAGGATCGTGACTTCCGTTACCTAAATGTGACTTTCGCGTGCACTTCCTGTAGCGTCGATTGGGTGCGGCCCCCGTTCGGGCCGCATATCCCGGGTCGACGCCAAGCTCTGCCGCTTCCCCGGATTCCGATTGAGCTACGGCAGAGGCGGGGGACCCACCGTCCCGGGCATTGAATGCCCTTGGGGTTAAGCCAGTACGTGATCTTTCCGTACGGCCGGATGCCCTCATCCGAACCCGACAGCTAACTCCGCAGGTGTGAGAGGCGATCAATCATGTCCAAAAACACGGCAGAAGCACGCCTGCTGCAGGCCAAGGCTAAACACAGGGCCGCGCAGCAGGCCAAGAAGACCACCCTGGGCCAGCGCGCCGCCGTCCTTGCAGCATCGTGCGCGGTGCTGGTGGGGGTAGGCGCGGCAGGACAGGCCACCAGCAGCATGACTCCGGTGTCATCCACCGCGTCCAACCCTTCCACGTCGGCGTCCGACGCTCAAATGAGCATCGAGAAGAGCGAGATCCGCTCCAACCCGGCAGCAAGCCCCGCGCCCGCTGCCATCAGCGTGGCACCGCAGGCAGCGGAACCGGCCCCCGCAGCGGCACCGGCAGCACCCGCAGCGCCTGCCCCGGCCCCGGCGCCTGAGCCCGCCCCCGCACCTGAGCCGGCTCGCGCCGTCGCGGTTAACGATCCTGCAGGCGCCCAAGCGTACGCCGCCAGCCAGCTGGGGGCGTTTGGCTGGGGACCGGACCAGATGCAGTGCCTGCAGACGCTGTGGACCAAGGAGTCCGACTGGACCACCACGGCCACCAATTCCAGCAGCGGGGCATACGGCATCGTCCAGTCCCTGCCCGCTGAGAAGATGGCAAGCGCCGGCGCGGACTACCTCACCAACTACCGCACGCAGATCAATTGGGGCCTGGACTACATCAAGAAGAGCTACCAGTCGCCCTGTGGTGCCCTGAACTTCCACCTGGCCCACAACTGGTACTAGGCACTACTCCCCCCCGGCGGCAGCGATGCCGGGGGAACTGCACCAAAGCGGCGGCCCGCATCATCATGATGCGGCCCGCCGCTTTGGTTAACCAGCGCCCGGTCCGGCGTCCTGTCCGGTGTTCCCGCCAGCGCCCGGCCCGGCGTTCCGCCACGGGATGTACTGGACAGCCCACTTGTTTCCGTCCGGATCGGCGAAGTACACAAAGTGGCCCCAGTCCTGGACGTCCACATCGCTGACATCCACGCCGTTGCTCTTGAGCTGGTCATGCGCCGCATTGATGTCGTCGACCACCATCTGCAGGTTGGAGCCCGTGCCGGGCGGGGCGTCGACGAGTCCTTCGCCGATGCAGATGGAGCAGGCCGAGCCCGGCGGCGTCAACTGCACAAAGCGGATGGAGTCCGACGGCCGCTCGTCGTAGTCGGCGTTAAAGCCCACTTTGTTGACGTAGAAGTCCTTGGCACGGTCAACGTCGGATACGGGGACAAAGACAAGCTCGAGTTTCCAGTCCATCCGCACAGGCTAGCGGCGGGACACCCGTTGGGAAAGAGCCCGTTCAAACAGGGTTGAAGTGCTACCCGGCGATGCCGTAGAGGCGGTCGCCGGCGTCGCCCAGCCCGGGGACAATGTAGGACTTCTCGTTGAGCTTCTCGTCGATGGAGGCCAGGACGATGTGCACGTTGGCCCCTGACAGTTCCTCCTCCAGCCGCGCCAGGCCCTCGGGGGCGGCCAGCAGGCAGATGCAGGTGACGTCGGAAGCGCCGCGCTTGAACAGGAACTTGATGGCTTCGCGCAGGGTTCCGCCCGTGGCCAGCATGGGGTCCAGGACGAAAACCTGGCGGCCGGTGAGGTCCTCCGGCAGGCGCTCCGCGTAGGTGATGATGTCCAGTGTCTCCTCGTCCCGGGCCATGCCCAGGAAACCCACTTCAGCGGTGGGAACCAGCTTGGTCATGCCTTCCAGCATTCCCAGGCCGGCGCGCAGGATGGGAACCACCAGCGGGGTGGGCTTGGTGAAGGCGGTGCCGACGGTGGTGCTGACGGGCGTCTCGATGGTGACGGGCTCGGTGCGGACCTCCCGAGTGGCTTCGTAGGCCAGCAGGGTCACCAGCTCTTCCGTCAGCTGGCGGAAGACCGGCGACGGCGTGTTCTTGTCCCTCAGGACAGTGAGCTTGTGGGCGACCAGGGGGTGGTCAACAACGAGAGTGCGCATCCCCCAAAACTATCACTCGGCGCTGCCCTTCCCGCGTCCGGAGTGTTCGCCGTCGTGCAGTTCCTCGGCCACCACGTCCCGGACGATGGGACGGTCGAACGACGGCGCTGCCCCTGCGTGCTCGCGCCTTCGGACCAGGTGGAACAGCCGGTGGGCCAGGATAACGATTGCCACCCAGGCCAGGCCCAGGATCCAGCCGGCCATAACGTCCGTGAGCCAGTGGTGGCCCAGGAAGACCCGGCTCAGGCCCATGGCGATGATGAAGATCGAGCCGGCGGTGATGGCGGTAACCCGGACCCGCATGGTGTGGAACTGAAGGCAGATGAGGTAGATCACCAGACTGATCACCACGGTGGTGTTCAGGGTGTGTCCGCTGGGGAAGGATGGCGAATCCTCGTAAGGGGGGACGGCGTCCGCATGGTCGGGCCGGGTACGGCCCACCAGCTTCTTGCCGAACGTGGTGGCGGTGACGGACGCTGCCGCTGCACCGCCGATCAGGACCAGCGGACGCCAGTTCCGGCTCAGGAAGGTCAACCACGCGGTGAGGATGCTGGCCAGGATGGGCATCCCGATGCCGCCGCCGATGTTGGTGAAACCGGTGACAAAGGAGTCAAGGCCGGGGCTGCGGAGGCCTTCGGCAAAGGCAAGGGCAGGCTTGTCCAGGTTGGCTAGGCCAGCGGAGTCCACCACATCGTCGTAGACCTCTGCCCCAAGCAGCGCCAGGGACACGATGACCACACCGCCCACAAGGATGGTGAGGATCAACGCCGCATAGGGTTTGAACCAAATACCCAATCGGTCCCGAAGAGTGTCCATGGTGCCTCCCGGCATCGGCAAGTAACCTGACTAACCCCGAAACTATCATTGAGCCATGCCCTTGCCCGAAAAGAAACACGAGGCCTGGATGGGCCTTGCCCTGGCGGAGGCCCGCCGTGCGCTCGACACGGAGGACGTGCCCATCGGCGCCGTAGTGATAGGGCCCGACGGCGACCTTCTGGGTTCGGGACGCAACCAGCGGGAGGAGCTGGGCGACCCCACAGCCCACGCCGAGGTGGTGGCCATCAGGGAGGCGGCCGGACGGCTGCGGGAACGGGCACGGCTCGGCGGCGGCCAGGGCGACGGGTGGCGCTTGTCCGACTGCACACTGGTGGTCACCCTGGAACCCTGCGCCATGTGTGCGGGCGCGATCGTCCTGGCGAGGATTCCCCGGGTTGTGTTCGGGGCCTGGGATGAGAAGGCCGGCGCTGCGGGATCGGTATTCGATATCCTCCGCGAGCGCCGGCTGAACCACTGGGTTGAGGTGTATCCCGGGGTCCGCGGGGAAGAGTGCGCTTTACTGCTGCGCGAATTTTTCGCCGCCCACCGGAGCAGCCTCTAGCCCTGCCGCTCCCCGTGTCCGCCGGGTCCCTCCAGGAGGGCCAGCACGTCCTGCGCTGTTTCGCTCCATCCCGGCAGCCTGGTCCGCGCATCAAGCGCAGCTGAACGCCATTTTTCCCGGGTCTTTCCATCCACCAGCCAACCCCGCAGGGCATTGGCCAGGCGGCCGGGACTCTCCTGTCCGCCGTCTGGAAGGGTAAGCACTGCCCCCGGAAGGCGGGGTTCGCCGTCGGCCGTTCCCAGCCCGCCCATGCCAAGCGCCTCCACCGCCCCGGTCCCGGCACGGACCAGAACAGGAATGCCGTGGGCCAGGGATTCGGTGACGGCCATGCCGAAAGCCTCCAGCCGCGACACCAGCAGGGTCAGGTCCGTCCGCGCCCATTCGGCCTCCAGGGCTTCGCCAATGAGCTCGCCGGTGAGCTGAACCCGCCGCTGGAGCCCGTGGGCAGTAATGGCAGCCCGGACCTCCCGTGCGTAGTCCGGGTCCGCCTGCTCGGAGCCCACGAACGACGCAGTCCATTCAAGGTCCTGGATCCGGGCCAGGGCATGCACGGACAGCAGCTGGTCCTTGTTGGGCAGCAGCGCGGCGATGACCGCCACGTGCGGCGGCCTGGATCCCTGGGCCAGGGGTGCGGGGTTGACGCCGGGAAGGACAACGGTGACCCGGGAAAGCCCCCTTTCCAGGAGGAGGGATGCAGACGACGTGCTGGTGCAGATCACGCCGGTTGCCGCACGGAGGGCTCTCGCTTCGCGTTCCAGGGCTGCAGCCCCGGAGCTTTCCTCAACGGGCATATGCACCAGGACCCATGTTTCCCCGCCCGCCTTCGCGGCGTATTCGAGTTCATCCGGGGCACCTACCGCCACCAGGCCGTCCACGATGGCCACTGCGTCCCCGTGGTGTGCCTCCGGTTCCCATGCTCCGAGGAGGGTGCCCAGCCGGCGTCGTTCCTTGGCGCCGGCGTCCGGCCAGTTGCCCTCCACGGCAACCACCTCCACCTCCGCGCCCCGTTCCTGCAGGCCCGCAACCAGGCGCGCGTTGTAGACGTTGCCGCCTGAGCTGTGGCGGATATTGCCGGGAACCAGCAGCCGGATGGGACGCATTGCTACGCGGTGAGGTCCAGGGAAAAGGTGGCCCAGGCGTCAGGATTCTCGCGCAGGGTGACCTCCAGTCCTGCGAGTTCACGGCCGTCGTCGTTGTCCTTGATCTCTGCGGCCACCTTCCGGGCGATGTACTCGGCGAGGGCTTCCGTGGTGCTGAGCTTGCCCTCGAAGTCCGGGTGCTCGTCCAGGTTGCGGTAGTTCAGGCCGGCGAGCACCTCCTCGATGATGGTCCCGGCGGCGCCGATGTCCAGGACGATCGCGTCGGCATTCAGGGCGCGACGGCGGAAGGCCACCTCGGCGACGAAGGTTGCACCGTGCAGGCCCTGGGCGGGGCCGAAAGCCTCACGGGGAAGGCTGTGGGCAATCATGAAGTGGCGGCGGATGGTCAGGCTGAACATTGTTACCTCAAGTCTTTGGGGGTGTGGGTGGCTGGGCTGGGCGCGGGACTGCCGGCAGGGTATTCGACGACGTGGCACAGGGCTTCCAGGCTGCCGTCCGCCAGGCTCTGGACCACGCCAGGCAGGTCCTCGAACCGGGACGATCCCGTCAGGAACGCGTCGAAGACGGGGTCCTTGAGCAGCGATACGGCCAGGTCCAGGCGGTCCGCGTTGGTGCGCCTGTGGCGCCGGGAACGCGCCACCATGCCCACCTGGCTCGCCCTGATGGACAGCCGTCTGGCGTGGAAGTCCTCCCCCAGCGGCACAGTGACCTCACGGTTGGCATACCAGGACATTTCGATGATTTCGCCTTCATCGCCGGCGAGCTGCAGGCTGCGCTCCAGGCCTTCCTGCGAGGCCGAGCAGTGGAACACGATGTCGCAGTCCGCCAGGGCGTCATCGGGGTGTGCGAAGTCCACGCCCAGGGTGTCCGCGAGCTTTTTCCTGCCCGGATCGAGGTCCACCAACTGCAGGCGCTGCAACGGGAAGGTGCGCAGCAGCGTAGCCACCATGCCGCCCACCAGGCCGGCTCCGACAACGGCAATCCGGTCGCCCAGCCGAGGCCCGGCTTCCCACAGGGCGTTGACTGCGGTTTCCACCGTGCCGGTGAGGACCGCCCGCCGGGATGGAACGCCGTCGGGAACCCTGGTTAGAGAGGTCACCGGCACCACATAGAGGTCCTGATGCGGATTCAGGCAAAAGACGCGCCGGCCCTTCCACTCCTCAGGACCTTCCTCCACGACCCCCACCGAGAGGTAGCCGAATTTCACCGGCCCTGGGAACGTTCCCTCCTGGCGTGGGGCACGCATCTCTTCCGCGACACGTGGCGGCACGGCTCCGGCGTGGACCACCATTTCGGTGCCCTTGCTGATGCCGGAGTACAGGGCACGCACCAAAGCTTCGCCCGGCCCCGGCGCGGGCACTTCTTCGGCCCTGAGCTCGCCGTGTTCCTTGGCGGTGGTCCAGTAAGCGGTTGCGTGGATCGGAGTCTGTGAATTTGTCATCTTGCTGATGAATCTAACCGGACGCGCGGTGGCGGGGAAAGTCCGACGGCGGATGGCGGGGTTTGGTGCCGCGCGGCGGCGTCCGTGCCGGCATCAAGGCGGGCGGGTGCGGAGGGTGGCGCCGGGACGTGGACCTGCCGCAACTTGCGCGGGCGGACCGGACTGAAGACGCGGCAGTGCAGCAGCTTCGGCTTAGACGCCGAGGTGTTTAAGCAGTGCCTCCTCGAGGAGGCTTCGTTCGCCGGGCAGGAACCCTGGCGGCCACTTTGGTGGTTCCCAGTCCTGGTGTTCGCTTGTGTAGTGGCGGCCAGTGGGTGAGGTCCAGCCGGGTGGTTCGTTCGTGCTGGCCGGGGTGGGTTTCCAGCCGGTGGTGTGCCGGAGCCTGTGGTGTTTCGGGCAGGGCTGTCCCAGGTTGCTGATTCCGGTGGTGCCGCCGTGGTGCCAGGCGAGGAGATGGTCGGCCTCCGTGTCCAGGGAGGTGTTGCTGCAGCCCGGGAACGGGCATTTCCCGTCCCGCATCCGCAGCCAGGCCCGCATCGCCCTGGGAACCCGGTAACTCTTCCGGCCAATCTCCAACGGCGCCCCGTCCCGCGGGTCCACCAACACCCGGTAGAACGAGCCCGCCCCGTCCGCGACCAGTCGCCGCGCCATCGACGCCGGCACCGGACCATACCCGTCCAGCATCGCCGGTTCATCCGTCAAACCCATCAGCGCGAACACCGGAACCGTAACCAGCACCTCGGCGCGGACCGATGGCAAGCGTCCCGGCCCGGCGCCGTCAGTGCCACCGGCACCGGCGCCCGGCCCGGCAGCAGCCAAGACGCCGGCAGTGGCACTGGCACTGCCACTGGCACTGGTGAGACTGGTGCTGCCGCCCCGGGTGTTGCCGCTGCCGAGGATCGCTGCGGTGAAACTGTCAGCGCGCAGCTGGGGCATGGTCCTGTCCTCGCCCGGCCCCTGCAGGCCCCGTGCGGCAGCGGTGAGCCGGTTCCACCCGGACATGGCCTGGTCCGCGGGCAGGTACGCGCCCAGCCACGCCATCCCGTCCCGGTCCGGCCGGAACTCCACCCGCCGCTCCGCCAGACCCCTGGCGTGCCGCTTCTCGATCGATTCGGCGTGGTGGCGTTCCCGCCAGGTCCGGGCCTTGACCCGGAACCGGTGCGCCGGCAGCTCCCCAACCGGGCAGCCCCGGGCGGCATCCTGTGCTTCAGGGTCCAGGAAATGCGCCTCCAACGCCGCCGCCCCCGCCGCATCAAGGCTCGCCGTTTCGTCGGCCAGCACTATCGCGTGCTGCCACGACAGGGTCCCGGACTGCAACGCCTCCAAAGTCCGCGGCAAGCTGCTGGTCAGGGCGTGGGACGTGGCCAGGAACGACGCCGCCGCCCGCGGACCCAGGGCCAGCACGCACCCGATCTCCGCCGCGACCGCCATCTCCTGCGCCACCACCGGCACGTCCGGCCCCGCCACAGCATGCGCAGCCTCCGCGTACGCCACCGCAGCCTTCGCCTTCAACCCCGCAACCCGCGCCTCGACCTCCCGGGCCCCGGCAAGAATCTCCAGGCAGCCATCGGCCAGACCGGCCAGCGGATCAGAAACCGCATCAGCATCCGAGAACGCCTCCAGACCCGCCCCGTCCACCTCAGCCTGAAGCACAGCAAGGGCAGCACGGATCTCCTCGAACGCCCTCACCACCGCCGCTTTCCCCATAAACCCATCATGGCAAGGGGGTCCGACAATTATGATCCTGCTCCAACGCCCATCCCCCAGGCAGCGCTGGGTTGGATGAAACCCGCAAGAGGCACCCACTGTGCGTCCGTTTTGGGGATGCAGGCCATGCTCCGGTACCCTATTGAGGTTGGTGACGTGTCCGAGCGGCCGAAGGTGCAACACTCGAAATGTTGTTTGGTGTAAAAGCCAACGTGGGTTCAAATCCCACCGTCACCGCCATATAGGAAAAGGCCCTGGGCTCCCTTGTACATCAAGGAAACCAGGGCCTTTTGCTTTCCCCGGGCCATATGTCCTCAGCGGCCAAAGCGTCAGCGCGCGGGATCGATCATCGTCATGCCCGCGACCTTGACAGTGTCGAACTGCGGGAGCATGTCAGCGGCCTCGGTCAGCCCGATAACGCGTTCGATGAGCTTCTGCGGTTCCAGTGACCCCGACTCGATGAGGGCGAGCATCTGCGGGTAGTCGGCCGCAGCCATCCCGTGGCTTCCGAACACATCCAGTTCCCAGGCAATAACGCGCGCCATAGGCACGCGGGGGTGACCCTCTATGGGCGGGAGGAGGCCGATCTGGACATGCCGTCCACGGCGACGAAGGCTCAGGAGCGCGTCGGCGCACGTCTGCTCGCTGCCGACAGCATCAATGGAGACATGGGATCCTCCCGTGATCGCATGCACCTGTGCGGGGATGTCCGAGCCGTCCGCGACCAATACGCGGTCTGCGCCGAGCGAAGCGGCCACCTCCAGGGCGGCGGGGTTCCGGTCGACAGCCGCAACCTTTCCGCCGAGCGCCTTCGCAACCATGACGGCGCTGAGCCCCACACCGCCTGCCCCGACGATGGTGACCCATTCATCGGCCGCAAGCCGGGCCCGGCCCGTGAGCGCCCGGTAGGCAGTGGCGAAGCGGCATCCCAGGCTGGCCGCTGCTTCGAAGCTGACCCCTTCGGGAATTGCCACGAGGTTGGTGTCGGCCGCATGGATCACAACTTGCTCGGCAAAGGAACCCCAATGGGTGAAGCCTGGCTGCTGCTGCTCCGGGCAGACCTGCGCGTTGCCGCCGAGGCACCATTCGCAGGCGCCGCAGCCTTCCACAAAGGGTGCGGTCACGCGGTCGCCAACCGTCCATCTGGTCACACCCGAACCAACCACGGCCACAACGCCGGCGAACTCATGGCCTGGAACGTGCGGCAGAGCGATGTCGTCGTGGCCTACCCATGCGTGCCAGTCACTGCGGCATAATCCGGTGGCCACGACGGTGATCACCACACCGCCGGCAGGCGCCTCCGGGGCGTCGACCTCGTGAACCGCCAGCGGCCCGGCAATGCTGTTCATGACAATCGCGCGCATAGTGTCCTCCAGGCATCGAATTCGTCCCGTCCTGTTCAGCCGGGAGTCCGGCGACATCTTCGCACGCGGCGATGGTGCATCGAAATCCCTCCCCTGTGTCCTGCCGCGAAGCCGCACATGCTGGCCAGCCACGGATGCTGCCGGGAGCATTGGCGTCACTGCCGGTCTCCGCAGGATTAGAGAATCCGCTGATACATCCGGTGGTCCTGCCACCTGCCGGCTATCCGGAGGTAGTCGGGGGCCGTGCCGTAGGCCACGAAGCCATTCTTTTCCAGCACTCTTTGCGACGCCGTGTTGTGCACCAGGGTTGCTGCCTCGAGTCGGTGAAGTCCCAATGCAGCCTGTGAAATATTGACGGCCGCCGCTACTGCCGCCGTCATAAGCCCTTTCCCTTGGGCTTTGCGGGAAATCCAGTAACCAACGTGCGCGTTCTGGAATGCGCCACGCACGATTGAGCTGAGGGTCAGCAGCCCGACGATACCGTCATGTTGTGCCAGCACCATGGGAAGTGCCGTGCCCGAATCGAGTTCAACAAGCCGCCGCTCAACCACGTCCCGCTGGCCCTGGACGGTGTAGAACTCCTCAGGCCGGACAGGCTCCCACGGGGCGAGATATGACCGGTTCTCCTGAAACGCCGCTGCCAGCGCCTCCGCGTCCGACGCCCGGACGGGACGGAGTACAACACCTTCGGCAATCACACAGGAAAAGTCCACTGCTTCACACTACGCCGAGCCCATATAGGCGCCCACGTCCAGGACGGCGTCACTGCGGGGTCGACAACGGCGGACGCCCCTGCGATTCCGTCTCGACGCGCTTTTTGATGCCCAGGAGCATGGCGCGGTCCATGACCAGGTAGCCGGGCCGAAGAAGGAAGTCCGTCACACGAAGCCCGGCAGGGCGTCCCGGGCCCGTGCGCGTCCTGAGCAGCAACCTGGTACCGGCAGCACCGGCATCGTGGAGGACGAACTGCCAGGTTCCTGTCACTTTTCCGGGCGGGGCACCAGGGCTTGAGTCCAGAACAAGGTGGCGGCCCTCCTCCAGCTCCACCACGCGCGGCCCGCGCCGGCCGCCCGGGTAACCTTCCGGCGTGAAGGCGATGATGTCCCCCACCTGCAGGTCCTGCCACTCCGGATGAATGCGGTCCGCGTTCGTGACACCCAGGTGCAGCAATCCGTTCTCCACCGCCGTGTAGGAATACAGCCCCGCCCGGTCCACACCCATTTGCACTATCCAGGGCCACACTTGGTCGGGACGGGCGGAGACAGTGACCGCCATGGTCTGGATGTCCTCGGGATCGGGAATCAATTCGTCCCCGGGAAGGGGCATTGTTCTTTCGGGCTCCGTGGTTCCCCATGTCCCCAGGGCACGCGGCACGAGGGCGTGCGTGAGAAACCCGGCAGCGGCCGCAGCACCAAGGAATCCGGAAAGCCGGCGGCGGGAAGGGGTGGATGAATGATTCGTGCCTGTCTTCGGCCGAATGAAGGCCAGGACATCCGACGCCGTGCTGCTCATGGCACGCCTCCCTTTGGTTGAGGTGGTTCCGCGATGCCTTGCAGCCTACAAACCATCATCTGGCCGCCACAGAGTCCAAGGCCCCCCTTTGCGGCCGCCCTGCAACGACTGACGTCCCAGGCAGGCAACTGCCTGGCAACCACCCATCAAGAAGTCATCAGGCAGTGCGAAGAACGTGGCGGTGTCCCGGAACCCAGCCCTGGCCTTCCGGGCATGAAGGAGGCGCCACCGCTGTTGCGGCGGCGCCTCCTTCTTCAGTACCTGCTCAAAGCCGGGTGTCGAACGAGCCGCAAAATACGTTCTCGTTGAACGTTCCCTGGAACGCGGACTTGCCCTGGATCTTCTCTACCGCGGCACGGATGGCTTCCCGAGTCCCGGCATGCGCGTGGATTGCCGTCTTCACCATGGGCACGTCAATCAGGTGGTTCGGCTGGTTGAGGGACACGAACACCGTGGGCACCTCCGTGACGTACCACGGGATCTCCGCGGCCATCGGCGAGGACCACTTGATCCGGATGGCGGCCTCCTGGGCGAAGCCCTTGACGTTGGCAAAGACAAATGCGGCGTCGTACTTTTCCGCGTAGTCCCCGGTGGCTTCCTCGGAGATGACGGACATGAAGTTCACCCCGGTCTCCCCCGCCGCCTCGCGCTGTTCAGCCGTCCGGTACAAGAACACTTCGAAGCCGGCGGCCTCCAGTTCCTCCTTCACCACGTCCAGGTAGGCCAGCGGATCTGCCCGCGTGAAGTCGGCGCCGCCGGAAATGCCGTACAACCGGATCCGCGGATGAGTCCCGGGGGTGATGGGCAGGTTCCCTGCCGTGTCCTTGACCAGTGTGACGGTCTTGTCGGCGATCTCGGCCGCAATCGCCCGGTGCGGCTGACTGCCGATCACGGCCAGCGCCTCGGCCGGCGGCACCAACTGGTCAGCGGATTTCAGGTGCAGCCCCAAGGATGCCTTCAGTCCGAGGATCCGCCGCAGGGCGTCGTGCAGCCGCTGCTCGGTGATGACCCCGGACTTGTATCCGTCCAGCATGTACTGGAAGTCCTCGGCGGGGTTTCGGAAGAACAGGAACATGTCGCAGCCGGCCGCAATCGTTGCCGGAACCAGGTCCTTCCGCTTCATTGCCTGCGTCAGGCCCACCATCTGCGAGGCGTCGGTGAGGACCAGGCCATTGAAGCCCAGTTCGCCGCGCAGCAGGTCCTGCAGCAGTTCCGGGGACAACGTGGCCGGCAGGATCCCGGCATCAGGAAGACCCGGCCGGAAATGCCGCGAGACCTCCGGCGCCCCAATATGGCCCACCATGATGGACTGCACGCCGTGCGCAATCATCTCCCGGTACACGTGCCCGTAGGTCCGGTTCCATTCCTCGTACCCGAGGGTGTTGTAGGACGTGACCACATGCTGGTCCCGCTCGTCGATGCCGTCGCCCGGGAAGTGCTTCATGGCGCAGGCAGTGGGTGATTCGCTGATGCCGTCGAAGTACTCCTTGGCGCGCTCCACCACCACCTCCGGGGTATTGCCGAAGGACCGTGTGGAAATGACGGTGTTCCGCCAGTTGTAGTGGATGTCCACGATCGGCGCGAAGGCCCAATTGCAGCCCAGGGCAGCCGTCTCCACGCCTGCCACCTGCCCCATCTGCCGGGCGATGTTCCTGTCCGGGTGCGAGCCTGCCTGCAGGTGCGTGGATACGAACGTGCCGTCGTCGCAGCTGCCGGCCCCGCCCATCTCCGGGTTGGAGGCAATCAGCAAGGGAATCCGGGACTTGGACTGCGCGTAGCGGATATGTTCCTGGACGGCGGCGGACGGGCCGGGCCGGTACCGCATGCCGCCCACGTGGTAGTTTTCCAGCACCCCGTCGAGGTATCCGGGCGAGTAGTCGTTGTTGTGGTTGATGAACAGCTGCCCGATCTTTTCCTCGAGCGTCATGGCACCAATGGTGCCTTCCACCCAGGCGATCGCGCCGGCGTCGAGCATGAATGGCGCTGCCGCAAGGTCGACGTCGAACTGGCGCGGCCTGGTGCCCGCGGCCCCCTTGGCAGGAGGTACGACGGCGGCAATCCCCTTGAGTGCCTCCGCCACCACGTCCTGAACGGGTGCGGCGATGTCAACCACCACGCCGCGCTCGTCTTCCTGCAGAGGTTCCAGTGTGGCGAGTTGGGATTCCAGCAGCGCGGGAGGCATGAAGTGCCCGGTCCGTCCCTCGGTCCGCGCCTTCAGAACCTCCTTACTGCCGTCCAGGTGCAGGAAGACGGTGTCCGGGGCCTGTTCCCGGATGGCGTCCCGGTAGCTTCGGCGCAGGGCAGAACACGCCAGGACCAGCCCACCGTCGCCCGCAGCCGCCAGCTTGCTGCCCACCGTTGCGAGCCATGGCCAGCGGTCCTCGTCCGTCAGCGGTGTGCCCGCAGCCATTTTCGCGACGTTCTCCACGGGGTGGAGGGAATCGCCGTCAACGAACGGGACGCCCAGTTCGCGGGCGACGAGGTCACCGATGGTGGTCTTGCCGCAGCCGGAGACGCCCATGACGATAATGCGATGTTTGATCATTGTTTGGTCCTTGCCAGTCGTGGCGGTCTCACCAGTCGTGGACGGTGCCGTCGACGAGGCGGTTGTAGGGCAGGTAGGCCTGCTGGTAGGGGTAGGCCGCGGCGGCTTCTTCGTTGAATTCGACGCCGATGCCCGGTTTGTCGCCCGGGTGCAGGTACCCGTCCACGAACGTCATGGACTGCTCGAAGACCTCGTTGGTCTTGGCCGAGTGCTGCATGTACTCCTGGATCCCGTAGTTATGGATCGCCAACCCCACGTGCAGCTGCGCCGCGAAGCCCACCGGGGAAATATCGGTCGGACCGTGGAAACCGGACTTGATCTGGTACTGCGCCGCGAAATCCATCACCTTCTTCAACGGACTGATCCCACCGAAATGCGTGGACGCCGCCCGCACATAATCAATCAACTGCTCCTTGATCAGCGTCTGGAAGTCAAACACCGTATTGAAGATCTCCCCGATCGCCAACGGCGTGGTGGTGTGCTGCCGCACCAGGCGCAGCCCCTCCTGGTTCTCCGCCGGCGTGCAGTCCTCCAACCAGAACAAGTCATACGGCTCCAACGCCTTGCCCAGCTTCGCCGCCTGGATCGGCGTCATCCGGTGATGCCCGTCATGCAGCAACGGCAACTCCGGCCCAAACTCGTTCCGGACCGCCTCAAACACCGTGGGCAGGTGCCGCAGGTACGCCCGGGTATCCCAGTCCTCCTCCTGCGGGAACGCACCCCGCCCGGCAGGCTCATAGTCATACCGCTCCCCCGACGCCTGCGCCTGCGCCGCCACCCCATACACGGCCTTGATCCCCGGGATCGCCGTCTGGATCCGGATCGACTTGTACCCCAACTCCAGATGCTCCCGCACCGAATCAAACAACGACTCAATATCCGCACCCGAAGCATGCCCATACGCCCGCAACCCGTTCCGCGACGCACCACCCAGCAACTGGTACACCGGCAACCCGGCCACCTTGCCCTTGATATCCCACAACGCCATATCCACCGCAGCGATCGCCGCCATCGTCACCGGACCCCGCCGCCAATACGCACTCCGGTACAGGAACTGCCACGTATCCTCAATCCGGTGCGGATCCTTGCCAATGAGCAACTGCGCCACATGCTCCTTCAGGTAGGCGGCCACAGCCAGCTCGCGGCCGTTCAGGGTGGCATCACCAATGCCCGTCACGCCCTCGTCCGTGGTGATCCGGAGGGTCACGAAGTTTCGGGTGGGGCTGGTAACGAACACTTCCGCGGCAATGATTTTCACAGCTGGTCCTTTCGGAGACGGTCGGTCGGAGGGGGCGTTGTGGCGTGAAGGAGTGTTTTCGGTGGTTAGTGGAGTTCCGCGTGGGTGGCGGCCTGCCGGCTTGTACCGGCGGCGGCTACAGCCTGGCGGGCTTTGATCTCGGCGACGATTTCCGCGTGGGCAGTGTCAGTGAGCCTGTAGAACTTCATGATGGCCATGCCCAGCCCACAGAGGACCAGGGGCACCAGTCCTGCGGCAAGCTGCAGCCCTTGGATGGTGGCCTCGCTTTGGCCGCTGTCCGACCGGACGTAGCCGGCGCTGGCAATGGCGTAGGCCATGACGGCTCCGCCCAGCGCCTGGCCCATCTTCCGGGTGAAGGAGAAGAGGGAGTAGATGATGCCTTCGGTTCGGACACCCGTACGTGCTTCGCCATACTCCACAGTGTCCGCCTCCAGTGCCCACACCACGATGTTCATCATCTGCACGCCCAGGAGGCTGATGACGAGCCCGGTGAAGGCCAGGTAGGTCAACGAGTGCGGGGCCAGCATGACCACCAGCGAACCGAGCACCACCAGGCCTCCGGCTGCCAGGTACAGGGCCTTCTTCCCCCAGCGCCGGACCATGGCCGGCGTGAGCACGATGACCACCACGGCCAGGACCACGTTGATGACGGCCATGGGCTGGGCAAGGCTGACATTCTGCAGCACGTCCCGCAGGTAGTAGACCTGGATGGTGGACAGCCCCGTGCTGGCGGTAAGCATCAGCAGGGATGAAATGCAGAGCATGAGCAGTGGACGGTTGCCCTTCAGGGTGGCCAGGGACTGCTTGAAGGTCACCTTGGGAACCTCGCGGTGGACCACTTCCCGGGTAGTGAAGACGGTCAGCAGGTAGAGCGCCATGCCCACCACCACGAAGGCAATGGTCAGCGTGGTGAAGAGTGGCTGCAGCTGCGCGGCACCCTGTTTGGTGAGCGGCGTGATGAAGAACAGCAGGCCGGAACCCACAACGAGTGAACCGCAGGAGCGGGCAGCGCCCAGTTTGGCACGCTCCGCCGGCTGCTGCGTCATGGCGCCGGCCAGCGAGCCGTACGGGATATTGACCATGGAGTATGCCAGGCCCAGGCCGGCGTAGGTCAGGTAGGCATACGCAAGCTTGCCGTCATGGCTCCAGTCCGCCGGGACGGAGAAGGTCAGAGCACTCATGATCAGCAGAGGAAGGCCACCGAAGAGGATGAAGGGGCGGAACTTGCCCAGCTTCCTGTGGAAGGTGCGGTCAACGATCCGGCCCGCGAAGATGTCCGCAAAAGCATCAAAGACGCGCACCAGGAGGAAGAGGGTGCCTGCTGCCGCCGCTGAGATACCGGCGACGTCCGTGTAGTACAGCAGGAGGTAGGTAGTGGAGAGGGTGAATGCAAGATTGTTGGCAAGATCCCCCGCGCCATAGCCGAGGATGCTGAGCTTGGTCAGCCTGTTCATTCTGAGAGTCCTAACGCGTCATTGCGGTGGTGGCCAAGAGAAGAAGTGCGGGCCGCGTGGGCGCGCCGGGTGTTGCTCCGGCAGTAATACTAACGAAACGGCAAACCCAGTGGCAACCGGTTGCCAAAAATTGCCATAATTTCGTTTCACACAAAATCTGCCCGGCACGCGCACGTGCCGGGCAGATTTGACTCATGATTATTCGGAAGCGGAACGCCCGGCAGCGGTGCCGCACAGGCTTTCCACCAGTCCCACCACACCGGCATCCCCTGCCAAGGCAGGGTCGACAACTGCCAGCAGCGCCTTGGTTCGCTCAGTGCCTGGCAGCCGGTTGGCGGCAGTCACGGCCTGCTCCAGAGGGTCGTGGAACGGGGACGCGGTGGCACTGTAGTCCATCCATGCGGCAATCATCAGCGCCGCCGCGGCACCGGACCGTCCGGCGGCGCGTTCAGCCTGCAGCACCGGGACAGCGCGCATCCGAAGTTTGGTACTGCCGTCCATGGCAATCTGGGCCAGGTTATGGGCGATCCTCGCGTTGCTGAAACGGGCCAGGAGAGCCTGCCGATACTCGGGTATCCGCAGGTCGGCGGGGCCGGCAAGGTTCGTTTCTGCTTCGTCCCAGAAAGCCTCCACTGCCCGCCTGCACCAGGGGTCGGCCAATGCCTCCGCGACGGTCGCATGACCCCGCAACTGGCCCGCATAAGCCAGCAGTGAGTGTGCGCCGTTCAGCAGCCACAGTTTCCGGTTCTCGTAGGGTTCGATGTCCTGGACGAACAGGGCACCTGCGTCCTCCCATCGCGGGCGGCCCGCGGGGAAGTCCCCGCTGAGCACCCAGCTTGAAAAGGGTTCAGCCACCACCGGGGAATTGTCCACGTAACCGCAGGCTTCCCGGACGACGGCGAGGTCCCCTTCCGTGGTCCTGGGCGTGATCCGGTCCACGGATGTGCTCACGAAGCTGACATTGCCCGTGACCCACGCGGCGAATTCGGAATCCCAGGCCCCGGCAAACCCCGCCACTGCCTGCCGTGCCACCGTGCCGTTGTTGGACAGGTTGTCGCAGCAGACAATCGCGATCGGCCCGGAACCGGCTTCCCGGCGGGCGGCGAGCGCAAGCACCAGCCGTCCCAACGGCGTGGTGGGCCGTCCGCTGCCGGAACCCAGCAGCGCAAGGTCGGCGGCGACGTCGGGCGCCTTGGTGTCCAGCTTGCCGTCCGCACCCAACCCGTAGGCGGCCTCGGTGATGGTCAGCGTTACCAGGGCGGTCTCCGGTGCAGCCACGAGGGCGGCAAGCCGCTCGATGTCCGCACCGTCCAGGGCCTCCACGATGCTGCCCATGACAGTAAAGGAGTCCCCCTCGTCTGCGCGTTCCACCAGCGTGTAGAGACCATCCTGTTCAGCCAGGGCAAGGGCCGCATCCGGCCGGCGGCCAGTGAAGGCGGCGATCCCCCAGCCGGCGGAATCTGATGCCTGTTGGGTGTACCAGGCCTGGTGCGAGCGGTGGAAGGCGCCCAGCCCCAGGTGGACAATGCGGACCGGCGCCTTGGGCACCTGACGGAGCGTCCGGTTCAGCCGCGGAAGCTCCGCAGTGGGCGGCGTGGCCGACGGAGGGGTCGTAAAGGGGGCACTCACAGCTTGAACACCCGGCGGGGTGAGGCGTCCACGATGTCCACGATCAGTTCGTGCGCCCGCTCTTCGGTGACCCGGTGCTCGGCCACGAGCCGCGCCAGGAAGGAGGCTTCGATCCGCCGGGCCGTGTCATGGCGGGCCGGGATGGAGCAAAAGGCCCGGGTGTCATCGATGAAGCCGGAGGACCGGGAGAAGCCCGCCGTCTCCGTCACGGCAGACCGGAAACGGAGCATGGCGTCCGGCGCATCCAGGAACCACCACGGCGCTCCCAGGTACACCGACGGGTAGAACCCGGCCAACGGGGCAAGTTCCCGGGAGAACACCGTCTCGTCGAGCGTGAAGAGGACCAGGTGGAAGTCCTTGGCGGTCCCGAAATCCTGCAGCAGGGGCCGGATGGCCTCGGTGTAGTTGACCGCCACAGGAATATCGTGGCCGGTATCCGCCCCGAACGCCTCGAACGTGGGGGCATGGTGGTTGCGGAAGGATCCGGGGTGGACGGTCATCACCAGGCCGTCCTCCACGGACATCCGCGCCATCTGGTAGATCATGTGCGCTTCGAAGGCTTCCCTGTCAGCTGCATCCGCCTGGCCGTTGCGCCCGCGCTCAAAAAGCCGCTCCGCCTCGGCGTCGTCCAGCTTCAGGGTGGCAGGAGTGAAAACGCCGTGGTCGGCCGAGACGGCGCCCCGCTCCACGAAATGCCTGCGCCGGGCCTCAAGCGCCTTGATGTACCCGGCGTAACCCGAAGCGCCATCCCCCGCCGAAGCGATCAGGCGGTCCACGTTGTCCCGCCAGGCCGGGTGCGCCATGTTCAGGTACTGGTCGGGGCGGAAGGTGGGCAGGACACGCCCGGCAAAGGATGGGTCCGCGTGCAGCGCGGCGTGGCTGTCCAGTGAGTCCAGGGGATCATCCGTGGTGGCCAGCACCTCGATGTTGAATTCCTTGAACAGCTCGCGCGGCCGGAAGCCCGGCTCAGAGAGCTTGGCCTGCAGGGCGTCGTAAAGCCGGTCCGCGTTCTCCCGGGACGGTTCCTCCGCCAGGCCGAACACGTGGGCGAACTCCTGCCGGATCCAGTAACCGGATGCCGTTCCCTCAAAGGTGGGCCAGGCGGCACAGAAGTGGCGCCAGACCTCCCGTGACGCGGCGGGTTGGCTGCCCAGCCCCAGCTGGTCCATGGGCACCCCGCCGGCGTGGATCAGCCGGGTGACGTAGTGGTCCGGGGTGACCAGCAGGGCAGCCGGGTCCGGGAAAGGGGTATTCTGCTCGATGACCGCAGCGTCCACGTGCCCGTGCGGGGAGATGATGGGCAGCCCTTCCACAGTTGTGAACAGTGACCGTGCGATGCTCCGGACACCGGGATCAGCCGGCAGCAGCCGGTCGGGGTGTTCCGCAATCGGCGCTCCCACGGGTCATCGCCTCCCTGCGGGGACGGAAAGTCCCGCCAGCGCGGCCGCGGAGCGGAGGTAGTCAAGGTTATCTGCCGTCCGTTCAGCCAGCGGGAGTTCGGTGGAGAAGTCCTCCACCGTCACCCAGCCGTCATAGCCATGGGCCGCTAGTGCCTTGAAGTACTCCAGCACGCTGCCCTGGCCGGAACGCAGCGGGGCCCACTCGTTCCGGAAGATGGCGGCACCGGAGTCGTCGGTATTGCCGCTGTTGACCCAGACGGCGTTTTTGACGTGCACGTGGGCCAGGTAGTCGCCCAGGAGCTGGAACGCGGGGAGGTAGTCCTCCTGGCCTTCGATCAGCAGGTTGCCGAGGTCATGGATGACTCCCACGTGCCGCGGATCGAGTCCGTCCAGCAGCCGCAGCGCGGACGAGGCCGAAGCGGTGATGGTGCGGTGGTGCAGTTCCACGAGTGCCTTCACGCCGTGGTGGGCAGCCCGTTCGGCGATCCACTCGAAGTCACGGCGGGCACCGGCAAACAGCTCAGGGTACGGGGTACCGCTGGCCGGTTCGTTCCCCCAGACGGCCGTTCCCAACGGAGGGGTGGTCACCCGGACCTGCCCGGCGCCGAGCCTGGCAGTGGCGGCCAGCATCCGGTCAACGTCCGCATGGTTGTCGCACCGTGCATATCCCCCGATGCCGGAGAATTCCAGGCCCGCGCCGGATGTGAGGGCGGCAATCCGGTCCAGCTGGTCCTCCATGCCGGTGAGCGGGACGGTGGCCTTGTTGCCGGCCCAGAAGCCCGGCTCGGCAGCGTCGGCCTGGTCGGTGATCCGCCACTCAATGCCATCCCAGCCCTGCCGGGCCAGGTGCTGCACTGCTTCGTCGGGGGTCCATTCGGGGGTTGATGCGGTAAATACTGAAAACTTCATGGCTCAGGCGCTTTCTGCCGAAGTGCCGCCGGTGCGGACTTCGAGGTCGTTGTACTTGCCGGCCAGGACATCGTCGAAGAGGACGGGCTGGCCAAGCGTGGCCGAAACGTAGACGGAACGCACCGCGGCGAGTGCGTTGACGGCGTCGCTGACGGTGACGCCGGCCTGCCGCCCACCGGCGATGGCGCCCAGGATGTCCCGGTACTGCCGGACGTGGCCGGCCGGATACACGGTGGGGTCCGCGGCCTTGTAGTCCTCCTCGGGGTATTTGGCCAGTTCCTGTTCCGCCTGGTTGCCCCCGCCCTGAAGGCCCATGTCCGCGGACTCGCCGCCCGCGTCCTTGCTGTGGAAGTACTGCAGCCGGTCGTTGTCCACCACCGCCGAGCCCTCGGACCCCATGAGCTGGACGCGTACGGTCAGCCCCGGGTAGGCAGCGGTGGTGGCGTGCAGGACGGCCAGGCCGCCGTTTTCGAAGGTGATGGTGGCAACGGCGGTGTCTTCCACCTCGATGCGTTCGTGCGCAAGCCTGGCGGTGTGCGCATGGATCTCAACGGGGCGTCCCATGAACCACAGCAGCAGGTCCACCGTGTGGACGCCCTGGTTCATCAGCGCACCGCCGCCGTCCATGGCCCAGGTGCCGCGCCAGTCGCCGGAGTCGTAGTACCCCTGGCTGCGCCACCAAGCCACGGAAGCGATGGCGGACGTCAGCCGCCCGAAACGTCCTTTGGCCACAGCGTCGGCAACGGCGACGCTTGACTGGTCAAACCGGTGCTGGCTGATCACCGAGGCAACAATCCCCTTGCTGGCCGCTTCCTTGGCTGCGGCTTCGATTTCCTGGGCCCGGGTGAGGTCAACGTCGAGTGGCTTTTCGATCACCACGTGCTTACCGGCGGCCAGGACTTCCAGGCCCTGCTGGATGTGGAGGCCGCTGGGGGTGGCCAGGGCCACAAGATCGATGTCCTCAGCCGCAAAGGCCTCCGTCTGTGTGCTGTAGAGCGCCGGCCTCTGGCCGCCGCGCTGTTCGATAAAGTCCGCCAGGGCCTCGGCGGCGGCCGGGATGGCATCCACCAGTGCCACGATCCGGGCTTCCGGAAATGCCTCGAGGGCTACGGCGTGGGTGCGCCCGATGACGCCGCATCCGGTGATGGCTACGTTAAGGGTGCTCATGCGGTCTGGACTCCTGCTTCTGCGGTGACTTTTGCAAAGGCGCGTGCTGCGATGCCGAACGCGGTGGGGCCGGAGAAACCGCCCAGTCCGTGGGCACCGGCGAGGTGCGGCTCCAGGGAGGCGAAGCCCTGGTACCCGTCTGCCTTCAGGGCCTCCACGGTGCGGAGCACATCCCCGTCGCCTTCACCTGCCGGCACCACGTGGCCGTTTTCAAACAGTGCGTCCTTGACCTGCAGGTACTCAAGGTGCGGACGCAGTTTGGCGTATCCCTCATCGAAGGGCTTGACCCCCACCTGGACGAAGTTCGCGGCATCCCATGCCACCTTCAGCGCGGGCGAGTTGACGGTTTCGATGATGTCCAGGACGCGGTCTGGTACGTCACCGAAAATGTCTTTCTCGTTCTCGTGCAGCAGGATCACGCCCGCTTCCGCAGCCACATCGGCGAGCGCCCGCATGCGTTCGATGACGGCATCGCGGATGGACTCGACCTGCACGGACTCGCCGTAGTAGAAGGAGAAGATGCGGATGTACCTGGCGTCCAGGACCTTGGCGGCGTTGACCGCCCGGCGCAGCCGTTCCACCTCGTGCTCCACCGGCAGGCTGACGTCCACCTTGCCAATGGGGGAAGCGACGGCGGAGACCTTCATGCCCTTCTCCGCCAGCAGGGACGCCAGGGACTGGAGCTGTTCATCGCTCAGGTCCACGATGTTGGTGCCCCAGGCGCTGCGGACTTCAATGTGGTTGGCGCCGAGGGCCTGCAGCACTGCTATCTGGACCGCTGGGTCGTCGTCGATTTCGTCGCCGAAGCCTGACAGCTGCCACGTGACCTGGGTGGTCGAAACCATGGTTATTTAACTCCTCCGGCGGTGAGCCCGCCTACTAGGTAACGCTGGAAAATCAGGTAAAGAATGACCACAGGAGCGGCGCAAACCAATGCCGCCGCCATCATCTGGCCGTAGAACGGAATGGCGCCGCCTTCCTGCGAAGCACCAAAGATTTGGAGTGCGACGGCGGCCGTCTGGCTTTCCGGGCGGGTCATCACCGAGGCGAACAACACGTCATTCCAGCCCAGCAGGAAGGCGAAGATGCCCGAAACCACAATGCCGGGCCAGCTCAGCGGAAGGATGATCCGGAACAGGACGCCAAGGTGGGACGCGCCGTCGATCCGTGCTGCTTCTTCAAGTTCCTTGGGAAGCCCGCGAAGGTAGGTGACCATCACCCAGGTGGAGAACGGCATGGCGAAGGTGAGGTAGGTCACGAACAGGCCCCACTGGGTTCCGATCACCTGTATGCCGAGGTAGGTTGCCGCCGAGGAAAACAGGACGAAGACCGGCAGCACCATGAGGGTTCCGGGCACCGACTGCAGTGCCAGCAGCCCGCGGAGGATGGTCAGCCTGCCGCGGAAGCTGTAGCGGACCAGGACGAACGCAGTGGAGATGGACATCGCTGCGGAGACCACCGCGGTTGCTCCCGCCACCAGGACGCTGTTGGTGAGGCCGGTGGCCAGGCCAACGCTGGTCCAAATCTTCGAGTAGTTATCGAATGTGACTGAGGACGGCCAGAACTCGCCATTGGCCACCCCGATGTCCGAGTTCACCGAAGCCAGGAAGATGTACAGCACAGGGATCAGGACAAGTGCGCCGAGGAATACCAGGATGATGACCAGCAGGGGGCCCGGAAGGAGCCGGAGCACCTCATGCTGGCGGTGCGAGCCCGGACGGTCAACATCAACGGTTGACGCACTCCGCCGGGTGGCTGTCGTGGTGCTCATTTCTTCGCTCCTGGTGTTTCGGCGTCGTCAAGCTTGACGGCACGGAGGTAGACGAACAGCGGAATGGCGATCAGCACCAGGGAAATGAAGGCCATTGCGGCGCTGAGTCCAAAGCGGAAGCTCTGGAAGCTGGTGACGTAGGTCAGGATGGGGAGGACTTCGACGTCGGCCGGCGCAGGGACGCCGAACAGCACGAACGGGAGGGTGAAGTTGTTGATGTGGTGCAGCATCCCGATCAGGAAGGCCAGAGCCAGCGGGCCCTTCAAGTACGGGAACACCACGTACCGGAGCTTGTTCCACCACAGCGCACCGTCGAGTGCCGACGCTTCGTGCACCTCATGGTCCACCGACTGCAGGCCGGACAGGGCCAGCAGGTAGATGAACGGCCACGATGCCCAGATCTGGACCAGTACCAGCGTCCAAAAGGTCTGCGGGCCGTTGAGCCACAGCCCCACGTGGATCCCCACGGTGGCCAAGGCCTCGTCCACGATCCCGCCGGGCTGGAGCATGGTGCGCCAGACGGTGGCCACCACGAAGGATGGGAGGACGTACGGGATGAGGAAGACCGAGCGGATCACTGCCCGGCCCTTGAACGCGTTCTGCGTGGCCACCGCGGCGGCGATGCCCAGCGGCAGCGTCACCACCATGGCCAGCAGCGAGTAGCTGACACTGAGCCAGACGGCGTGCAGCAAGGGCGATGCCGTCACCGCTTCAACGAAGTTTTCGGCTCCGATGAGCGGCGCACTGATCCATTTCCGCAGGGTGTACTGGTCCAGGTTGAGGACGGACATGTAGATGCCCAGCAGCAGCGGGACCACGATGATGATGATCATCAGGACCCCACCCGGGATCAGCATCCAGAGCGGCCGGTTGCGTTCGCTCATTCCCTTGCGGCGCAGGCCGCCCTGGTGGCCGGGCTGTTGCCCGGCGTCGTGTGAATCGCGGGGCGCCCGGCCCGCGGCGGAATCCACCGCAGGCCGGACTTCATGAGAGGCGTCGGTTGACATCAGAACCTATCCTTTGGAGGCCCGGTCCAGGGAAGCCTGGCCCTTGTTCTGGGCGTCCTTGATCCTTTGTTCGAGTGCTGACTCGTCCACCTTGCCCGCGGCCAGGTCCGGGATCGACTGCACGGTGACGTTGAGGAGGCCGAGCTGGATATCGCCCCAGGCGCCAGTGAACGGTGTGGCCTTGGACTTGGCGGCGGCGTCAGCCACCGGCTTGAGCTTGGGGTCTGTCAGAGCGGCCAGGGCTTCGGCGTTTGCAGGCAGGTCGCCGAAGGTCTTCTGGTAGTTCAACTGCTCGTCCTTGGAAGTGATCAGTTTGATGTAGGCGAAGGCAAGGTCCTTCTGCTTGGAGTAATCAGCCACCACCAGGTTGTCGCCCGAGAGGATGCTGGCGGCCTCGCCATCGGACTTGGACTGCGTCTCGCCCGGTGCGACCGTGGGCATCAGGGCGTACTCGTACTTCCCGGCAACTGCGGACTTGTCCAGGGTGGGGATGGAGCTGGAGGTGGTCATCATCAGGTAGCCGGCCTTGCCGCTGGCGAAGGCCGCCACGGCGTTGCTGTTGCTCCAGCCGACGGAAGCAGGGTCAACGACCTTGTCCTGGGTCAACCAGCCGAAGTACGTCTGGTAGGCCTTCTTGACGGTGGGGTCGTCCATCTTGAGCTTGTTACCGTCGACCAACGGGTTTCCGGCCTGGACGGCCATGGCCCAGATGAACTTCCAGGGGTCATAGTTGTCCTTGTAGCCCGTGGCGATGCCATAGGTATCAGCCTTGGTCATCTTCTTGGCCTGGGCTGCGAGCTCGTCCCAGCTGGTTGCGGGCTTGTCAATGCCGGCCGCGGCGAGCAGGTCCTTGTTGTACGCCATCACGAACGGGCGGCTGACGAAGGGGATGCCGGCCTGGTGGTCCTTGTCCGGGCCGGAAATACCGAGGGCAGCCTGGTTGAAGCGGTCCTTGCCGCCAACCTTCTTCCAGTCGTCATCCGAGAGGGTGACGAAGGCCTTGGTGGCATAGGCCGTGGGGGTGAAGGTGGTGCCGAGTCCGTAGACATCCGGCCCCTGGCCGGAGACCACGGAAGTCTGGATGCGGGTGAGCTCGTCGTTGGCCGAGGCGAAGGTTTCAAACTTCACGTCGGCCCCGGTTTCAGCCTTGAACTTGGCGGCAATATCGCTCTGCCACTGTTTCTGCTGCTCGGGGTATTGGCTGAGAACGCCAGTCAGGACGTTCAGCGTCTTGCCCGTCCCGTCCACTTTGCCGTCCGCATTCGTGGACCCTCCCCCACCGGTCCCGGAACCCGAACCGCAACCGGTCAGGGCCAGTGCTGCAGCCGTAACAATCGCCGCAAGCCCAGTAGTCGATTTAAACCTCATTGTTTTTCTCCTCTAGGACACCCACATGGCCACATCCGTCCTGTGGCGGAAATCACTGCAGGCGACTCGAATGCCAGTCTAGGAAGGATGCAACAACTCCGGCAAGCGGTTGCCAAAAGTTGCCAAAAATGGTGGGATTAAGGCACAGAGTCAGGGGCCTCGCCGGCGTTAATTGTCGACGACGGTTCGTCCAGCCAGCGAGGAAAGGTCCAGCGTCATGGCTGATCTACCCGTCGAAGCCACCACGCGCGGTGCGCTAGACCTTAACGCCGGTGCAAACCGGCCGCCCACCATCCGCGACGTGGCGGAACTGGCCGGAGTGGCCACCTCCACGGTGTCACGTGCCCTGTCGCGGCCGGACCGGGTCAATGCGAGGACCCGGCAGCGGATCGAAGAGGCAGCCGCGGAGCTGAACTACGTGCCGAGCTCCCAGGCGCGGGGACTCAGTTCGGGGCGCACCAACGCCGTGGCGGTGCTGGTGCCCGATATCACCAACCCGTTCTATTTCGACATCATCCGGGGCACGCAGCACCAGCTCAAGGCAGCCGGTTACACCCAGCTGCTGGTGGACACTGAAGAATCCAACGAGGTGGAACTCGATGCATTGCACAAGATGCGCAAATCCGCCGACGGTTTCATTCTCGCTGCCTCCCGCCTGACGGACGCCCAGCTGGCGGAGGTCTCGCGGACGCAGCCCCTGGTCACCTTCAACCGCGCCTCCACGAGCGCTCCCACGGTCATGATCGATACGCCGTCGGCCATCATCCAGGCCCTGGAACACCTGGCCTCCCTGGGCCACCACAAGGTCTGCTACGTCGCCGGACCACCCACGTCGTGGTCAAACCAGATGCGGTGGAAGGTCTTCGAGGAGGACGCGAAACGGCGCGGTATGGAGGTCCACCGGATCGGGCCCTACACCCCGAAGACGACGTCGGGGGCTGCCGCGGCAGACGCGGCGGTCAGGACGGGTGCCACTGCCTGCATCGTCTTCAACGACCTGTTGGCCATCGGCATGCTCCAGCGCCTCCAGGCCCGCGGCATCCGCGTCCCGGAGGACATGAGCATCATCGGGTCCGATGACATCTTCGGCGCGGACTTCTGCAACCCGCCCCTGACCACCATTTCAAGTCCCATCGAACAGGCCGGCCGGGTGGCGGTGTCCATGCTGCTGGCCCAGCTCAACCCGCTGGCGGGAAGAGCCGCCCGGCAGCTGGCGGTCATGCCCACCCACTTGACCATCCGGGAGTCCACAGGCCCTGCACGACTATAGGAAGGCGAGGCTCATTCCCCCCCCCCCCCCCCCCCCCCCGGACGTCCGCGGCGGGCGATGGCGTCAACGACTTCCTGCCTGGAAAGGCCCCGCTGGCGCGGGTCCAGGTGGGGGCCGCTCCGGCGGGCGTACGACGGCGGGAGCCACCCGCCGTCGTACGCCCGCCCTGGAAAATCAGTGCTTAGGCTTCCACCAGCCTGGACCCCGCCGGAACCCCGGCCGGAACCTCCGCGGGAACGCCCGGCTCACCGCGCCCGTACAGCCAGTCGTTGTACTGGAAGTTGTTGTCGCCGCGGCTCTTGAACAGCATGTTCCGCAGGACGCGTGCCACGCCGCCCACGTGCCAGGACTCGCCCCAGATCCGGGCGGTGCGCTGCACTCGGGCCGTCCGCGCGGCGCGGGCTTCGTTGAACCCGCGGAAGGCAGCTTCCCAGGCGCCGGCGTCGATGCCCTCGGGCGTGAAGACCTTTTCGCGGGCCACGTCCTGCAGGACTGCCGCGTCCTCCAGCGCCTGGCAGGCACCCTGGGCCAGGTACTGCAGCATCGGGTGGGCGGCGTCGCCGATGAGTGCCATGCGGCCGGAAACCCAGTTCTCGATGGGGTCGCGGTCGTACATGGGCCAGCGGATGCCGGTGGCCAGGTTCTTCAGGGCTTCCTGCACAGCGGGGACGCAGTCCTTATAGGCTGCCTCGAGCTCGTCCACGCCGCCGTACTGCTCTTCGCCGCGCTCGAAGGACGGGGACTTGAACACCGCCACGGTGTTGAGCAGCTGGCCCTTGCGCAGCGGGTACTGGACCAGGTGGCAGTCCGGTCCCAGGTAGACGATGACGTCCTCCAGGTCCGCGGCCGGGGTCTCCTCGGTGATGGGCACGGTTCCGCGGTACGCCACGTAGGCCGAATTCACCGGACCGTCATTGGCAACGGTGCCGCGCAAGGTGGACTTGAGCCCGTCCGCAGCCAGGATGGCGTCGGCTTCAAAGACCTCGCCCTTGGCGGCGTAAGCGCGGGCCCGGTCGCCGTCGGTTTCCACCTTCTGCACCAGGACGTCGTTCACCAGGGTGACGCCGGCTTCCTGGCAGGCTTCGAGCAGGATCCGGTGCAGGTCGCTGCGGTGGATGACGACGTAGGGGGCGCCATAGCGCTCCTCGAACTCACCGCCCAGGGTCTGGCGGGTCAGCTCCTCGCCGGTGATGGCGTCGCGGAACACCAGGTGCTTGGGCTGGACGCCAATTTCCAGCGCCTTCTCCAGCAGGCCCCAGCGCTTCAGGACGCGGGATGCGTTGGGGGCCATCTGCAGGCCCGCACCCACTTCACCGAAGGCCGGTGCCACTTCAACCAGGGTGACGCCGGCGCCGTTTTCGCGAAGCGCCAGCGCTCCGGCAAGCCCGGCCATGCCGCCGCCCACCACGAGGACGTCGGTGGACGCTTTGACGTTAGACATTGGAAACTCCTACTGCTGTTGATTTCTTGATTTTGATGCCGACTGCTGCGAGCAGGACTGCTGCTGCGGCGGCTGCTCCGGCAAACGCCAGGAAGTTTGAGTTGACGCCCAGGCCCGCTGCGAGCAGGAGCCCGCCGGCCTGCGGTGCGGCCACTGCCCCGATGCGGCCCACGCCGAGTGCCCAGCCAAGGGCAGTACCGCGGAGGTGTGCCGGATAGTGGCTGGCCACGGCCGCGATAATCAGGCACTGGGTGCCGTGCGTTCCCACGCCGGCCAGCACCAGCATGAAATAGACGACGGCGACGGGCGGCCCGGACACCAGGACCACCAGGGCGACGGCGGCCACCGCCGCTGCCGCAATCGCCGTGGGGATGGGCCCGAACCTTGTGCCGGCCCAGGCGGTCAGCACCGAGCCCGCCACGGCGCCGAGGTTGAGCGCCAGCGCGAACGTCAGGGCGGAGCCAAGGTTGTACCCGGCCAGCTGCATCAGGTTGGGCAGCCAGGTGCCCAGCCCGTACCAGGCGAACAGGGTCACCAGGGTGCCGATGGCAAACAGCAGGCTGGTGCCGAGGTAAGGCGCCCGGAGCAGGGAGCCGAATCCCACGGACTCCTTCGCGGTGCTGCCGCCGGTTGTCTTGGGTGCCAGTGTTTCCGGCAGGTAGCGGAACCCCAGCGGGATCACCACCACCAGGGCGACGACGGCCACGAGGAACATGATGGGCCAGCCGAAGGCCGGAATCAGCGGTATGCCCACCAGCGCGGCGAGGGAGCCGCCGATGGGAACGCCGGACATCATCAGGGTGGCGATGGTTGACCGCCATTTTTCCGGCACGAGTTCGGCCACCAAAGCGTTGGCAGAGGGCACCAGGCCCCCCAGTCCGATGCCGGCCAGCAGGCGGAGGCCGCCGAAGACCGGCGCATTGGGGGCAAAGGCGCAAAGGATGGTGAACGCGGAAAAAACGATGGCGCAGCCGATGATGGTGCGCCGCCGGCCCCAGGTATCGGACATACGGCCGGCAAAGACCGCTCCAATCATCATGCCGACAAAGGCCATGGACCCGATGGTCCCGGCCGTGGCCTTGGTCAGGCCCCAGCCGGTGTCGCTGATGAGTGAGCCCTGGACGGTGCCGTAGACGATCAGGTCGTAGCCGTCGAAAACGACCAGCAGCCAGCACACCAGGACGGCAAGTACGGAACGCCGGGGGAACCCGGAAAGGCCTGCGCCCGAGGTGGGGGCGGCCGTGCGCTGCGGCGCTGCAGCGGAAGTTGTGTGATTCATCCCACCACTGTGCTGGCAGTCATACCAGCGCGCCCATATTATTCTGTCATGCAGAATCTTCCTGCCCGGCGGAAGCCCACCTACTCCATCGAAGCGGTGGATAACGCCCTGCAGCTCCTCCAGCTCCTGCGGGACGTCGGCAGCCTGCGGCTCAAGGACGCTGCGGCGGAGCTCGGCGTGGCGCCGTCCACGGCACACCGGCTCCTGGCCATGCTGGTGTACAGGGGCTTCGCGGTCCAGGATGAAACGCGCCGGTATGTGCCGGGCCCCGCGATGGGCGCCGGCCCGGCGGGCTTGAGCTGGACACGCCAGCTGCGGGACATCTCCCGGCCACACATGGAACTGCTGTGCGCGCGCACCAACGAGACCGTCAACCTCATGATCCGGGTGGGCACGAAAGTCCGCTTTTTGGACACGGTGGAAAGCACCAACATCCTTCGCGTCGGGGACCGGCAGGGGACCCTGCTCCCCGCGCATAAAGCCTCGGGCGGGAAAGCCATCCTGGCGGAGCTCGATCCCGCCGTGCTGGAGCAGCTGTTCCGCAGCCCCAACGCGGAACTGGGCGGCGACTACATCCCGGACGCCGACTACCCCGCGTTCCTGCGCGAGCTTGAGTCCGTCCGCGCCAACGGATTTGCCGCCAACTTCGAGGGTACCGAGGAGGGAATCAGCGCCTTTGGGATGGCCCTGCACAACGGCAAGGGCATGGTGGTGGGCGCCCTGAGCGTGGCCACTCCCGTAGCACGGTTCCGGCCCCTGTTCGACGCCGGGCTGGTGGGCGTCATGATGGAGACCCGGCGCCAGCTGGAAATAGACATCGCGGCCAATCCGGCGGACGGGGCAGCCGGAAGCTGACCGGCAGGGCCGAAGGAATTCTGCATGCCAGAATATGCTGGGGATCACAGCAGATCTTCCCTAGGGTCGAATCCACGTCGCAGTCAGTCCGCACGCAAGGAGAAGGCCAGTGTCGATCAGCGCTGAAAACCAAACGCACGAATCCGTGGCGCAGGAACACCACGTTCCCGAGCCCACCCCGGAGGAGGCTGCGCAGCTTGAGCAGCTGTACCGGGATTTCGATAAGGAAAACCTGATTCCGTTGTGGACGGAGATCGCGGACCTGATGCCCATGGTCCCGTCCCCGAAAGCAGTGCCGCACGTCTGGCGCTGGAATGACCTGTACCCCCTGGCCGCCCGCGCCGGGGACCTGGTGCCCGTGGGCCGAGGCGGGGAACGGCGCGCCATTGCGCTGGCCAACCCGGGCCTGGCCGGCACGCCTTACGCCACCCCGACGTTGTGGGCGGCCATCCAGTACCTGGGCGGCCGTGAAACGGCCCCGGAGCACCGCCACTCGCAGAACGCGTTCCGGTTCGTCGTCGAGGGCGAGGGCGTGTGGACCGTGGTGAACGGGGACCCTGTCCGGATGTCCCGCGGCGACTTCCTGCTCACCCCGGGCTGGAACTTCCACGGCCACCACAACGACACCGACGAGCCCATGGCGTGGATCGACGGCCTGGACATCCCGTTCGTGCACTACGCGGACGCCGGGTTCTTCGAGTTCGGCACCGAACGCGTCACCGACGAAGCCACCCCGGACATCTCCCGCTCCGAGCGGCTCTGGGCCCACCCCGGACTCCGCCCGCTCTCCGGCCTCGATGACACCACCAACTCCCCCATCGCGGCGTACCGGTGGAAGTACACCGACGCCGCCCTGCGCGAACAGCTGCTCCTCGAGGACGAGGGCCACCCGGCCACCGTGTCACAGGGCCACGCCGCCGTTCGGTACACCAACCCGACCACGGGCGGGGACGTCATGCCCACCATTCGCGCCGAGTTCCACCGGCTCCGCGCCGGCGCCTGGACGGAGACGGTCCGCGAGGTGGGCTCCAGCGTCTGGCAGGTCTTCGAAGGCACAGGCACCGTGACCCTGAACGGCGAAACCAAGGTCCTGGCCAAGGGCGACCTCTTCGTGGTGCCGTCCTGGGCCGCCTGGTCACTGCAGGCCGAATCCGAGTTTGATTTGTTCCGGTTCAGCGACGCACCCATCTTTGAGCGCCTGAACTTCAACCGCACCTACATCGAAGGACGCACCAAGTAATGAAACTCCTCACCCTCCGCCTCCCCGCCGGCACCGGCAGCGGCAAGAGCACGACGGCGGTCCGCCAGGACGGCGAGACCCTCACCGAAATCCCGGGCTTTTCCGATGTCGGGGCCCTGCTGCAGGACCCCAACTGGGAAACCATCGCCAAGGATGCCAACGGCGCAACGCACGCGTTCGACGGCGCCGACCTCGCCGCCGTCGTGCCTTCCCCGGGCAAGATCATCTGCGTGGGCCACAACTACCGCAACCACATCAAGGAGATGGGCCGCGAGGTCCCCGAGTACCCCACCCTGTTCGCCAAGTACGCCGAGTCGCTGATCGGGCCCAACGATGACCTCGCGCTGCCGCAGGAATCGGACACCGTGGACTGGGAAGCCGAGCTCGCCGTCGTCATCGGCAAGGCCGGCCGGCGCATCCCGGAGGCAGAGGCTGCCGGGCACATCGCAGGGTACTCCGTGCTGAACGACATCAGCATGCGCGACTACCAGTTCCGCACCATCCAGTGGCTGCAGGGCAAGACCTGGGAGAAGTCCACCCCGTTCGGCCCGGCCCTGGTCACCAAGGACGAATTCACCCCCGGGCCGCTGATGACCTCGGCAGTGGACGGCGACGTCCAGCAGTCCACCCCCACCAGCGACCTGGTCTTCACCCCGGAATACCTGGTCTCCTACATCTCCACCATCATCACCCTGAACCCGGGCGACGTCATCGCCACCGGCACCCCCGGCGGCGTGGGCCACGCGCAGGACCCCAAGCGCTACCTGCAGGAAGGCCAAGTCCTGGTCACCACCATCGAGGGCCTGGGCCAGCTGACCAACCGCGTGGTCAAGGAAGCCTGATGGTTGCCCGGCACGACCAGGCCACCGACCCCGTCCTGCTCGAGGGGCTGCTGCAGGCGCGGCGCGGCACCGCGTTCTTCGCCCGCAAGCTCAACGAGCTTCCCGACGCGGAACTGGACGGGGGCTCGCTGCTGCCGGGCTGGACCCGCCGCCACGTTGTAGCCCACGTGGGCTACAACGCCAGGGCCATCGCCCGTCTGGTCGAGTGGGCGGCCACCGGGGTGGAAACACCCATGTACCCGTCCGTTGAGGTCCGCAACCACGAGATCGACTTCGGGGCCACCCTCAGCCCCATCGCCCTGCGGAACCTGTTCGACCACTCCGCCGTGCACCTGAACGTCGAATGGCGCGACCTGCCCGCCGCCAACTGGCACCACAAGGTCAAAACCGTCCAGGGCAGGACAGTCCCGGCCGAAGAGACCGCGTGGATGCGCACCCGCGAAGTCTGGGTCCACGCCGTGGACCTGGACAACGGGGCCACCTTCAAGGACATCCCTGCACCCGTCCTGGAACGCCTGCTCAAGGACATCACCGGCGCCTGGCATGTGCGCGGCACCGATGCCGGGCTCCTCATCACAGTGGACGGCACCGGCTTGTCGTTTGGGGACACCGCCGCCCCGTCGCCCACCGTGGTGTCCGGTTCACTGGCCGCCATCGCCCAGTGGGCCGCGGGCCGCGGCACGGACGGAACCACGGCGAAGCGCGACGGCGAAGCAGCTACCCCGGCGCCGCCGGCACCGGCCTGGATCTGACAGGCCGCCGCGGCACCCGCCACAGCACCGCACCAGAGGCGGGCCAGCACCGGCTGGCCCGCCTTTCGGCGTTCCTGCCCGCATGTCCCGTCACGTGCGGTGCGTCGCCTCAGGCTGGAGCCTAAAAAGGATCCCCTGGACTTGGAGCAGGTTCCATAAAATCAGCCCAGGACGCTGGATAGCATGAGGTGACCGGACAGAGCCGTCCGGTGGGATCGACGCAAAAGGACAACCCATGGCCGCGGTTACGGTGGATGACATCCTCTCGGATCTTCCCCTCGGCTTCGCCAGCCTCATCCTTCGCCCGGCCCCCTCGGCGCCGGACATCGAACGGTTCCTGATCGTCGACGCCGACGATGAAGCAGCCCAGGCCGGCAAAGCCTTTGTCCTGCTCATCGGGGTCCGTGGCCGTTCGGCGCTGCCTGCCCTCCGGCGCCTCCTGAAGGACCCGCCCCCGGTGGTCGCCGTCAAGGGCCAGCGCGAAGACCTGGCGGAAGCGGAAGAACTCCTCCGCGCAGCCGGATCGGGACTGCTGCTGGTGGATCCGGCAGCAGACTGGGACCGCCTGCTCTCCATAGCCAAGGACCGGATCCAGCCGCGCAGCTACCAGAGCGAAGTGCTGACCCTGCTCGAGGAAGACCTGTTCGCGATCGCCCAGACCACAGCGCGGCTCACGTCCAGCCACGTGCTCATCGAGGATGCGGCCAACAAGGTCCTGGCCTACTCCACCGTCACCAATGACATCGACGAACTCCGCAAGGCTTCCATCCTGGCCCGGCGCGGCCCCCGCAAATACGAACTGCTGCTCAAGGATCTTGGCGCCTACCGCGAACTGCACCGCACCCGGCAGCCGGTCCGGGTACCCGCACGGCCCCAGGACGGGCTGCGGGAACGGGTGGCCATCGCGCTCTTTGCCGGCGAACGGATCATGGGCTACATCTGGCTCCAGGAGACCGGAGCCGGGTTCGGCCCGGACGTTGAGTATGTCCTCACGGGATCCGCGGCACGCGTCTCGGCCGAACTGATCCGGTACCGCAACCAGCAGTCCGTCCATATGCGGGAGGACCGGATTGTTCGGATCCTGTCAGGTCCCGCGGAGGCCGCCGCCAGCGCGCACAGCGGAAAAATCCCTTCGGAACGTCCCGCCGCCCTCATCCTCATCGGCATGTCCGACGCCGACTCGCGCGCCGACGACGCCGCACTCAAGCACGGGGAACTTGCCAATCTCGCCTCCATCCACGCGGCCGCGTACAAGCCCACCGCCGTCGTGGGCCAGTTCAAGGGTGACACCGCCATCATCGTGCCTGACCTGCAGTCCAGCACCGCGGAATCGGGGCTGCGTTCCCTTGCCGAGGCAATCGTCCGGGATGCCCGCAAGCACCTCGGCATCAGTCCATTCGCGGCCGTGGGCCCCTTGGTGCCGGACCTGTTGTCCCTCCATACGGTGACCGGGGTGACGGAGGCGCTGCTGGCCTGCGTGGGCACGGCAGAACCCGGCACGGTTGCCGCGGTGGGCGATTTCGAAGCGGAAATCCTCTACCGCGAGGCGGTGCGGAACTTCCACACCTCACCGTTCCGCCACCGCGGCCTGGCAGCGCTCCTCCAGGAGGACGCCGAACTCGCCGACACCCTCCGCACGTATTTCGATGCGTCCTTCGACGTCGCCGAATGCGCCAGGCGGATGAACCTGCACAAGAACACTGTCTACTACCGGGTGGCCAAAGCCACCCGGGTGACCGGCCTCGACTTCGGCAGCCCCAGGGATTCCCTGGTGGCGCTGCTCCACCTCCAGGAGTGGGCCTCCACTTCCTACGACACTTCAGGCAGGAAATGACCACAACACTCGGCGCACCACCCCTGGACATCCTCCTCGAGGACATCGTCCGGCGTCACCGTCCGCGGAAGGAAACGGGTGCAGTACCCCGCAACATCCCCTTCCTGGCCAAGGTCCCCTTCGACCGGTTTGGCATTGCCGTCGCCACCACGTCCGGTGACGTTTTTTGCTCCGGTGACGCCGATGTCCCCTTCTCCATCCAAAGCATCTCCAAGGTCTTCACCCTGGCCATGGCGCTGCAGGGCGGCCGGTCCGCCCGGCTGTGGTCTCGGGTGCTGCGCGAACCGTCCGGAACAGCCTTCAACTCCCTGGTTCAGCTCGAGGCCGAACATGGCATCCCGCGCAACCCCTTCATCAATGCCGGGGCGCTGGTGGTCACCGACCACCTGATGCAGGAGACGCCCGACGCCGCCGCGCACCTCCTGCGGTTCCTGACCGGACAAGCGGGTCACCAGGGACAGGCGGACAGCCGGGGACAGGGGCCGTTCATTGACGAGGCAGCTGCCGCCGGTGAACTGGCCGGCAGCAGCCGCAACCTTGCCCTGGCGCATTTCCTGAAGGACTTCGGGAACCTCACGCAGCCTGCGGAATCAGTGGTGGAGAATTACGTCCGCCAGTGTTCGATCATGATGACCTGCGCGGAGTTGGCCAAGGCCGGCCTGTTCCTTGCCAATGACGGACAGGGAGCCGCCGGCACCGTGTTGTCCCGGAGCGAGGCCAAGCGGATCGGCTCCATCATGCTGACGTGCGGCATGTATGACGCCGCCGGCGAATTCGCCTACCGCGTGGGCCTGCCCGGAAAGAGCGGGGTGGGCGGCGGAATACTGGTCATCGTGCCGGGCCAGTGCGCCATCTGCGTCTGGAGCCCGCGCCTGGATGCCAAGGGCAATTCCCTCGCCGGCACGGCAGCCCTTGCCGACCTCTCCGACCGCACCGGCTGGTCAGTTTTCTAGTTTTTCCCATCCAAGACAGATCTTCCCCGGATCGAAAGGAAATACCCATGCCCAACAACCCCAATGACGAGGTTGGCTTCGACCACATAATTGATGGTGGTCACGCGCATGCGTCCGAGACCTCCCTGCACGCGGAGGACAAGGGTTACCACAAGAACCTCAAGCCCCGGCAGATCCAGATGATCGCGATCGGCGGCGCGATCGGCACCGGCCTGTTCCTGGGCGCCGGCGGCCGGCTCAACGCCGCGGGCCCGTCCCTGGTCATCGCCTACGCGGTCTGCGGGTTCTTCGCGTTCCTGATCCTGCGCGCCCTGGGCGAACTGGTCCTGCATCGGCCCTCCTCCGGCTCGTTCGTCTCCTACGCCCGCGAATTCTTCGGCGAAAAAGCCGCGTTCGTCTCCGGCTGGTTCTACTGGATCAACTGGGCCACCACCACCATCGTGGACATCACCGCCGCCGCCCTCTACATGCACTTCTTCGGCAACTACATCCCTTGGATGGCCGACGTCCCCCAGTGGGCCTGGGCACTGACCGCCCTCATCGTCGTCCTGGCCCTGAACCTGGTCTCGGTCAAGGTCTTCGGCGAAATGGAATTCTGGTTCGCCCTGATCAAGGTCGCCGCCCTGGTCGCGTTCCTCATCATCGGCACCTACTTCGTCATCTTCGGCACCCCCGTGGACGGCCAACAGGTCGGCATCAGCCTCCTGTCCGACAACGGCGGGATCTTCCCCAACGGCCTGCTGCCCATGATCATCCTCATGCAGGGCGTCCTGTTCGCCTACGCCTCCATCGAACTCGTCGGCACCGCCGCCGGCGAAACCGAAAACCCCGAAAAAATCATGCCCAAGGCCATCAACTCCGTGGTCTTCCGCATCGCCGTGTTCTACGTCGGCTCCGTGATCCTCCTGGCCCTGCTGCTGCCCTTCACCTCCTACCAAAAAGGCGTCAGCCCCTTCGTGACCTTCTTCGGCTCCATCGGCGTCCAGGGCGTAGACGTCATCATGAACCTCGTCGTCCTCACCGCCGCCCTGTCCTCCCTGAACGCCGGACTCTACTCCACCGGCCGGATCCTGCGCTCCATGTCCGTCAACGGCTCCGCACCCCGCTTCGCCTCCCGCATGAACAAAGCAGGCGTCCCCTACGGCGGCATCGCCATCACCGCCACCGTCTCCCTCCTCGGCGTCCCCCTGAACTACCTCGTCCCCGCCGAAGCCTTCGAAATCGTCCTGAACATCGCCTCCGTCGGCATCATCATGACCTGGGCCACCATCGTCCTGTGCCAAATCCAACTCAAACGCTGGGCCGACAAAGGCTGGGTCACCCGCCCCTCCTTCCGCATGTTCGGCGCCCCCTACACCGGCTACCTCTCCCTGCTCTTCCTCATCGGCGTCCTCATCATGGTCTTCATCGACTCACCCCTGACCATGCTCGTCACCGCCATCGCCTCCATCCTCATGGTCGCCGGCTGGTACGCCTGCCGCACCCGCATCCGCCAAATCGCCGAAACCCGCGACGGCTACACCGGAAAGTCCCCCGTCATCGCCAACCGCACCCCCATCTCCTGACCCCATCCCTTCCGCCAACCTTCCGAGCCAAAGAAAGAACATGACACCAGAGCCGCAGCCCACCCTGACCTCCTCCCCCACCCGGCCCGCCGCCGTCGTCCATCACCAGGACACCGTGGCGCCCGCCCTGAAATCCGCGGGGCACGTGATCGTTGACTCGCTGGTGGCGCATGGCGTGGAACGCACCTATGTGGTTCCCGGCGAGAGCTTCCTGGATGTGCTGGACGGCCTGCACAACTCGAAGATCGAAACCATCGTCTGCCGCCATGAAGGCGGTGCCGCGTACATGGCGGAAGCCGACGGAAAGCTGAACCAGCGCCCGGGCGTGGCGATGGTGACCCGGGGGCCCGGCGCGGCCAACGCCCACGTAGGGCTGCACACCGCCTGGCAGGACTCCACGCCGATGCTGCTCTTCGTGGGCCTGATCCCGTTTGCCCACCGGGACCGCGAGGCGTTCCAGGAATTCGACATCAAGTCCTGGTTCGACACCGGCGCCAAGCGGGTGATGGTCCTTGACCACCCGGAACGGGCCTCCGAGATAGTGGCGGAGGCCATGTTTGCGGCAATGAGCGGCCGGCCCGGGCCCGTGGTGGTGGGCCTGCCCGAGGACGTCATCCGGCGGGAGGTCAGCCCTGCGCTGCATCCTGCGATTCCCGTGGCCGCAGGCGGGATGGGCAGCGCTGATGCGTCAGCCCTGGAAGCGGCGCTGGCGGAATCGTCCAAGCCGCTGTTCGTGACCGGCGGCAACGACTGGACGCAGGAGGCCGCGGACCAGCTCACCGCCTGGCTGGAACGGCACCACATCCCGGCGGCGGCGGAATGGCGGACGCAGGGAACAGTGCCCTTCGATTCGCCGTCCTACGTGGGACCGATCGGCTATGGCCGGCCGCGCCCCACTTACGACCTGCTGGAGGAGACCGACCTCCTGGTCTTCGTGGGAACGGTGCCGGGCGACGTCATTACGGACGGTTTCGTCTGCCGGCAGGACTGGAACAAGGAAAATTTCCTGGTCACCGTGGACCCGTCGCTGCGGGGAAGGTCCGGCCCGGTGTCGCGGCAGATCCTGGCCAAACCGGAAGCGTTCGTGCGCGGCCTGGAGGGCATCAGCCTGCCCGTGAAGGAAGAGTGGAAGGCCTGGACGGTCAGGATGCGCGCCGAGCAGGAGCGCTTTGCCACGCTGCCTCCTGCTGCCCCGGCGGCCGGGCAGGCCCGGATGGACACCCTGATGGCCAACCTCGTCCCCCGGCTGCCGGAGGATGCGATGGTGACGTTCGGTGCAGGTGAACACACCAACTGGGCGCACCGGTATTTCCCCACCCGCCGCTACGCGTCCATGATCAGCGCGCGGAACGGGTCCATGGGCTACTCCGTCCCCTCGGCCATCGCAGCGTCCCTGGCCGAACCGAAGCGGCGCGTGGTCACCATCGCCGGGGACGGCGAATTCCTCATGAACGGGCAGGAGCTGGCCACGGCTGCCCAGTACGGGGCCACGCCGCTGGTGGTGGTCATGGACAACCAGGAGTACGGCACCATCCGCACGCACCAGGAGCGGCACTATCCCCGGCGCGTCTCCGGTACCCAGCTGAAGAACCCCGACTTTGCGCTGATGGCCAGGGCTTTCGGCGGATTCGGGGTCACGGTGACCGAGGACCGAGATGTCCCGGCAGCGCTGGATGCAGCCCTGGCAGCGATTGACCGGGACGGCGTATTCGCCCTCATCCATCTCGTGGTGGAGCAGCGGGTCAAGGCGTACTAGGCCAAGCGGAAGGCCGCCACGAAAGTGCCGGCCTTCTTCCTTGCTCTTGCTGCGGGCGGTTAGAGCCGGTCCGTCCGGTCCTCGCCACCCTTGTGGCCGGCCCCGCGGAGGTTTTCCTGGACTTTGCCGAACAGGTCCTTGATGGTGGATTCCGCGTTGGTGATGACGTCCACCGGCACAAAGACCTCATGGGTCAGCGGCAGGTCATATTCGTCCTTCAGGTGGGTGCCGTTTCCAACCCCCGTCAGCGACAGGTAGACCATGGCCTCAGTCCGGGCGATGCCCGCGAGCTTGCCGAACACAACCGTGAACTCGTTCGGTTTGAAGCTGATGGTCTGCCCGATGTGGCTGCGGCCCAGTTCCCCGGCGGTTACGGCCTTCTCCGACTGGCTTCCGGTGTAGTCCATGAACTTCTCCTTCGATCGCCAACACGTATGCAGGCAGTCTAACCCTGCCGCTCCATGCCGGCACAGGGTCTCTGCTGGAGGGATGCACAACAAGGGACCGGAACCCGTGGCCATTCCTCCATTGAGCCGCGCCGTGGCGCAGCGGTTTGATGGCATCACCGGGGCCGCAGCAGCCGCCCCGGCCAAGCCTCTTCAAAGGAATATCCGTGACTTCAATGACGAGCCGCGTAAAGAGCCCTGTCCGCTGGGACGCCGTCCAGGTCGGCGACAGCGTGGAACTCAGGAGGGATGGGCACACCGCCTTCAGCGGCCTGGTGGATGCCCGGACCGATGACGGCGACGTGGTGTGGGTGGCAGCCCCCGCGGGAGGCCGGCGCTTGTTCCATATCGCCGACGGCTACGACCTGGCAGGGGTGCCGGCATGACGGACTGCCCGGACGATTGCCCCTACTGCACCGGGCCGGAGACTGACTAAGGGGCCGGTAGAATCTTGAGGGTCCGGGCACCGGCTCCGGACCCGTAGGCGGAACCGGCCCTGCACCCTGCAGTGCCGGCGGACAGCAGGAGGAGCAGCCGTGCGTGGTTCCCTCCCGCAGGTCCCTTTCCACCTCCTCCGTGCCTCGACCCTGGCCGCCGGCACCCTGGCCCTCGCCGGCGGCGCCCACGTGGTTGGCGGAGGCCGCCTTCCGGCCCCGGGCTTCCTCCTGGCCGTGCTGGCCCTGACAGCACTGGCCAGCACGGCCGCAACCCGCCTTCGGCTGGCGTTTCCGGCCATGGCCGCGCTCCTGGGCGGCGGCCAGCTGGCCCTGCACGAGCTTCTCACCGCCTTTTCCGCTCCCCTTGAGAGCGCAGCAGGTGCGCCGGCGGCGGCCCACCTGCACCAGGTCCCCCTGGCCGGGTTCGCAGCGTTCGCTCCCCTGGCGGAGCACCTGAGTCCCGCGAATCCCGCGTTGGCACCACTGATGCTCGCAGCGCACGCGGCGGCCACGCTGGGCTGCGCCCTCCTCCTCGCCAAAGGCGAAGCTGCCCTGTGGGCACTGGCCGACTGGCTGCGGCCCTTTGCCGGCCTTCCCGGGCCGGTGGCACCTGTCCCTGCCGTCCGCCTCAACGGACTGTTCAGGCACGTTCCCTTGTACCGCTCCCCCTGGCGCAACGTCCGCCAGGACAGCCGGCGCGGCCCGCCTTCCGCCGTCGTGCTTCCCTGCTAAAGCCCCGCACCGGCCTTCCGCCCGGCGTCGGGGTACACATTTTGCACGCCCTGAATCAGTGGTGTGCGCCAGAAAGGCAACCCATGACAACCCCGTTATTTCGCCGTACCGTGACCGCATCCGCAGCCGCCGCAGGCTCAGCCGTTCTCCTGCTCGCCGCGGCGGGCGGCGCCTCAGCGCATGTTGGCGTGACCCCGGACAAGACCGGCGCCGGTTCTTATGCCCTGCTGACGTTCGGCATTCCGCACGGCTGCGGCACGTCCCCCACCACGAAGGTGGCCATCACGCTGCCCCCGGAATTGAATGACGCCCAACCCACGGTCAACCCCAACTGGACAGCGGAAAAGGTGACCGAACAGTTCGCTGAACCCCGGAAGCTCCCGGACGGAACCGCCATCACGCAGCGGACCAGCCAGATCGTCTATACGGCCAAGACGCCGCTGAGCCCCGAACTGCGCGACGCCCTGGTCCTTTCCGTGCACCTGCCGGACATGGCCGGGACAACCCTGAACTTCCCCACGCTGCAGACCTGCGAAAGCGGCCAGACCGACTGGTCCCAGGTCGCCGCTGACGGCCAGGACCCCCACGGGCTGGAAGCCCCCGCCCCCTCGCTCACCATCACGGCGGCGGACAACGCGGACGCCCACGGCGCGGCAGGAGCTGCCCACGGCACCGGACAGGCGGCGGGGACGGACAGCGGCGCGGAGGCGCGCAGCTGGACCGGGCTTGCTGCCGGCGTGGGCGGACTGGTCCTGGGCGGGGCGGCACTGCTGCGGAGCAAGGGCAGGCTCCGCGCGCCGGGCAGCAACACTGCCGCCGGCACTGCCGGCCGGGAGCCGGCCGGCAAGCCCTAGGGTCGTAATTGGTGCCCGGATCATCACGATCCGGGCATCAAATTGCCCCTACTGCAGGTGGCATCGTTGACGCGGGCAACGGCTACCGCGAAGGTGGTCCCATGAGGTCTCAGAAAATTTCCCAGGGGTTTGCCATGACGACGGCGGCCGCAGCGGCAGCGCTGCTGCTCACCGCGTGCGGTCCAAGCCAGCCGCAGTCCCAGACTACGACGGCGCCCGCCACCGGGCAGGCCAGCCAGTCCCCCTCGCCGACCGCGTCAACGGCGCCTCCGGCGTCCTCGGCGCCGGCCACGTCGACGCCGGCTTCCCCGTCCCCCGTCAGCCCTGCCGGCACTCCGGGCCTGTGCAAGGCGGCCGGGCTCACGGCGGCCACGGATCCGTCCGGTGGCGGCGCTGCCGGCAGTGTCTACATGAAGCTCAACCTCACCAACAGCGGCTCCGAGCCGTGCATCCTCAGGGGCTTCCCGGGCGTCTCCCTGGTGGCAGACGCCGCCGGCGCCCCCATTGGCGCCCCCGCCACGCGGGATGAGTCCGCAGGTGTCGTGGACGTTCTGCTGGCCCCCGGCCAGACGGGCACTGCGGTGCTGCGCTACACGCAGGCAGGCAACTACATGGACTGCTCCCCCGTGGACGCTGCCGGCTACCGGATCTATCCGCCCGAGGACACCGATTCCCTGTTCCTCCCGCAACCTACCCGGGCCTGCGGCAACGCAAACATCACACTGCTCAGCATTGGAGCGTTCCAGCCCGCCTGACCCCGGGACCTGACCCAGGAGGGAACCGGGAATGGAGGGAGGCACAAACTGGCCTGCGAGGGCCGTGGACCGTAGGCAGGTTGGACTGGCATGACGTCGATTTGGCTGGACCGCAGGGATCCCTTCATTTCTGATCCGTTTGAACCGGACACCAGGTATGACACGGTGGTGGCGGGGGCCGGCCTCACCGGCCTGGTCGCCGCACTGCTGCTGGCCCGCTCCGGGCAAAGCGTACTGGTACTGGAGGCCCGCCGGCCGGGGGCCGTGACCACCGGCAACACCACTGCAAAAGTAACGCTGCTGCAGGGCACGTTCCTGTCCCAGCTGGCCCGCCAGTATTCGCAGAAACAGGTGCAGGCGTACGTGGACGGAAACCGGGAGGGCCAGGCCTGGCTGCTGCGCTACCTGGAGGAGCACAACGTGCCCTTCCAGCGCCGCACCGCTTACACCTATGCTGCGTCAGCACAGGGAACGGAAAAGCTGCGGGAGGAGGTCAGCGCCGCCACCACCGCCGGGCTGGACGTGGATTACGTCCGCGACGCGGGTTTGCCGTTTCCCGTCCACGGGGCCGCCCGGCTGCGGGACCAGGCCCAGATCAACCCGATGGAGGTCCTCGACGCACTGGTGGCGGACATCCGCCGCCGTGGCGGCCGGATCGTCAGCGGCGTGCGCCTCCAGGACGTCACCGGCGATGCGCCCTCCGCCGTCAGGACCGACCGTGGCAGTGTCAGGGCGGACACGGTCGTCCTTGCCACCGGAATCCCCGTCCTGAACCGCGGCCTCTATTTCGCCAAGCTGAAGCCAAGCCGCTCCTACGCGGCGGCCCTTGCCCTGCAGGATGACCAGGCACCTCCGCCGGGCATGTATATCTCCGTTGAGCAGCCCACGCACTCCCTTCGCGACTATGAGGTGGACGGCCGGAACCTGCTGCTTGTGGGCGGTCACGGCCATCACGTGGGGCGGACGGACTCAGAGAAAGCGCACCTCACCGGGCTGCTCGACTGGGCGGGCCGGCATTACCCCGGTGCGGTCACCACGCACACGTGGTCGGCACAGGACTACATGCCCACCAACCTCATGCCCTTCTTCGGAAAGCTCCCGCGCGGCAAAGGCCGGATCTACTTCGGCACCGGCTACAACAAGTGGGGAATGACCAACGCCGTCGCCGCCGCGCTGGGCATCTCGGCGGACATCCTGGGCGGCCAGGTGCCCTGGGCGGACACCATCCACCACCGCATTACATCGCCGGCAGGTGCGTTGTCCGCCGTGGCGCTCAACGCCGGCGTTGCCGCGAGGATGGCCTCCGACTGGGGGAAAGTGACCACCGAGGGCCGCAGGATTGACGGCCTCAAACGGGGAACCCGCGGACCCACCGTTCCCGCAGCGCCTGCCCCCGCAACACCTGATACCGCAGGCCCGGCCGCCGTCCCGGCCGAAGGCCAGGGCAAGGTCTACCGCGAGGGCAACCGGCCGGTGGCTGTATCCACCGTGGAAGGAACCACCTGCAGGCTCTCGGCGGTCTGCACGCACCTGGGCGGCATCCTGCACTGGAACGACAACGAACAGACGTGGGACTGCCCCCTGCACGGGTCCCGCTTCACGAACCAGGGAAGGTTGCTTGAAGGCCCGGCCACCAAGGACCTGCCGGAGTCCGAAACTGTTTGAACAGGAATTGATCAGCTATTGAACAGGGATTTGCCGGCCGAGGCCCTGCAGGGCTGCCGTCTGCCTTGGCCGAAATCCCGGGGTTGGACGGGGTGATGTTCGGCTTCGGGCGGAACCCCGGCCGCCCGGGAGTCGGGTGTCAGTGCCTTGCGGCATGATGGAGGCATGAACCAGGAACAGCGTCCTGCCGGCAGCAGTGTTTCCGGTGCGGCCGCCCCCATGGGCCAGTTCAGCCGGCCCACCAGGGACTGGTTCCTTGGCGCGTTTTCCGAGCCGACTCCTGCGCAGGCCGGGGCCTGGAACGCCATCTCCTCAGGATCGCATGCGCTGGTGGTGGCCCCCACCGGCTCCGGAAAGACCCTCGCGGCCTTCCTCTGGGCGCTGGACAGGCTGCTCGCCTCGGCGTCCCAGGCCGCTGATCCCGCCCCTGCCGAAGTGCCCGCAAAAGGCAAGCGGGCCCGGGCGCCAAAGCGTAAGACCCGTGTCCTCTACATTTCGCCCCTTAAGGCTTTGGGCGTTGACGTGGAACGGAACCTGCGGTCCCCGCTGATCGGCATCACCCAGACGGCAAAGCGGCTGGGACTTCCCGCCCCGCTGATCACGGTAGGGGTCCGGTCCGGGGACACTCCCGCTGCGGACCGCCGGACGCTGTTGACCAACCCGCCGGACATCCTCATCACCACCCCGGAGTCGTTGTTCCTCATGCTCACCTCCAAGGCCCGCGAAACCCTTGCCGAGGTGGACACCATCATCATTGACGAGGTCCACGCCGTGGCCGGGACCAAGCGCGGGGCCCACCTTGCCGTGTCCCTGGAGCGGCTGGACGCGCTGCTGCCCAAGCCTGCGCAGCGCATCGGGCTTTCCGCCACGGTGGAGCCGCGGGAGCTGGTGGCCCAGTTCCTGGCCGGTTCAGCCCCCGTGGAGATCGTCGCCCCGCCGGCCAGGAAGAACTGGGACCTCACCGTATCGGTGCCCGTGGAGGACATGTCGGACCTGCAGGGCGCGGCAGGGGCGTTCGACTCCGGCCCGGCTTCCGGCCTGCAGCCGCAGGCTTCCATCTGGCCGCATGTGGAGGAAAAGATCGTGGACCTGGTGCTGGCCAACCAGTCCACCATCGTCTTCGCCAACTCCCGGCGGCTTGCCGAGCGCCTCACGGCGCGGCTCAACGAGATCTACGCCGAACGCCAGCTGATTGCCGTCGGCGGGGGCTGGGACGATCCCGGCCCGGAAGGGCAGGCCGGCGGGCCCGGCACGCCGGGGGGACCGCCGTCGGGCATTCCCGCTTCAACCGCCACCCCTGCGCACATGATGGCCCAGGCCGGCAGCTCCGCGGGCGCTGATCCGGTCCTGGCCCGCGCCCACCACGGTTCCGTGTCCAAGGACCAGCGCGCGCTCATCGAGGACGACCTCAAGTCCGGGCGGCTGCGCTGCGTTGTGGCTACGTCGTCCCTGGAACTGGGCATCGACATGGGTGCCGTGGACCTGGTGGTGCAGGTGGAGTCGCCACCGTCCGTGGCCAGCGGCCTGCAGCGGGTGGGACGCGCCGGGCACCAGGTGGGCGAGATTTCCCAGGGCGTCCTTTTCCCCAAGCACCGGGCAGACCTGGTCCACACAGCCATCACCGTGGAGCGGATGCTGGGTGGCAAGATCGAGCGGCTCAGCATCCCTGCCAATCCGCTGGACATCCTGGCCCAGCAGACCGTTGCCGCAACCGCCCTGGGCAGCATCGACGTGGAGGAGTGGTTCAGCACCGTCCGGCGCTCGGCGCCTTTTGCTTCCCTCCCCCGGTCAGCGTTCGAGGCGACCCTCGACCTCCTGGCGGGGCGCTACCCGTCCGACGAGTTCGCCGAGCTGCGGCCACGGATCATCTGGGACCGCAACGCCGGCACCATCGAGGGGCGGCCCGGAGCCCAGCGCCTGGCCGTTACGTCCGGCGGCACCATCCCGGACCGCGGCCTGTTCGGCGTCTACATCATCGGCACCGAACAGGAAGGCTCTGCCTCCCCCTCCGGGGACGGCAAACCGGCGCGCGCACCAAAGGGCGGCCGGCGCGTGGGCGAGCTGGACGAGGAAATGGTCTACGAGTCCCGGGTGGGGGACGTCTTTGCCCTGGGCGCCACCAGCTGGAAGATCGAGGACATCACCCACGACCGCGTCCTGGTCTCCCCCGCGTTCGGGCAGCCCGGCAAGCTGCCGTTCTGGAAGGGCGATTCGCTGGGGCGGCCCGTGGACCTGGGCCGCGCACTTGGCGCCTTCGTCCGCGAACTGTCCGCGTCCGACGCCGGCCCTGCCACCGAGCGCTGCAAGGCCAGCGGCCTGGACGACTTCGCCGCCAACAACCTCATCCAGTACCTCAACGAGCAAAAGCAGGCCACCGAGGTGGTCCCCAGCGACACCACCCTGGTGGTGGAGCGGTTCCACGACGAACTGGGCGACTGGCGCGTGATCCTGCACAGCCCGTTCGGCATGCCGGTGCACGCGCCCTGGGCATTGGCTGTGGGGCAACGGCTGCACCAGCGCTACGGACTGGACGGCTCCGCCATGGCCGCCGACGACGGCATCGTGCTGCGGGTGCCCATGATGGAGGACGAGCCGCCCGGCGCCGAGCTGTTCCTCTTCGATCCCGAGGAACTCGAGCAGATCGTCACGGCAGAGGTGGGCGGCAGCGCCCTGTTTGCCTCGAGGTTCCGGGAGTGCGCTGCCCGTGCGCTGCTGCTGCCGCGCCAGACCCCGGGCAAGCGCCAGCCGCTCTGGCAGCAGCGCCAGCGGTCGGCCCAGCTGCTGGACGTGGCCAGGAAGTACCCCACGTTCCCCATCGTGCTGGAAACAGTCCGCGAATGCCTGCAGGACGTCTACGATCTGCCGGCGTTGAAGGACATCGCCGCGTCCGTGGAACGGCGTGAGCTGCGGATCCTGCAGACCACCACCCAACAGCCCTCGCCGTTCGCCAAGTCCCTCCTCTTCGGTTACGTGGCCCAGTTCCTCTATGAGGGCGATTCCCCGCTCGCCGAACGGCGGGCCGCCGCCCTGGCCCTGGACTCCACCCTCCTGAACGAGCTGCTGGGCCGGGTGGAACTGCGCGAACTCCTGGACGCCAAAGTCATCGAGGCCACCGAACGCGAGCTGCAGCGGCTGGCCCCTGACCGGCGTGCACGGGGCATGGAGGGCGTCGCGGACCTCCTGCGGTTGCTGGGCCCGCTGACGGCCGGGGAAACGGCGGCACGGCTCCAGGGTTCACAGCCGGCAGGGGACGCAGTCCAGGTCCTCGAGCCCGGTGACGCTCCGCCGGTCGACGCTGCCGCAACTGTGGAAGAGGCGGCAGCGCACCTGGCCGCGCTCCAGCGCGCCAACCGCGCCATCAAGGTCAACATCGGCGGGGTTGAACGCTTCGCCGCCGTGGAGGATGCAGCCCGACTCCGCGACGCCATTGGCGTTCCGCTGCCCATGGGCGTTCCGCTGGCCTTCATCGAGCCGGTGGCCGATCCCCTGGGCGACCTTGTCTCCCGGTATGCCCGGACCCATGGGCCCTTCACCGCTGCCGAAGCCGCTGCCCGGCTGGGCCTCGGTGTGGCTGTGGTGGGTACGGCCCTGAAACGCCTGGCAGCGGATGGACGCGTGGTGGAGGGGGAATTCCGGCCCCACGTCACCCCGCCCGAAACCGCGCCGCCGGAGGCCGGCGAACCTGCCGGACCACCGCCAGCCGATGAAGCCGCCAGCGCTCCCGTCCCCGACGTTGCGCACACTATCGCCAGCGAATGGTGCGACGCCGAGGTGTTGCGCAAGCTCCGCCGTCGTTCCCTGGCCGCGCTGCGTGCCGAAGTGGAGCCGGTGGACGCTGCCGCCTACGGACGTTTCCTGCCCGCGTGGCAGCATGTCAGGACTCCCGGCGGCGGCCGCGGCCAGCCCTCGCTGCGCGGCCTGGACGGCATCATCACCGCCATCGACCAGCTCTCAGGGGTGCCCGTCCCCGCGTCAGCCTGGGAGCCCCTGGTGCTGGCCACACGGGTATCCAATTACCAGCCCGCGATGCTGGATGAACTGATGGCTGCAGGTGAAGTCCTGTGGTCGGGGGCCGGGGCGCTCCCGGGAAACGATGGCTGGATCAGCCTTCACCTGGCGGACTCGGTGGAACTGACCCTCAACCCATCGCCCGAGTTTGAACCGGGGGACGCCGGCCAGCGGCTCCTGGACCACCTGCGGAACAACGGCGGCGGGTACTTCTTCCGCCAGCTGACCGAAGTGGCGGGCGGCATGGACGCCGTGCTGAGCGACCAGGAGGTGGTGGCTGCGCTGTGGGACCTCGCATGGGCCGGCAGGATCACCGGTGACACGTTCGCCCCGGTCCGGGCCTTGATCGCGGGAGGCCACACGGCCCACCGCCAGGTGGCAAGGGCACCACGTGCCAGGGCGCCGCGGCTCAGCCGGCTGGGCCGCTCCCACGGCACCGGCCTGATGGGCTCCCCCGGGCTGGCCGGCGGCCGGTATGGAACGCAGGGTGCCGCCACTCCGCCCACCGCCGCCGGGCGGTGGTCGGCGCTTCCCGAGCCTGAACTCGATCCCACCATCCATGCCCGCGCCACGGCGGAACTCCTGCTGGACCGCTATGGCGTGGTCACCCGCGGCTCGGTCATGGCCGAACAGATCGTGGGTGGCTTCGGCCTGATGTACAAGGTCCTGGCCCGGCTGGAGGAGGCGGGCCGCTGCCGCCGGGGGTACTTCATCGAACATCTTGGTGCCGCCCAGTTCGCTGTTCCGGCCACCGTGGACCGGCTCCGCTCCTACTCGGAAGACACGCAGCTGGCGAAGGCCGAACCGGTGGCCCTGGCCCTCGCCGCCACCGATCCCGCCAACCCCTACGGTGCGGCCCTCCCCTGGCCCGCGCTGCAGGACGACGCCGGAACCGGCCACCGTCCCGGCCGGAAGGCCGGCGCGCTGGTGGTCCTGGTGGACGGTGCGCTGGTCCTGTACGTCGAGCGTGGCGGGAAGACCCTGCTGGCCTTCAGCGATGACGAGGCCGTCCTGGCGGCGGCGGGTGCCGCGCTGGTGGGGGTGGTCACCCGCGGTGCGGTGGACAAGCTGATCATGGAGAAAGTGAACGGGCACGGCATCCTGGACACCCCGGTGGCCGCTGCCCTCAGCTCCGCCGGCGCCTACTCCACCCCGAAGGGATTGAGGATCCGTGCCTGAGGGCGATTCGGTTTGGCGGGCCGCCCGCCAGCTGCACCAGGCTTTAGCCGGACAGACGCTGCTCGCCTCGGACTTCCGCGTGCCCCGGTTCGCCACCCTCAACCTGGCCGGCTGGACCGTTGCCGAGGTGGTTCCCAGGGGCAAGCACCTGCTGATGCGGGTGGTCAGCCCGGAGGACAAACGGCTGACCATTCACTCCCACCTGAAGATGGAAGGCGCCTGGCAGGTGTATCCGCCTGGCGGAAGGTGGCGGAAGCCGGGATTCACCGCCCGGTGCGTGCTCCGCACCGCTGTGGCAGACGCCGTCGGCTTTTCCCTTGGCATTGTGGAAGTGGTGGCCACAGCCAATGAGGACTCCATCGTGGGATTCCTCGGCCCGGACCTCCTGGGCCCGGACTGGGACCCGGACGAGGCGGAACGGCGCATCCGTTCGCGCCCTGAGGCGCCGGTGGGGGTTGCCCTGCTGGACCAGCGGAACCTCGCAGGCATCGGGAACATTTACCGCTGCGAAACGTGCTTCCTGTCCGGGGTGCATCCCGCCACGCCGGTTTCCGGGGTCACGGACGTGCGGACCCTGATGACCGATGCCAAACAGCTTCTGGAAGTGAACCTCGGGCCCGGCCGCCGCGTCACCATCCTGAATGCCCGCGGCATGCCGGTGGGCAGGATGGCAGGCAGGCCCGGCTACTGGGTGTACGGCCGGGAACGCCAGCCCTGCCTGAAATGCGGCACGCCCATCCAGCGCGGACTCCTGGGCAAGCCAAACGGTGAGGAGGAGCGGGACATCTACTTCTGCCCGAAATGCCAGCCCGTACCCAGTTGATCTTTAGGCGCAGGTGGTCCTGTCAGGCGCAGCCCTCCGGAGCCATAGCGGTCCGTGCCTTGCCGTCGGTCTTCGGAACGGCGGCAGGAACCATGAAGCGCGGCAGCAGCACGTGGACCAGCGGACCAATGGCCAGGGCGTAGACCACCGTGCCCACGCCCACCGAGCCTCCCAGCAGCCAGCCGATGGCCAGCACGGACACCTCAATCAGCGTGCGCGACAGCCGGACTGACCACCCGGTCCGGCGCGCCAGTCCCGTCATCAGCCCGTCGCGGGCACCCGGCCCGAACCCGGCCCCGATGTAGCAGGCTGAGGCGACGCCGTTCACCAGGACGGCCCCTGCAAGAAGCCCGGCCTGGCCGGCCACGTGGGGTACGGCAGGAATCAGGGCCAGGCCGACGTCCGCAAATACGCCCACCAGGACCGCGTTGCAGAGAGTGCCGAAGCCCGGCATTTGCCGGAGCGGTATCCAGAGCAGCAGCACCAGGAAACTCACAGCGATGACCACCACACCGATGCTCAGACCCGTCCGGTTCGCCAGCCCCTGGTGGAACACGTCCCAGGGGTCCAGCCCCAGCCCGGCGCGGATGAACATGGCCAGGGAGATGCCGTACATGGCGAGGCCGGTGAAGAGCTGGAGGAGTCTGCGGGTCATCATGCAAACAACCATTCCATGCAACTGGCATTGGAATACATAGCCAGTTTGAGATACTGGCTACATGTCCACCACCTTGAGCGCCACCGCCCTGTCCCGCCTGCTTGGCACCTGGAACAACGGCACCGGCCCGGCCTACCGGGAACTGGCCGATGTGGTTCGGCTCCTGATCCTGGATGGCCGTGTGGCCCTGGACAGCGCGCTGCCCAGCGAACGGTCCCTTTCGGCAGCCCTCGGCATCAGCCGGACAACCGTTACCGCCGCCTACTCCAGCCTCCGGGAACAGGGCTTCCTCAGCAGCGGCCAGGGCAGCCGCGGCAAGACGCGCATCCCCGAACTCACGCCGTTCGGCCGGGCGCTTTACGGCCCGCAGCCGCGGCCGGCCGAACCGTTTACCGCACCTGGCCTCACCGCACCGGAAGGGTTGATCGACCTTGCCTATTCGGCCTTGCCTGCCAGCGGCGAGGTGGTGCACCGGGCCTTCGCCGCGGCATTGACGGAGCTTCCCGCCCTGCTGCCGGGATTCGGCTACGACGCCCTGGGATTAATGCCCCTGCGCCAGGCGATTGCGGACAGGTATTCGGCAGCCGGGGCGCCCACCCAGGCAGGCCAGATCATGGTGACGTCCGGCGCGCAGCATGCCCTGACCATCATCATCCGCACGTTGGCAGGCCGGCAGGACCGGGTCATGGTGGAACACCCCAGCTACCCGCACGCGCTGGATGCCATCCGGGCGGCCGGCTGCCGTGCCGTCCCGGTGGCTTTCACGAAGTCCGGCTGGGACCTGCCCGCCATGGAGTCGGCCATGGCCCAGCAAAAGCCAAAGCTCGCCTACCTGGTCCCCGACTTCCACAACCCCACGGGCATGATCATGCCGGACGCCCAGCGCCGGCGGCTGGTCCGCGCCGCCGCCGCTGCCGGAACCGTGCTGGTAGCGGACGAGACACTCCGTGAACTGAACCTGGACGGCGTCGCCACCACTCCACTGGCCGCCTTCGGCAGCACGGTGGTGTCCATCGGATCCCTCAGCAAGTCGCATTGGGGCGGCCTGCGCACCGGCTGGATCCGGGCCTCGGAAGCGATGATCCAGCGGTTTGCCGCGGCACGCACCACCCTGGACCTGGGCGGACCCGTCATGGAACAGCTCGCCGCCGCCCACCTGGTGCGGGCCCTGGACGAACCGCTGCCCGCGCTGCTGGAGACCCTCCGCGGCAACCGGGCAGCACTTCTCGGCCTCCTGTCCGAACATCTGCCCACCTGGCGCACCACGCGTGCAGCCGGCGGCCTGTCCATCTGGTGCCGGCTTCCCACGCCCATCAGCACGGCATTGACAGTGCTCGCGCCGGACTTCGGGGTCAGGCTGGCGGCGGGACCCCGGTTCGGCATCGGCGGCGCGTTCGAACGCAACCTGCGGGTGCCGTTCGCCCTTCCACCGGACAAGCTCGAAACGGCGGTGCTGGCGCTGCGCGCCGCCCAGGACAAGCTGGACTCCGCTCCCCAGCTGCGGCGCTCGCTCACCCATGCCCCCGCCGTCGCCATCGCCTGACCCGGGCCCGGACTGGCCGCCGTCGGAATCGCCGGACCGGCCGCGACCGGCCGCCAGCGGAATCGCCGGAACGGTGCCAAGCCGCCGGAGAGGTACGGCGATCCCGCACCGTTCCGGCGATTTGGAGCGCCACACAGAACGTTAGGGGCAGCTACGCGTACACGCGCTCCAGGAAACCGCCCCAGGCCTTGGCCGTGGTCGCGGAATCGGCGGTGCCGCTGAAGTCGTGCACGGTCATGCCAACGGGGGCACCGAAAGCGTTGCGGCCGAAGAACCGGTAGAGGGCGTCCGGGGTGCGCACGCCCAGGAAGTGCTCATTGGAGAAGTCCACCTCGCCTGTCAGCCAGCCCACGCCGTCGAGCTCCACATCCACCGCAGCGCCCTGCCCGGCCGCGCCGGCACCCAGCGCTTCGCGAAGCCGGATGAAACCATCGGGGGCCTGGGATGCCGCCGGTGCCTGGACGTCCGTAAACACCACAGGCCTGCCGTCGAAGTACTGCAGGTACTGGCCCAGCGTGTGCAGGTAGAACTCGGTGTGGCGGCTGGCACCGTCGTACTGCTGGTCCCAGTTGTCCGCGAAGATGCCGCTGTGGACGTAGTGGAGCCGGGCCCGGCCGCCGTCCAGCGGTTCCAGCACATGTTCCAGCTGGTTGAACCAGCCGTCGGGCCCGTCCATCCGGGAGACCAGGTGGTGCGGGTACTCCTCCACCATCCTGACGTCCGGCCACTGGTCCGTGGGGAACATCCATGCGGACGTTCCATTGGTCACCGCTTCCCACACCCGCTCGGGCGTGCCGGGGAGCTCCGTGTCGTAGACGATTTCGAAGTTGCGGTTGTCGGTCATTTGTCCTGCTCCTTGCCTGGATGGGATTCATCGGTTGCCTCGAGGGCACTGGTCTCTTTTAGTGCAGGGTGCAGCGCCACGACGAGCCGGTGCCGCCGCCCCCGTGGTGACGGGGCGCTGTCGTGATACTTGTCCACCAGCCGGGTGACCTCGGTGCCGAGCTCCTCGGCGAAGGCTGCACGGTCCGCCGCGGTGCGGAACGTGATCTCGCCATCAATGGCGAACGTAGCCAGCTTTTGCCGGGCAGCGGCGGCGCCGGCAATCAGCTTGCCCACCTCCTGGACCATCCGGCCCGCGAGCGCCAGCAGCCAAAAGGCGGAGAAGCGGTCTGCAAACCGTCGCGGGTCCGGGGACACCTCATTCAGCGCGATAGGTGAGATGAGGTAGGACGCCGCCGTGGCCTGCAGGACCCGCTCGGTCACATTGCCCTTGCGGCGTTCCTCCACCAGTTCCACCAGCCCGTGCCGCTCCAGCGCCTTGAGGTGGTAGTTCACCTTCTGCCGGGGCAGGCCTACACGGACAGCCAGCTGCGTGGCGGAAGCCGGCTGGACCAGCTCGCGCAGGATCCGGGTGCGGATGGGGTCCAGGGATACCTCGGCCGTGGCCGGGTCCTCGATGACTGCGATGTCCTGCATGCCTCCACTATCGCAACCGACAACTTTTATTGTCAAGAACTTTTTTATCGTCGGTGGAGGCTGGACCCGGCCCCGGAGGGCCACGGCCGCCCCGGTAGAATGGGCAGGTGATGCAATCCCCCCTTCCCGTGCGCGACGGCGTGAACGCCACCCGCCTGCGCCTTCCGGAAGAGGGTCCGTGGGACACGGCAATGGACTACATGATGCACCGCTGGGGACATATCGATCCGCAGGGCATCGAGGACAGGTTCGACGCCGGCGAGATCGTTGGCGAGGGCGGCGTCCCTTTGGACCGCGCCACTCCGCTGCAGGACCACACCTTCATCTGGTACTACCGCACGCTGCCGCCGGAGACGCGGCTGCCCGTGGAAATCAGCATCCTCCACCAGGACAACCACCTACTGGTGGTGGACAAGCCGCACTTCCTGCCCACCACCCCGGGCGGCACGTACATCCAGGAGTCGGCCCTGGTGCGCCTGCGCAACCAGTTGGACCTGCCGGACCTGATCCCCATGCACCGGCTGGACCGGATGACCGCCGGCGTCCTGCTCTTCTCCACCAACCCGAAGACCCGCGGCAGGTACCAGGTGCTTTTTGAGAAGCGGCAGGTGCAGAAGGAATACGAGTGCGTCTCGGCCGCCGAGCCCGCGCAGGGGTACCCCGCCGTCGACTTTCCCGTAGTGGTGCGCAACCGGATGACCAAGTCCCGCAGCTACCTGCTGGCGGAGGTCATCGACGGCGAGCCGAACGCGGAAACCAGGATTGAGCGGCTGGAAACGTTCGACGGCGGCCCGGCGGCGGTTGCCGCGGGCACCGGTGCCGGCGGCAGGCCGCGCCTGGCCAGGTACCGGCTGGAACCGCACACCGGAAAGACCCACCAGCTGCGGGTGCACATGGCCTCTCTGGGGCTGGGGATCGTGAACGACGCCTTCTACCCGGACCTGCTGGACAAAGCCCCGGACGACTACGCCAGACCGCTGCAGCTGCTGGCACGCGGCATACGGTTCGTGGATCCGATCTCCGGCCGGCCGGTGGAGTACCGCAGCAGCCTGGAACTCAGCGAAGCGGCCCCAACACGTCCCTGAACACCGCCTCCACGTCTGCGGTGTGCAGCACGAACTCCACCAGTTCCAGGCCGCTTGCCGGATGCGAGGCCCGGAAACCATCAACGGCCTCCAGCGCCGCCTGCGCCACCGCCGCAGCCGGCCACCCATAGGCTCCGGCCCCCACGGCCGGGAAGGCAAGCTCCCCGGCTTCCAACCTGTCGGCCAGCCGCAGGCTTTCGCTGAAGCAGGACACCAGGAGCGCACGGTTGGTCTGTCCGGCGCGGCGGTTCGGTCCCACCGTATGGATCACCCAGCGGGCCGGCAGCCGGAACGCCGGCGTGGCCACGGCGGCCCCGGTCTGGAGGCCGTGCGGCAGCGCCGTGACACGCAGTTCCCGGCACGCTGCCAGCAATTCCGGCCCGGCGGCCCGGTGCAGCGCACCGTCCACTCCCCCGCCGCCCAGCAGCGAAGGGTCGGCGGCGTTCACCACCACGTCCACCCGCCGCTGCGTAATGTCGCCCTGCAGAACCGAGATCCGCATGCCGCCAGTTTCCCAAGTGCGGTACCTTGTGGCAATGGACTTCGGCGGCATTGACAGCTGGGGGGCGGCCCTTTATTTCTGGGTCATCCCGGTGGTGATCGGCGACGCCATTTTTCCGCCCATCCCGTCGGAGATGGTGGTGATTACCGGAGGCGCGCTGTCCGCCGACGGCCGGGCCAACGTGTTCCTGGTGCTTGTCCTGGCCGCCCTGGCCTCCTGGATGGGAGACATGGTGGTGTTCCAGCTCTTCCGGCGGCGGCTGAGCCATGTGCTGGACCGCTGGAAATGGGGCCGCCGCGTCCACGCCGGCATCCATGCCGGACTGGCCAAGGCGGGCCGTTCATCCACCTACGGCACCATCATCGGGGCCCGGTTCATCCCCGGCGGCAGGCTGGCCACATCGGCCGCCTCCGGGATCGCGAACGTCTCCGTGCGGGGCTTCAGCCTCTGCGCCGGGCTGGGGGCGGTCCTGTGGGCATGCTGGCTGGTGGGGCTGGGCTACTTCACCGGTTCGGCCACCAAGCTGCCGTTCTGGGCCAGCTCACTCATCGGCGTGGCCGTTGGCCTGGTGATCGGCGCCGTCGTGGGGATCATCGTCACCCGGCGGCGCGGTGACCGGTCGCCGGTGGAGGACGAGCCAATCCCCGACGCAGGCTAGACGGGCAGCCACTTGCCGCGGCTGCGCCGCAGCACGCTGAGCGAGCCTGTCAGCGCAACGCGTTCGACGGCGTCGCGCATCATGGCTGCCGACTCCACCGCCTGCCGGTTCTCGCCGCTGTACTCGCTGGCTTCGACGAGGAAGCGCAGGTTCAGCTGCGGCACGCCGCCGGCGAGCTGGAGCTGGTGCGCCTCCACGTGGTGGCGGGTGCCCAGCGCCTCCACGGCCGCGTCCATGACAGCCTCCGGCGGATTGCCCGGCCGCAGCCCGGTGATCTTGAGGCGGGTCTGGAAGGAAGGCATGCCTCCAACCCTATCCAAACCCCCGCTCACATCCTGCTCCTGGACCCGAAACGCCCGCCCACCTTCCGGGCGGGAGGTGGGCGGGCGTTCCATGGAAAGCCGCCAAACGTGAGCGGGCGTGTGCCTAGCCGGTGTTGCGGAGGCCCGCCGCCACGCCGTTGACGGTGATCAGCATGGCCCGCTGGAGGCGTTCGTCGATTTCCGCTCCGCTGATCCCGGCTTCGGTACGGATGCGGCGCAGGAGTTCCACCTGCAGGTAGCTGATGGGGTCCAGGTACTGGTCGCGGATTTCCAGCGAGCGCTTCAGCGTGGGCTGCGCGTCCAGGAGCAGGTTCTCGCCGGTCAGCTTCCGGACCTCGGCAACGGTGAGCTCATACTCGTCCCGGATGCTCCGGAACAGGTGGTGCAGCTCCTCCGGGACCAGGGTGGCCACGTAGTAGCCGGCGATGTCCATGTCCGTTTTGGCGAGCGTCATTTCCACGTTGGACAGCACCGAGCGGAAGAAGTGCCAGTGGTCCATCATCTCCACCAGCTGGGCGGAATGTCCGGCCTCGCGGGCGGCCTTGAGCCCGGAACCGACGCCGAACCAGCCGGGCACAATCTGGCGCGACTGGGTCCAGCCGAACACCCAGGGGATGGCGCGCAGGCCGCCGAGTCCGGCGCCGGAGTCGGGGCGCTTGGAGGGGCGGGAGCCGATGTTGAGGGAACCCAGCTGCTCCACCGGAGTGGAGGCCATGAAGTAGGCGGGCAGGTCCGGGTGGTCGATCAGCTTGCGGTAGCGGTCGAAGGCGGCGTCGGAAATAGTCTCCATGACGTGCCCGTAACGCTCCCGCTGGTCCGCCGAGGTCCGCGGATCGCGGTGCAGGGCCGAACCCTGCAGCACCGCGGCCAGGGACAGCTCCAGGTTTTCCCGGGCGAGTTCGGGCAGGGAGTACTTGTCGGAGATGACTTCGCCCTGCTCGGTGAACTTGATTTCGCCTTCCAGGACGCCGTTCGGCTGGGCAAGGATGGCGTCGTAGGTGGGCCCGCCGCCGCGGCCCACGGAGCCGCCGCGGCCGTGGAACAGGCGGACGCGCACCCCGTGCTTGGCGGCCACGTCGCGCAGTTTGCGCTGGGTCTTGTGGATCTCCCACTGGCTGGTCATCACGCCGGATTCCTTGTTGGAGTCCGAGTAGCCCAGCATCACTTCCTGGATGTCCCCGCGCAGCCGCACCAGTTCGCGGTAGGAGGGGTCGGACAGCAGCTGGTCCACGATCTCGGCCGAGGCGCGCAGCTCCTCGACGGTCTCCAGCAGCGGCGCGAAGCCGAGCTTGGCGTAGGGCTTGTCGCCAAAAAGGTTCACCAGGCCGGCTTCGCGGGCCAGCACGGCGGCGGCCAGGACGTCGTCGGCGCCGCGGGTCATGGAGATGATGTAGGTCTCGATGACGTCCGGGCCGTACATGCGCAGGGCCCGGCGGATCTCGCGGAAGACGTCATAGGTTCCGTCCGCGGCGCCGTCGAGCTTGATCGGGTGGCCGGACAGCGGGCGGCGGGAGGCCAGCTCGGAGCCCAGGACCTCGAAGCGTTCCTCGCGGCTCAGTTCGGCGTAGCGGAGCCCCGGGCCGCCGATCCGGTCCATCAGCTGCCCCACGGCGTCGTGGTGGTGGTCCGCGTGTTCGCGGATGTCCAGGGTGGCCAGGTGCAGGCCGAAGGAGGCGATGGCGCGGCGGACGCGGGCCAGGGACCCGTCCGCGGCCAGGGCGGCGGAATGGTTGCGCAGCGACAGTTCCAGCAGCTGCAGGTCTGCCATGAGTTCATCGGTTGCGTTGTAGTCGCGGCCGTGCTCGTGGTTGGAGTTTGCGGCCACCCGCTTGCCGGTGTTGATGAGCTTGGCCTTGATGCAGGTGAGTTTCAGCCGGTACGGCTCCTGGGCGTTCAGCTCCAGGACCCGCTTGTCCAGGCCGGGCAGCTTCTTCAGGTCCTCATCGATGGACTTCAGCAATGCCTCGTCCGCGCCTGCCAGTGCCGTGGAGTTGGACAGGATGGAAATCAGCTCATCGATCATGCCGATGCTGATCCGGATGGCGCTCTGGTTCTGGATCTGCAGGATTTCGCGGGTCACGGCGGCGGTGACATTCGGGTTGCCGTCGCGGTCGCCGCCGATCCAGGAGCCGAACCGGATGGGGGCGTCCTTGGACGCCAGGGTGACGCCGTGTTCGCCCAGGAGCTCGGAGAGCTCGGACAGCATCTCCGGCATGGCATCGGTGAGGATGCCGCCCAGGTAGTAGATGGCGTTCCGGGCCTCATCCACAGGGGTGGGCCGAACCTGGCGCAGCTCGTCGGTCTGCCACATCTGGTCAATGATCTCGGCCAGCTTCCGGTCCTGCCGGCGGCGTGCGGTGGACCCTTCGGCGGTGGGCTGGGCCAGGACGTCGGAGAGCTTGCGGATCTTGTCCAGGACGGAGCGGCGGGAGGCCTCGGTGGGGTGCGCCGTGAAAATGGGGCGCACGTCCAGCCCGTTGACCACTTCCTGCAGCACCCCGGGGCCGGCCTGGGTGGCGATCTCCGCCACGGTCTTGGCCAGCCAGCCGTCCTTCTCGGCCCGGGTCCGCAGGCCGCGAACGCGGTGGACCTGCTCGGCGGCGTTGGCCAGGTGGAAGTAGAACGCGAAGGCGCGCACCAGGTCGGTTGCCTGCTCGATGGGCAGGGATCCGAGCAGTTCACGGACCTGGGCAACGACGTCGTGCGCGCTCCAGGGGCCGGTGGCATGTGCACCGCCGCGGGCTGCTTCCTTGGATTCCTTGGTCAGGAGCCGGACCTGCTCCACCAGGTCCAGGAGTTCGGGTCCGTGCTGGCGGACCAGCGATTCCCCCAGAAGGGTGGAAACGCGGCGGACGTCCGCGCGCAGTTCGGAGGCGAGATCTGTTTCGGGCGCTGTTGCAGTGTGTGCCATTGAAGCAATCTTTCGAGGGTTATGGACTTGGCTCGTACACTGCGCTGGATACTGTGAGCCACGTTACTAGCTAAAGATGCTACCCCCGGTGCGGTGCAGCAGTGGAATCCGTCTCAAAAGATGTCGCGGTACCCCACATGGCGCTTCACGGCGTCCAGTTCCACGCGGAGCTGCTCCACCTCGCTGCGCCAGGCGGCATCGTCAGCCTTACGACGGCGGGCCCTCCCCGCCTGAACGGCGGCGGCCGCCAGCCCCACCGGCACCGAAACGGCCAGGGCCCAGCCGGCGGCTGCGAAGAAGTCCAGGGCCACAGGCAGCGCAGCGCGGAAGTCGATGAAGTCGTTGACCCCGCCGGCCATGCCCGCCAGGGCCCCGTCAAGCGGCTCCAGGAACCGGCCCACCACCGGGGTCCCGGAAAGCGGCGGCGGAACGAGCTTGGCTTGCGCGTCCCCGCCCCAGCGCCCGTCCGCCAGGTGGTTCAGGACGTAGATGCCGGCGCCAACATTGGCTGCCATGAAGACGACGACGGCGGCGAGCGCGGCGAGGTCGGCCCGCCTGCGTCGCCATGCCAGCACCATGGCGCCGGCAACCAGCGCCGCCAGCCACGTAAGCGCCGCCAGCCACTCCCGATTCACTCCGGCAAGGATGTCCACCCCTCCATTCAACCCCGGCGGACCACCGTGCAGCTGGAATCCGGGATGCCCAGCGGGTTGCCGGCGTCCGTCCGGCGGAATGAACCGTCCATGCCTGCGGTTGTAGCGGGGGCAACGCAACCGGAAGGAACCATGGCCACCACCCCAGCCACCCCCGCTAACGCCCCCGCCGCCATTCCCGCCGCCAAGGTCGAGCGCTGGCAGCGCTTCCGCACCAACCGGGACAAAGCCCTGGCAGCGCCGCACGGCTGGCTCACCCTCACCTCGTTCCAGTGGCTCGAAGACGCCCCCGCCGCCGTCGACCTGGCCCCGGGCCTGTGGTCCACGGACCCCGGAGGCACCGCGGCGTTCCTCACCGCTGCTCCGCCGGACGGGCTCACGCTGGTGGAGACGGGGGAAAAGGTGGACGGCACGGTGTCCGCCGTCCTGGCGGACGAGGAGTCGCTGATGTGGGTGCAGTTCGGCGGCCCCAATGGGGACCAGGTGGTGGTGGAACTGGCCATGCGCGGCGGGCGGTACGCCATCCGCACCCGGGACTCTGCATCTCCGGCCTTCACCGGGTTTGACGGCGTCCCCACCTACCCGTACAACCCGGACTGGGAGGTGGCGGGCCGGTTTGAGCCCTACCCGGCCCCGGTGGACGTGCCGATCAGCACCGCGAACCCCCTGGTGGACGGCGTGCACCGCAGCGTGGGGGAAGTGGTGTTCAGGCTGCCCGGCAGCAACCATGAGTTCCGGCTCCAGGCGGAGGAAGAGAAGCTCGGCGCCCTGACCGTCACGTTCCATGACGAGACCAACGGCGACACCACTGACGAATGGCGGAAACTCTCCATGCCCAGGCCCCGGCACGATGCCTCGGGCAGGGCGACCGTGGTGCTGGACTTCAACCGGGCCATCAACTACCCCAGCGCCTTCACGCCCTACGGCACCTGCCCCATGCCGGTGAGGAACAACAGCCTGGACATCCGGGTGGAGGCAGGCGAGAAGCAGCCGTACCCTGCCTAGGAGATGGCGGAGATCCCGGTGATGGCCCGGCCCACGATCAGGGTGTTCACCTCGAACGATCCCTCGTAGGTGTAGATGGCCTCGGCGTCGGCGAAGATCTTGGCCATCCGGTAATCGGTGACGATGCCGTTTCCGCCCAGGATGGAACGGCCCAGCGCCACGGTTTCCCGCATCCTGGCACTCAGGTAGGACTTGGCCAGCGCCACCTGCGGCATGTCGGCAGCACCCTGGTCCTGCAGCCTGGCGATTCCGGCCATCATGGCCATGCTGGCCACGGCGTTGCCCAGCATGGTCACCAGCTGCTGCTGGATCAGCTGGAAGTGTGCCAGCGGGCGGCCGAACTGCTCGCGTTCCACGGCGTACTGCCGGGCGACGTCGAACGCCGCCAGCTGCTGGCCCACCGTCTGCCAGGCCACCATGATCCGTGAGCTGCGCAGCAGTTCCTTGGTGTCCTCGAAGCTGCTGATCCCGCTGAAGCGGTCCGCCTCCGGTACCCGGACCTCCCGGAACACGATGTCCGCGTTCTGGACAGTGCGCAGCGCGATCTTGTTCTCGATCCTGCTCCGGCTTACCCCCGGCAGGGTGGCGTCCACGACGAAGCCCCGCACGGAACCGTCCCCCTCGTCCCGTGCCCACACCAGCATGTAGTCGCAGAATGTCCCGTTGCCGATCCACCGCTTGGCGCCGTTGAGCACCCAGGTGTCGCCGCCGCCGTCCGGCTCCCCGGTGCTGGACGATATCCGCCGTGCCCGCGTCTCCATGCCGCCCGCCACGTCGGACCCGTGCAGGGGTTCGGTGAGGGCGAAGGCGCCCGTGGTGCGCAGCTCCGAGGCGTCAGCCAGCAGCCGCTGCTTCTGGTCCTCGCTGCCGAAGGTGTGCAGGGACTCAACGAAGAGATCGTGGTGGACCAGGAAGAAGGTGGCGATGGAGGTGTCCACCCGGGTCATCTCCGCAATGACCAGCCCGGCGAACAGGTGGCTGTAGCCGCGGTGGGCGGGCGTGCTCAGTTCCAGCGCAGCCAGCTTGGGCAGGATGTGGGCGGGGAACTCGGCCTTGTTCCACCAGTCCCCGGCGTACGGCGCCACTTCGGCGGCCAAAAAGTCCCGCAGCTCGGCCAGCTTGTTCCTCTCGGCCTGGCCCAGCAGGGATTCGACGGCGAAGAAGTCCGCCGCGGGCAGCTGTGACACGTCAGGCGCGCTCATTTCGGCCCCATCCGGATGGCACCGTCAAGGCGGATGGTTTCGCCGTTCAGCATGGCGTTGTCCACGATGTGCGCCACCAGGTTGGCGTACTCCGCCGGCTTGCCCAGCCGGGACGGGTGCGGAACCTGGGCGCCCAGCGAGTCCTGGGCCTCCCGGGGCAAGCCGGCCATCATGGGGGTCTCGAAGATTCCCGGCGCAATGGTGACCACGCGGACCAGCGAGCGCGCCAGCTCCCGCGCGATGGGCAGCGTCATGGCGGCCACCGCCCCCTTGGACGCGGAATATGCAGGCTGGCCGATCTGCCCTTCAAAGGCCGCCACGGAGGCGGTGTTGATGATGACGCCGCGCTCCGGGCCGCCCAGCGCGGTGACGGCGGGCTCGGTGGCCACCATCGCCTCGGCCGCCAGCCGCAGGACGTTGAAGGTGCCGATCAGGTTCACCTGGATGACACGGCTGAACGTTTCCAGCGGCAGCACGCCGTCGCGTCCCAGGACCTTTCCGGGGGTGGCGATCCCGGCGCAGTTCACCACGATCCGGAGCGGGCCCATCCCTGCGGCGGTCCCGACGGCGGCCCGCACGTCCGCCTCGCTGGTCACGTCAGCGGGGGCGAAGACGGCGGACTGGCCGGCTTCGGCCCGGCCGTTGAGTTCGTCCGCGGCTGCCTGCCCGTTGGAGGACGGGAGGTCAACGAGCACTACGGAGGCCCCGCCGTCGAACAACCTCCGCGCCGTGGCAGCTCCCAGCCCGGAGGCACCGCCTGTCACCAGTGCGACGCAGCCCTTGATGTCCATACATCCTCCTTGATGCGTGTCCCCATGCCGCGGCGCGGCCTCGAGCAACAGTTAATGAATGTTAACTGAAATGCGCCACCGCCGCACGCGCCCGGGCTGCGTGTGCCCCGTTAGGGTGGACGGCATGACCTCCAGCAGCACCTCCTTGACCGCCTGGCAGGACAGGGCGAACCACGCGGCCCGGTCGGTGACCACGCTGTTCGGCCGGAAACTGCTGTTGCTGCCCGGAACCCACCTGGGCGCCGTGCTGTGGCAGGGCAAGCACCCGGCGGGGCAGGACCAGCCTGCGGCGGAGCAGGGACAGGAGCCCGGCGGCCGGCGGCTGGGACGGTGGCTCGCGGCGCTCCGGCGCGTCCGGCCGGCCGCGGGCCTGGTCCTCCCGTGGCACTACTGGTGGCAGGCCCATTACGTGGACTGCCTGGTGGATACCGGCCGGCGGGAGCTGGGCGGCGGAGCCACCCCCGCGGCCCGGTTCAACGGCCCGGACCGGCCCATCGCCGGACGCCTGGCCTCGCGCCTGGTCACCGGCATCAGGCTGCGCAACGCCCTGACCTTCGTGAACAGCTACTACGACGACATGGCGTGGCTGGCGCTGGCAACGCTGAGGCTGGACGGGCTGGCTGAGGAGACACGGCGTCCCGGCCGCCGCCGCAACGCCACGGTCCGCGCATCGCTGACGCTGCAGTTCGACGCCGCATGCACCGATGACCTGGGCGGCGGCACGTTCTGGAGCAAGAAGCGGGACTTCAAGAACACCCCTGCCACGGCCCCCGTGGCGTTGTTCTACGCCCGCACCGGGCAGCGCGGCAAGGCGCAGGCGCTGCTGGACTGGCTGGACGCCACCCTCTTCGACCTGGACCAGGGCCTGTACCTGGACGGTGTGCGCCCGGACCCCGCCGGCGGCGTGGTGGTGGAACGCGCCGTGTACACCTACAACCAGGGTCCCGTGCTGGGGGCCCTCCTGGAACTGGGCGGCGACGCCAACCTCGCCCGGGCGGCAGCCCTGGTGGACGCGGTAAACATGAAGCTCACGGCCGTGGACAGCCCAGTGCTCCGGTGCGAAGGAACGGGCGACGGCGGCCTCTTCACCGGGATCCTCTGCCGCTACCTGGCGCTCGCGGCAGCCGACACCCGGCTGCCCGCGGCCACCCGTGCCACGGCTGCCCGGCTGGTGACGGACACCGCGGAGGCGTTCTGGTCCGGCCGGCGCTCCGTCGGCGCCGGGGAGGCCAGGGCACGGCTTGAAGGCACCAGCATCTTCTCCATCCATGCCGCCCACCCGGCCGCTGAGGCGTATCCCCCGGGCGCCGCCGTCGAGCTTTCCACGCAGCTGCAGGCGTGGATGACGCTGGAGGCTGCCGCGGCAGTCACCGCGGCAAGTCCCGACGGCAGCGCGCCAACCGCTGGCTAACGGATGCCGGCCAGGGGCGTGACGGTGCCGGCCCCAAGCAGCACCCCGCCGTCGGCTGCCAGGCGGGCCTCCCTGGGGCCGGCGGGCGGAAACACCAGGGAGGTCAGGGACTGCCCGCCGACGAAGACCTCGATCGATGAGCGGTCCACGTATGCCGTGAGGTGCACCGTGTCCCCCGTGGGCCGGACCTGGACGGAACGCGGCTGCCGGTACTCGGTGTCGGCTGCCGGGTCGGCGGCCTTCCGTTGGCCGCCTGCCACCGTGTCACCGTCGCGGGCCACATAGGCCCGCCCGGCAGTGAAGTCGTAGCCGATGGTGGCGTAGGTGCTCCCGCCGCTTTGCAGGAGCAGCCGGGCTTCACCGGTCCCGTTCCCGGGTTTCTCCAGTTCGACGTCGACCTTGAAGGCGCCGCCCTCGGGAACCGGGAGCGGCTGCCCGTCCCCGATGCTGCCGGCCTGCAGGTGCGCCGGGTCCCCCTCCAGCGACCGGAGCCCGGCGGTGGGCGATGACGCCAGCACCGGGCGGCCGCCCTCGGAGGTGAGGCTGATGTCCCGCACCACCGAGGCGGCCCCCTGCCAGTCCTTTGTGGGCAGCTGCCGGGCGTAGGCCCAGTTGTTCATCCAGCCGATGGCGTGCCGGGAGGCCTTCCGCCGGCCGTCGTCCAGGCGCGGATCCTCCCAGGTGACGGCCGCGTAGAAGTCCGGGCCGCCGTCGAGCCACTGATGGCTGCCCTCGGGGGTGAAGGCCTTGCCGTCAAAGCCGCCGGTCCAGTAGGCCAGCCCCGTGCTGCGGCCCTCGGCGGAGCCGTTGGCGCTCGCCGCCAGGACCCAGGTGCGCTTGGCGGGGTCGCCGTCGACATCCATCTGGAAGAAGTCCGGGCACTCCAGGATGCCCAGCCCGTCCTTCTCGAAACCCGACACATAGGTCCATTGCAACAGGTCCTTCGAGGTGTAAAAGCCGATCTTGGAACCCTCGGCAAGCAGCATCAGCCACTGGTTGTTGGCGTCGTCCCGGACGATGCGCGGATCCCGCCAGTGCTCGGCGCCGGGGTTCTCCATCACGGGGTTTTGCCCGTAGCTTTGGAAGCTGTAGCCCTTGTCCGTGGAGTAGAACAGGGACTGGCGCTGGACGCCGTCGTGCTGCTGGGTGAGGACGGCGACCACCGCCCCCTTGCCGAACCCGGCCGTCCCCTCGGTGTCCACCACCGCGGATCCGGTCTCGATGTCGCCCAGGCCATTGCGGAACTTCTGGATGGCTACGCCCTCGTTCTTCCAGTGCACCAAGTCCGTGCTGGTGGCGTGGAACCACTCGGTGCCGTTTCCGTCCGGGTAGTCAGCGTTGTAGAGGTAGTAATAGTGCCAGACGCCGTCCAGCAGGAAGGGCCGCTGGGCATCGTTCATCCAGCGCTGGTCCGGGCTGAGGTGGTAGGCGGGGCGGTAGCCGGGATCTGCAGCCGGAGAAGATTCCGTGGGTGCGGCCGTGGGCTGCCCGGCCGGCCGGCTGTCGTCACGCTGGGCATTTCCCACGAGCACCAGCGAACCGGCCAGGGCCAGGGCTGCAACCGCGGCCACCACGGACCACAGGAGGGGCCGCCGCCGAAGGGCTGCAAACGCGGTTCTGAAAAAGGTGGATGGCATGTTGTGTCGATCCGTCGCTGAACGCACAAGTGCCGTCCCCCGGGTTCGGGGAACGGCACCAGCGCAAGTGAACCGTCAATTTTACCGGCCCGGCGCCCGGGAACCGAATCCCGGAGCGTCATGAACTATTGCCGGTCCTGGCCGGCAGGGCGCTTCTTCTGCGGAAACGGGGTTTCGCCGCGGGCCAGCATCTCCACGAACCCCGCGATCCGGCGTTCCCGGGTGGCTGCCTGCTTGGCCGAATTGGTCCTGTACACCAGGGCGAACAGGTTGGTTTTAGTGAGGACGTCGAACATCGCCTGGGCCTCGGGGTTCGCGGCAATCGCGGCAGCCAGGTCTGCCGGAACCTTCACGTCGGCCTGCCCGCCGTACGCTGCGTCCCAGCGGCCGTCCGCCTTGGCCGCCTCCACCGCTGCCCTGCCGGCGTCGGTCATTTTCCCCTCCTCTTCCAGGCGCGCAACGTGCCCCACGTTCCGGGCGGACCAGACGCTCCGCGGACGCCGCGGCGTCATCCGCTGGAAGGAGCTTTCATCATCCCGGCGCCGCAGCTGCCCGTCGATCCAGCCAAAGCAGAGTGCCTCGTCCAGCGCCGCCGGGTAGTCCAGGCCGGTTACCGTGCCGCCCTTCTTGTGCAGGACCAGCCACACTCCCGGGCTGGTCCTGTGGTTTTCTTCCAGCCATGCACGCCAGGCGGCAGCGTCAGGTACCAGCAGTTCATCGAGGTCATCGGCCATGGCCCCATTCTGCCCGGAGAATCCCAGGCCACAAGCCCTGTGTGCGCCGGCGCTTCCGGTGGCATCATGGCCATACAGCAGCCGTCACCCACTGCCGCCCGTCAACCAGCATCAAGGACAATGCCATGCTCCGAGTCCGTCCCGTCCACTTCACGTCCCGCATCGAGCCCTGGAAGCAGTTCCTCACCGCCCTGGGAATGGTCCAGACAGAGGACGACGGCGGGTGGCAGGTCTTCGACTCCGCGTCAGGCCGCCTGGCTTTGCACGGCGCCGAGGCAGGGTCCGGCCAGGACGGCCGCACCGTGTTTGGGGTGGAAGTGGGCGACGTGGCGGAGTTCGCCCGCCGCACCAACCTGTCCGCCCAGGAGGGCGGACCGCAGGCGGACGGAACGCAAGAGGAACCAACGCAGCCGGCCGAACTCGTCGCAACGGACCACGGTGAGGCCTGCCGGGTCACCGCGCCGGACGGATTCAGCTTCCTGGCGGACAAGGCCGTCCACGGCGCCCAGTGCGCCGATGCCGATCCCGCACTGGCCGTCGCCGGCGTCTGGTACACCCCGGACCCGGAGGCAGCCATCCGCACCCTGCTGCACGCCGGCGCCCGTCCCCGGCCGGTGCCGGACAACGACGAAACCGCCGATTTCACGGCCAAGAACGGCGGCGTCCTCCTGGTGCGCCCGGCGTCGGGGCCCCCGCGCTCAGGCCTGGGCTTCGAATACGACGGCGGGCTGGAACCGTTGCGGGAGCGCCTCGCCGGTGCCGGTTTCCCGGCCAGCCTGACCGAGGAAGCCTTTGGGAGCACTCTTCACGTTGCCAATCCGGACGTGGGCAGCCCCAACGCGCCCGCCACGCTCTGGATCTCCCAGCACCGCCCCATGGGGTAGAACTTAACCATGAACGTGCGCACACCTGACCCGAATCCCGGCTGGCTCTCTGAAGAAGACCTCTTTGAGGCCCGCGGGCGGCTGCCCATGGTGTACGTGGAGGCCGTGCCGGTCAGGCTGGATCCGCTGGGATACGTCAACGAGGTGGGCACGCTGCTGCAGGCCGACGCCGACGGGACCATGGTGCGGTCCCTGGTCTCCGGCCGGGTCATCTACCGCGAAACCATCCGCGCCGCCCTGCTGCGGCACATGGAGAAGGACCTGGGCCCCCTGGCGTTTCCGCAGCTGCCGCTCAGCCCCGTGCCGTTCACGGTGGCCGAATACTTCCCGGCACCGTCCCAGACGGGGTTCACCGACGAGCGGCAACACGCCGTGTCCCTGGCCTACATCATCCCGGTCACGGGCGAGTGCGAACCCCGCCAGGACGCCCTGGAACTGACATGGATGACCCCCGAGGAAGTCCTCAGCCCGGGCGTCCAGATGGAGTTCGCAGGAGGCCGCGGCGGCCTCATCCGGCAGGCCCTGGCGTTCGCAGGTGTGGGCTTCTGACATCCGCGCCGGGACCTGGGGGTCCCCGGTTTTAGGCGCCCGCCTTTGTAGACTGTAGGGCGGACCGCAAGAGAACTTAAGGACTCCCATGACCGAATCACCAGCCGCCAGGCACCACCGTGAACAGCAGGCTGGATCTCTGACCACCGGCACCCACATCCTCCTTCCGGACGGCCACCGCACCGCCGAAATCGACCAGGTGGAGCTTGAGCGGGACGATTTCGGCTCCCCGGCACTGGTGCTGGCAAGCCTCTCCGGCGGCGGGACGCTGCGGGTCGCCATAGGTGCCACCGTCACCGTTGTGGACGGAACGCACGACGACGTCACCCAGCTGCCGCTGCCGGCTGACCTCCCGGAAGCCACACCGCCGGTGGAAACCGCCGGGACCGGGCCCATCACCGTGGCGCCCGCCGTCGTCGTACCTCCCCTGCCGCCGGTACCGCCCGCGGCGACCGGACCCAGCGAGGAGGAACTCGCCCTCATCCCGGCTCCGGCCGGCACCCCTGAGTCCGTGGTGGAAGCCGCCGCCGAGGCCCACCCGGATGCCGAGGGCGTCCTGCTCCTGGCCGACCGGCTCTCCAAGGGCGTCAACTTCAAGTCCGGAAGCTGCCTGAAGGACCTTACCGACCTGGCGCACGAATTGTTCATCACGCTCAAGGATGCCGACGGGGCTCTGGCCGTGGCTGACCTCCTCACCGTGCTGCCCTATGACGGGAACCCCGGCCGGTGGACCTCGGTGGAGGCCTCCCTCGCCCTGGCCAGCTACATCTGCCGGCAGGACGGCCAGGACGAACGCGCCGAGGTCTATGAGAAGCTGATCCGCACCCCGGAAAACCAGGAAACGGATGCGTTCAAGGCACGCATGGCCGCCAAGGTGCGGCAGCGCTCACTCAACGAACCCAACCTGTACGACAAGGAAATCTTCCGCTCCATCGACAACTCCAACCACGATGCCGAGCGTGAATGGCGGTTGCTGCGGCTGGAAAGCCTGCTGTTCCTGCGGGCCCACGGCGGCTCGGAAACCATCGGGATGCCCGAGCTGGAACGCCGGATCAGCAATGAGCTGGAGGCTGTCCGGTCCTGACCGCAGGACCGGCTTCGGGGCGGGGGAAATTACCCCTACCCGGGGCGTAGCCGGAGTTGTACATTCGGGGCTATGACCAACAATCTCAGCGTAGTGATCAACGCCGACGCGCCGCAGGTCTGGACCATGCTGCGTGAACCGTCCAAGGTAGCCCAGTGGCACGGCTGGCAGGCCGAGGACCTGGAGTCCGAGATCAAGGAGATCTACTTTTCCAGCGACGTGGAGGAATCCGCGGACCATACCAGCCTCACCGTCCACGGCGGGGACACGTTCGAGCTTCACCCGGTGGCCGGCGGAACCCGGGTCAGCGTCACCCGCGGGGCCATGGATCACGACTCCGAGTGGGCTGCCTGGGACGAGGACATCACCCAGGGCTGGCTGACCTTCCTGCAGCAGCTCCGCTTTGCCCTGGAACGCCACCCGCACGGCAAGCGGCACACCCTGTTCCTGCACCTGACAGAGGGGAAGGGCTCCGCGATCGAGAAACTGGGGCTGGCCGACCTCCCTGCCCCGGGCGAGCCGTACCAAATCACCTTGGATACCGGAGAGGAAATCAGCGGCAAGGTCTGGTACCGGACCAGCCACCAGGTGGGACTCACCGTGCACGGCTACGCAGAGCATGGCGAGGGGCTGCTGGTGGTGGCCGACCATCCCGCCATCAAGGACGTCCGGGCAGAGGGTGAAGGGTCGCTGGTCATCGCCTCCACCTACGACCTGGGCGCCGGCAAGGTTGACGCCATCCGGTCCGCCTGGGATACGTGGCGCTCCAGGAACTACCCGGACTCGGAACCGGTCAGCTGACGGCGCCGGCTGGTTTATTGGGGCAGCGCCAATTGCTGGCACACTGGTACCGTGCCTGCCGATCCCGCCTTTGCCCTGCCTGATACCCGGTCACAGTTTTCCTTCACAGTGGGCACCCGCCTGGCGGAGACCTGTCCGCCCGCTGCCGCCCGGACGGCTGAAAACGGCGGGGAGTTCCTGGGCCGCACCGGCACCATCACCACGCCGCACGGTGAAATCCAGACGCCGGCGTTCATCGCCGTCGGGACCAAAGCCACGGTGAAGTCCGTACTGCCGGAATCCATGGCAGACCTGGGCGCCCAGGC